>JANMOF010000343.1:0-16179 GCA_031368925.1 Leptospiraceae bacterium
ATTAGGCTTATCAACCGCTGCCTGATTTTCCAACTGTATGAGTTTATTGTATCAAAAATATTCCTGCTTATTATAACCCAAATGAGCTTGGCATATAAATGACATTGATAACGTTGCTGACTCATTGGTTTTAATGCATGTATATGAAGAGTTGATTTAAACACTTTGAACATTAACTCAATCTGCCAGCGCAATTTATAGTAAGCACTGATTTTTTCAGCGGGCAACATGGAGGGCTCCACATTGGTGATGAATAGATTAAAATCCCTTTGGATAAAAATTAGCGAATTCGGTCTTGATAAAAAAGACAATCAATCTATTCATTCTAGATCAATTATTTACTGCAATAAATTTTCCTTCGTCATTGCTTTACTCTTAATTCAGAATTTTTTTTCAGACGGCTATCATGGTTTGTTTTTCTATTCAATTTTAGATGCAATCTTACTTTTATTTTTATTACCCGTTTTTTTACTCAACAAATTACGCTTTTATACAATTGCGAGTATTTATTTAGTTTCATACTGCAATATAGGAATTTTTATTTTAGATTCAATAACCGGAAAAGACTCAGGGAATTATATATATTACCTCGACGTAATCCTGTTAAATTTTTTTATATTCAACTATTCACAAAAGAGCATAATTTTAATAAATTTTCTTATAACGAGTCTACTAATGATTTGCCTCGAACTCACAGATCATTCTTTATTTTTGGATAAATCTCTTCCTAATTCAGATAAGGAATATTTATTTAGTATTGCCATTATTTCAAATGGCTGCTTCATGTATTTTTGCATGTATAGCATTGTATCGAGCCATACAAGAATAGAAAATCAGTTGCAATACGAGGAGAAGACTTTAAAATCAATTTTTAATTTTAGTCCTTTAGGTATCGCTCTTTTAAACAGTAAGATGCAGATTGTATCATTTAATACTAACCTGACAAATACTCTTTCTAGAATAACTCATCTTGAAATAAGTAGAAATCAAAACATACTTAATTATTTCCCGGAAAACGAGCGATTGAATTTTGAGAATTATTTCAATTTAGCTAGGGAAAGTCGAGTAATCCGAATTGAAAAAAATTTTAAATCCGAGTTTACCTCATTTTGGTTTGATATAACTTTTAGTCCTGTGTTGGGGAATAATAAAGTTTTCCACAATATTGTTCTAACATTGGTGGATATTACAAAAAGAAAGCAGCTAGAAATAGATGCTCAAATTGCAAAAGATAAGGCAGAGATGGCTAACACATCTAAATCACATTTTATGTCTACAATGAGCAAAGAAATTAGAACGCCTATGAATGAAATCATTGGAATTACACACGGGCTTATCGCAGAAAACCCTCGAAATGATCAAATCGAAAAACTGAGAGTTCTTGCCTCTTCTTCAGAAAATCTATCCAGCCTAATAAATGCTATACTGAATTATGATAATACCGAAGCTAGTAATACAAATTTAAAGTATTCAAAAATAATATCGCAGACGAATCAAGCAAATGAATAACAGGAATATGTTGGGATATATATGGCAGAAAATAACCTTTCTTGGGGTAAGTAATGATTTACCGCTAGATCTAGTTCGTAGAGTAACCTATACAAATCGAATTCTATTTGTAATCTGTGTAGTAGGAATGGCGAATTTTACCAGCGATTATTTGAGAAGACTCTATCTTTTTGCTAGCATCGATTTTACATTCACTCTACTGTTTACATTCTTTTTTTACTTAAATTATATCGGCTTATATAGAATTTCCTTCCATATAATTATTTTATTTCTCAATTTCACAATATTCATATTATCCTCAATGAGTGGATTGCAAACAGGATTATTTCTATTTTTCTTTCCCTTGATCGTAATTAGTTTTTTTTTAATAGGCATCAAAGAGAAAAAACTTCTCGTTTTCTATTCTTTGCTGCCAATCATTCTTCTTAGTGTAGTGATTACTACCGATTATTCACTATTACAAGACCGACCATTAAAAACCGAGGACGCAAAATTTCTGTTCAGGGAAACAATTCTTAATTTAATAATTTTCACAGGTTACAGTCTATATAGCATCATAGATATAAATGAAAAGATTGAAATGAAACTCCTGAGCGGAACGGCAAACCTGCAGGCAGTTTTCAATAATGGATTATTGAATATTGTTTTTTTAGATAGAGATATGAAAATAAAAAATTTCAATGATTTGGCAAAAGAGAATGCATACAATATTATAAAAAAAGACATTCAAGTTGGAGATAATTTTTTAGAATTAGTTTTCGAGAACGATAGGCGATATTTTATTAGGCATTTTCGGGAGGCAATGAAAGGAAAAGTAATTCAAGTTGAGGAAAATATAAAATTACTCTCCACTGATTTATGGTATGAGATGCATTTTTCCCCAACTTACAATGATGAAAATTACATAGATGGGATTATTTTTTCAAGCTTCGATGTCACGGAGCGAAAAAAAATGGAAATAAATATTAAACTGGCTAAAAACAAAGCTGAAGCGGCAAATTTTAGTAAGTCTCACTTTCTCTCTTCCGTTAGCCAGGGAATTCGAACACCGATGAATGAAGTAATCGGTATAACTGGACTTTTACTTGAAAAGGATCCGCGCAAAGACCAAGTTGAAAAGTTAAAAATTCTAAAATCTTCTGCTGAAAATTTTCTTGTCATCATAAACGATATATTAGACTTTAATAAATTAGATTCAGGCAAATTCGAATTAGACGAAAGTAAGTTTAATTTACACCATTTACTCAGCACAATGAGTAATTTCATTTCACCTCATGCAATGGAGAAGAGAATAGAATTCATTACCCACTATGATGAAAATATCCCTTCGATTTTACTCGGTGACTCAGTGCGACTTTCACAGATTATTATGAACTTAATTGGCAATGCTATTAAGCATACAGAAAAAGGAAAAATTACTTTTGAAGTCAAATTAGAAGAGATTAATTTGCATTATACTCATATTGCTTTTTCTATTTCCGATACAGGTGCCGGAATTGACGAGGAGAATATCGATTCGCTGTTTGAAAATTTTGACCGAGCCTATTCAGAAAATAGAGGTTTAGTTTCTGGTTCTGGACTCGGTCTAGTTATAACAAAAAGGCTATTAGATTTTTTAAATACAGCTATATTTGTAGAAAGTGAATTAGGTAAAGGCTCGAAATTTTCTTTTACAATCAAATTTAAGAATACAGAAGAAACTCTCTCGAATAGACCTGAGTTTAATCAGCAAAAGCTCTGGATGAGTGAAAATAAATTACTGAAAGGGAGACGTTTACTTTTAGTAGAAGATTTTCTAATTAACCAAATAGTAGTAGCTGAATTTTTAAGTAAATGGGAAATCGAATTGGATATTGCGGATAATGGTTTGCAGGCACTTGAAAAAACTAAATACCAGGAATATGATATCATCTTAATGGATTTACAAATGCCTGAAATGGATGGGTATCAAACTACTAAAATCATTCGCTCACAGGAAAATCCAAAGTATGCGAACATTCCAATTATTGCCATGACTGCCTCCCCAGAATCAGAAATTCAAGAGCAGGTATTTGAAGCTGGAATGAACGATTTTATTACAAAACCATTTGACCCTGATGATTTGTTTAATAAAATTCTTAAGCATGTAAAAAATAAAAATCATTCGACTTGACTAAACAAGTTCATTCGAAGACATTAGAAAAATTAATCTTTGAATTCCAACTAATAGGATGTAACCACAATGGGACAATTTAATTTTCTTAAAAAACTTTTATTATTTTTTGTGTTAGCTTATTTTATAAATGGCTGTGCCTTGTTACAGCAATTCATAGGCGGAGAAAACCAACCGACATTTTCCCTAAAGAGTGTAGATATTACTAAAATTACTTTGGAAAATATTTCTCTAAAAGTATTAACCAGCGTTCGAAATCCTTACCCGGTTGCATTGCCAAAATCTATTTTGGATATGAATGTAATGATTGAAGGAACTAATCTTGCAAAATTTTCTAAAATGGATTTAGGAAAAATTGAAGCTAGTTCAAGTAAAGATTTAACGGTAGATGTATTAATGAAATATTCTGATTTAATGGATATTTACAAAAAACTTCCCGGCAAAGAGCTATTAGACGTAAAGTTAGATGGAGTATTAAATGTTCCGATTCCGGAAGCCTACCAGGTTGCGGGTAAAAAATCCTTTGATTTTCCATTTACCCAGGGTAAACAAATTCCTGCCGTATTACCTACGATTGATATTCGTAATTTTAAAATAATAAAGCCCGAACCTACTTCTATTGCCAATAGCGCAAAAGACGGAGCATCCGCTGCTGCGATAAATTACCTCGATGGACTATTAAGCGGAAAGAAAACAAGCGTCGGCTCTGCGGCACAAGCGGGACTCAGCAATGTAGATATAGATGTTGCTACGGAATTTGAAATTGCCCTGGCGAATAAAGCAGCAGCAGCTCTAAAGTTTAGCGATTTAAAATATGACTTACAGTTAAATGGAGAAAAATTTCTTTCGGGAGTTCCAGTAGACATTATCAATAACGGGAAAGAATCAATTGTAAAGGTTAAGACGAGTTTTCCGCTCAAGTCTTTATCAAGTGGAATTGCTGACGCGATTCAAAAAAGAAGTTCAGACTTCAAATTACAAGGATTATCCGGTCTCAATGTTCCCGGACTTCCCGATGGAACGATGAATTTTGATTATAATAAAAATGGAACTTTTAAATGGTAACAGTCTAAGATTAGAGGAATATTCATGTTTACCACTAAAGTAGAAGCAGTTATTAAAGCACCAATTGAAAAAGTTTTCGCGTATGTTAGAAACTTAGAAACGATGCCTGAATACAATGACTTTCTGAAGATGGCAAAATGGAAAAGTGAAGATAAAAGTATATGCACCATAAGATTAAACATTTCGATTCTAGATATTCATGCGGACTATAAAATCACTGATGTAATAGATAAACAGCGATTAGTCGCTAAATGCGAAACATCAGGAGTAGTGTTCGAAGATATCTATGAATTTGAAGAGCGAGGAAATGAAACTTTCCTTAGAATCACAGATCATCTAGAACTAAAAGGTCTTTTCAAATTAAGTGAAGGATTTTTAAGCAGAATATTTGAAAAAGAAATGCAGGGAAATATGAATAGGTTAATTAAAAACTTGGAGTAATGAATCCCTTTTACCGAATAATCTTTGTTTGGCTCTTAGTTTTTAGTTGTAGTTTTTATTTTAAATGCACTACTGAAAAGAAAGAAACGAATGAGCCAAACAAAATTAAGTTAGTTAAATATAAAATAGAAGCGAATACTATACAGTATGCGGCTGTAATTTCCAATAAAAAAAAATTAATCTTATTTATTCACGGCTCTCCCGGCTCATGGAGTGCATTTTCCAAATACTTAGAAGATCCCGAATTACAAAAAGAAGCAATCCTAATTTCAGTAGATAGATTTGGCTACGGTGGATCTATGCCCGGATTACCGGAATTAGCCATTGGAAACCATGCGAGATATATAAAGCCTATTCTTGAAAAATACAATTTGCCGACACTTGTAGTCGGTCACTCTTACGGAGGACCTGTTGCACTTCGACTCGCAATGGATTATCCTGAAAGGATAACAAGCATTTTACTACTTGCGGCATCTATTGACCCAAAATTAGAAGAAGTTCGCTGGTATCAAAAAGCGGCTAATTATAAGTTGGTGCGATTTATTTTACCTGGATCTATTGATGTGTGCAACCAGGAAATTCTCCCAGCAGAGTTCGAGCTCGAAAAGATGAAACACCTCTGGAAAGATTTAAAAACTCCTTTGACAGTCATTCAGGGTGATAACGATTCCCTCGTTCCACCGGGTAATGCTGATTACGCTGAAAAGATGTATCCCAATAAATCCAAACTAAAAATCATCCGCGGTGATATGAATCATTTTATTCCCTGGAATCAATACGAGTTAGTAAAGAAGGAGATATTGGAGATTGTGAAGGGGATGGAATGATTTGATTTTACATTGTATATAATGTGAATCTCATTTAAAAAAATTTTGATACAAAGCCTATTAAAAAAATAATTAATATTTCTAAGACTGGAACAACGATTATACTCAAGAAAAATGCTCTGGCTAAGTATAGCTCTTCTAACATCACAGCACAAAGAGACATCACAAAATTCATAAAAATTTGACATCCAAAGGTAAAATAAAAGAAAAATAGAAAAGGCATTGTATCAGCCATTTCTGTTATAGGCGAATAATAAGAGATACCCACAAGTAGTGGAATACTTATTCCAAAGTAAACCCCAATGTTCCATAGAATGATTTTTTTTATTTTGAATTTTTCTGTCATAAGTTATGTTTTATACACGTAGAGACAGGTCTCAGACCTGTCTCTACGTGTATAATGTCTAATCTTTTCTATTTCAAAATTTTATAACAAATAGGAAAACCAATATATTCACCATTACCCACAACCTCATCTCCCCAAAAATAATCCACCCAAGCAAAGTGGAACACCTATTAAAAGTATAAAAAAACGGGTAGATTGGCATACACTACTATGGAGATAGCCTTTCTATTTTCCAAGTTTTATTTTTCTTCGTGTAAAGGATTCTATCGTGTAAGCGGCTTGCCCTTCCCTGCCAGAATTCTATCTTAGAAGGTTCTAGAATATACCCGCCCCAGGTCTTTGGCATTGGAACTACTTGTCCTTTGTATTTTTCTAGAAGACTGGCATATTTTTTTTCTAAATCGTCTCTAGACTTTAACACATAACTTTGATTAGACGCTATTGCTCCAATTTGACTTTCGAAGGGTCTGGAATGAAAATAGGTTTCCGAATCTTTGGTAGAAATTTTTTTAATCTTTCCTTCAATGCGAACTTGTCTTTCTAATATATCCCAAAAGAAAAGTAGAGTCCCTTTTTTTGTTTCCGCTATTTCTTTCCCTTTGCGGCTTTCGTAATTTGTAAAAAAAACAAATCCTTTTTCATCGAAGCTTTTTAGTAAAACAATTCTTGCAGAGGCTAATCCTGATTTATTGCTAGTAGCCAATGTCATTGCATTAGGCTCAATGATTTTAGAATTTCTAGTTTCCGTGAACCAATTAGAAAATTGCTCTAACGCATTTTTATTTAAATCTTTTTCTAAAAGTCCATCTTTGGTATAATTTCGTCTCATATGAGCGATTGGGTTATCTATTATTTTTTGTTTCATAGATTTCAAATTCTAATTTCTATTTTGCAATGCAAGTATAGATTTAATTTTGAAATGGAAATTTATTGAAGTGCGTTGAATCAATTTATACTCAAATGATTCGAAATCGCAAAATAGAAAATATTAGTTCGAATCTGGATGTCATTCCTGCGAAGGCAGGAATCCATTGTGAATTTGAATTTTATTTAAATTGAAAACATTCTTATAAAAATTTTTTACGCATTGGTGAGAATGGAAATAGTTGTTAAAAAATTAAGTATTTAAAAAAAAGAGCAAAATTAGAATTATCCCTTCAATCGCTCTTTTTAATTCTTAAAATCTTATTGGCACATTGTAACAGTCAAACCGAGTGCAGCAAAGTATTTTTTGTAATTTTCTGTTGTTAAAGCATAACTAGTGGATACTGCTGATCCATTGTATGTTCCTGAAGTGCTACCGCCTGCATCTGCTGAGAATGAATTATAGCAACTAGTCGATGTTGATCCTGAAAAGGTGCTAGTAGTTCCAAAAGAAAAGGTACTAAGACCAGAGGTTACAACACTAAACGTAGCCGCCGCTTCTGAGCCTACAACTAAGTTAGAACTTGACGCTTTGTCTGAGGTGGTAGCATTTCCTGAAAAGTTACTAGTATATTTTCCTGTAGACGATGTATAATTATAACTGCTAGTTGAAGTAACGGATTGGTTAATATCTGTTACAGTCACGGTTCCAGTTAAAACTGCAGTCTTGATTACAAATGTTCCCGATTTTACAAATGACTCAATATCAAAGTAGGTAATTGTTGCATTTGAAAATACGATCGTTAAGCTCCCTGTGTTGGTGTAAGTTCCATTAAAACTATTTGCTGTGCTAGAATATGTACAGCTATAATTTATCGTAGTGGCTATATTTGGTGTAACTGTATAGCTGCCAGATCCCGCTGTTGTAGTAAATGCAGTTTTATAGGTACCAGTAGCTGTTTTCGTAGCACCATTACAGGTTGTAGAATCACTAAATGTTACTTTTGATTGAACAGATGCATTTGCTTTTTCAACAATGTCTTTCAAGGAAGGTGCTAGAACACTCGATGCAGCAGTAGTTGCGGATGAGGTTGCAGCAGAGGTAGCAGACGAAGATGCACTCGTTGCTGACGTTGTTCCGGATATTGCTGTAGATGACCCGGTTGTAGAATTAGAGTAAGTGCTAGAAGCAGTTGCAGCACTTGTCTTTTTTTGGCTTAATAACACTAAGCCTGCAAGTAGCGAAGTGTTGTCTTTTTTGTCCTCTTTACATTCTGCAAATGTTAAGCAGAAGGCAACTAACGTTATTAATAGAATCATTTTTTTCATGATAAATCTCCTTTGATTTATCCATCTAGTATAGATAAATATAATAATTGCAAGTTAAAAATAGGAAAATATTCAATTTAAAGATTTTTTTATCAACGTCAGGAAAGATATTTTTAGGTATAGTAAGACCACAGCATGCAAAATTCAATCACCGCAATGTAACCCAAGAAAGTCAAGGTAAATCCTAGTTTTTATAAGGGCGCGAATAGATTTTATTTGACAGGCATGGAAAGTTCATTAATTGCTATGCAGTGGTTTAAAAAGAAAAACATTAAAAATGAAATGCTATTTTTCCGACCAAATGAAACATTCCAAAATGAAATCACTCTGACAAAAGAAGAAATTGAACATCTTCGTAGCCTGCGTTTAAACGACATCGACAAAGAAATCGAGGTTAGAGATGGAAAAGGCAATTCTTACTTTTTTCAAGTAGGGGCTAAGAGTAAAATTGGTAAATTACTTACAAAAACAAATACAATTCTTTCCGAGCGCAAAATCGGAGTTGCCTCTTCTATTCCAAAAGCACAACGGCTTGATTTTCTACTCCAAAAAAGCACAGAGATTGGAATAACGAACTTTTACTTCATCAACTTTTTCCAATCAGAAAGACGTGATCTTAATATCGAAAGGTGCAATAAGATTGTCCTCGAAGCCTGCTCTCAATCCAAACGTCATTCTATTCCAAGCATAAAGCTTTACAATTCTCTAGAAAAATTTTTGCAAGAGCATAAAAATATTTTACTTATGAATCCGGACGCAAAACGACCATTATCCGAAAATACAAACTGGGATAGAATTCCTGTCATTGGTCCGGAAGGCGGATTCAGAAAAGAGGAATTAGTTTTATTTTCAGAATCAGAAGAAAATTCCTTTTCTCTCGGGACAAATATTTTGCGAATTGAAACCGCGCATATATTTATGACCAGCCTACTCAGTTTCAAAACTGTTTAACGATTCCTAGTATCAAAGCGAGTATAGATTTTTCCTTAACTGTTTATCTTTTTAACTCAAGTTATCATTGACGAAAAAAACCTTCTAAAATATTTTCTTCATAGGGGATAAAACCTCAACTATTATTGGAGAATTCTATGGGACGCATACTACTGATTTTGTGCATATTATTTAGTTTTGTATTTTATGCAAATTGTAAAGACAAGAAAAAAGAGAACAAATCCTTGCAAGCGGGTATTGTTACTTTTAGCAAAGGGGATACGAAACTAATATCCAAAGATGGAAAAGAAAAAAAAAAATCCAGAAAGATACATTTTTCTTTAAAGACGATACAATTGTAACAGGCAAAGATGGAATTGTCGACATCCAATTAACAGACGGAGTTGTGATTCGAGTAAAACAGAATTCTAAGTTGAGGTTGCAAGATATTATTGTAGGGGATAATGGCAGCACGATTAAAGCGAAGCTAAAACTGGAAACAGGAAAAGTATTTGCCAAGACCGACAAAAAGTTAAACTCGGATAGCTCTTTTTCAGTAGCTACTCCTACTTTTGTGGCAGGAATTCGAGGAACTGAATTTATAGTCGAAGATTCAGAAGGCAAAGACCAAGCGTTAGTATCCGACGGAGCTGTAAGCGTAGAAACAATAGACGAAAATGGTAAACCGACTGGAAAAGAATCTATTATCGAAAAAGGTCATAAAGGTATTATCGAAAAAAATTCTATTAAAAATGCAGAATTATCACCGGAAGAATTAGCTGAGCTAAAAGAAGATTCGCAGAGTATTTCTTCTATAACCGAAGACGCTCGTCAGAGGATGCAGGAAATTATCCGCACTCTAGATGACCAAAAAGAAAAAAACAAAGACACATTAGAAGAGCAAATCCAAATTAACCGCGATGCATTAGAAGAACAAATGCAAAAAAATAATACCGAGCTTAATGAACTAAAGGACAAAAATCAACAAATCCTGGATGAACAAAAAGAAAAGAACAAAGGAATGATGAACGAGACAACAGGCAAGACTAACGAGCAAAAAAATGAAATCAAAGATAACACGAAAGTTCAAACCGACGAAGTAAAAGGCAAAGGCAATAGTGAACTCGAAGATATGAAAAACAAAAACAAAATTGACAAAAGTCAATTTGGTCCCAAATAAATGAGTTCTGGAAAGAAAAATCTAGTAGCAATCCTCCTCGGAGGATTGCTCACCGGTATATCCTTGTTATCCCAAGAAGAAGTAGGAAATCGTTTTATTCTACCAGAAGATTTCAAAGTCTACGCAGGTAACAACGGAGTAGTCAATCATCCAGTTCAGGGGCTAACAGAGAAAACTCTCACAACTAGAAACCTATTTCAAAGAACTCCCGGTTGTTATATCGCCTGTTATGCGCGCGATTCAGAAAAGGGAATCTATTCTGTTGGCGACGGAATTTTCGTCATGGGTCAAATCCGTGTAAAGGGAAGATACGATGGAAGAATTTGCAAGCCTGACCAGTTTGAAACCAAAGACATCAGTGCCGAACAAAAGTTTAAAGATTTATGCAATAAACATATACCTGTTTGCGTAAAAAATTGTTGGGCAGGTGGTGATACTGGAGGCTGGTTCGGAATTCAGTGATTGGGAACGATATTTAGTATTTGGGCACATTCGACTTGTGGTGAGTAAGCGAAGCGCATCGAATCCATACGCCCGCTAAGAAGCGGGCTACTTCCACCCTTTCGCTTAACGCTCACCAACCGCCAAGCGATGACCGTAATTTTTACTAATCTAAATCGAGAAAATTCGGTCACTGAGTGCGTGTATACAATAAAGATTGTGTAAAAAGAAAAGCCGCGTATCGAATGTGCCGACTACTTATTCCACCTCAATCGTGACAGTAACTTCCTTCTCAGGAGCTGAGTCTTTATCGAAAGGTTGCTTGTATTCGAATTCAACTTTACCTTCTCCGACTTCTAGAGCGCGAATATAGAAAATTTGGTATTCTTGGATGCTAACTTCTTTATCCGCTGTTTTATTCTTTGGTTGAATGACCCTGGGCTTGAATGGCTGTTTTAGATTATCCGTTAGCTTGCTTAACTTCCAGCTATAACCGGTTGCCATTTTTACGGGAAGTTTAATTCCTTCTAATTTTCCCTTTTTCATTTTAATAGTCATCGGTTGGGAATCATCTTCCACCGTAGTAATGTGATGCACTTTTTTAACAATCTTTTTCTTAGATGTCGCAAAACTAGAATTTGCCGCAACTACTAAGCTAAAGATTAGAATTGTTTGTAAAAATTTATTCATTGTATCTACCTTAT
The DNA here is from genome assembly GCA_031368925.1 of Leptospiraceae bacterium. GTDB lineage: Bacteria > Spirochaetota > Leptospiria > Leptospirales > Leptospiraceae > UBA2033. The sequence continues at coordinate 11,789 of JANMOF010000343.1, forward strand.
TTATTTTTCACTGCGAGCAACTACCCACATAGTTCCATAGCCAATGTTCGCTGATTTATAATCAATCCACATATAACCTTTGATTCCCCATTTATCACTCCAGGAATTTTTGATCAAATAGGAATTAAGCTTATCATCCCAACCTACAATCGTGATTGCGTGGTTAACATCATTTGGACTCGAAGTCTTTACCTTCTCGTTAAATACACCACCTGCATAGGCTTGGAAGTGCGGAGTAACATAGACTGCACTTGCCAGTGGTCCGTATTTGCAGAGAGCTTGCTTTACTTCCTTCACTGTAGGTGTTCTATTGCCATTAGCCACATACCCCCAGGCTACTGTCTGATAGCTTGTAGTTTTGTAAGGCTTACACTGTAAATCCTTTCCTTTGTAAGGCTCTGCACTTTCATCTACTCCACTTTTAGATCCAGAAGAAGTAGTAGATTTCATAAGCATAAATTCAAATGCATTTCCGGGCCAGCCTCCATCAGCACAGCTTCCAGCTCTGGAGCAATTCACTAAATGCTGCTCGGACACATCAATGGTTTTATTGTTCTGAATCAAATAACTAGATTCAAAAGCTGCTGTTGCAGTAAATGCCCAACAACTTCCACACGAACCTTGTTGTCTAACAGGTGTTACCTTCCCCTCTGCTCTCCAATCCCAGACTTTCAAATCAACATTGCATTTGGATTCATTTTTTTTAGGTGGAGGTGGTGGCTCAATATAACCCTGGTCTTCTATTTGCTGGTAAGAATCGTCCTCGCTATAATCTTGCATATCTGCGTATTCATCCGGCAATGGATCATCGTCACTAAAAATAATTTCTTCCATCTCTTCGATTTCATCAGAGGTAAATTTTACTTTCTTCTTTTGCTTTTTACGCTTGCCTTCCATCTTCAAACGCTTCTCTGCTTCTTTATTAACCTTACCGTAGTCAATTGAACGTGGAGCTTTAGTAGAAGCTAGCTGGGAGATTTCATATTTCATTGCCTCAGTCATCGCAACCTTGAAGCTGTAATTTTTATCTTTTACTTCTTGTTGCAGTTGATTTAATTTTTCTTTTAGATCAGTGAGTTCTTTATTATTCTTATCTTTTTGTTTTTGCAAAATATCTTTCATAGATTCTTGCGAATGCACATAGAGAGTAGAAAATAAGAACGAGCCAAGGGAGACTAATAGTAGGATTTTTCCAGGTGGAATTATATTCTTTTTCATGGACAGAGATTCTCGCAGTTTTCAACAAAGAGTCAAGAAAAAAAATTCCTAAACCCAAAGACTAAGTAAAAACACTGACATTTTATTACTTTCGTACGCTTGACTAAATAAAAGAGTTGTAAAATCTAATCCTTAATATGGCAAAAAAGAAATCTGCAACGGTACCCACTCTCTTCGGGTATTCCATTTTTCATCCACTCAATTTAATCCTACTCATAAACTGTTTAGTTTTCCTAATGCAGTTAAGCGAAAATTTAACGATGACTTACCTCTTTGCGCTTACGCCTAACCTTTTCTTTAATGGAAGCTATTGGCAAATTTTCACCTATGGTTTTTTGCACTCTACCTACTTTGATCTAATTCCATTTCACATTCTTATGAATATGTATGGATTCTATATGCTAGGAAGATACATTGAACCGATCATCGGCAAAGCAAAATTAGTCACTCTATACTTTTTATCACAACTCGGCGGAGGAATTTTTATTATTGCCAATGCTTTAGTTATGAAGTATATCATGGTGCCGGAAAACATTGATTTACTTCTAAAAAGTCCTACGTTAGGCGCAAGTGGTGCAGTCTTTGGAATGCTTGCAGTATTCGGACTACTTTTCCCTGAAGAAGATTTAATTTTTATAGTATTCCCAATTAAAGCAAAGAACGCAGTATTTATTTCCCTTGTGCTTGGGTTTTTATTGCAATATTTCTACGATGCACCAATTAGCAATTTAGGACATCTAGGCGGCGCAGTAGTTGGATTTATTTTTTACTATCTTATCATTCGAAAGTCGGAACAAAAAATTGTATTTAAAATTACTTTAACCAAAGATGATTTTGAAAAGACGATAGAAACTAAAAATCAACCTTTCAAAGATCAGATTGCTCAAAATATCAAAATCAGAGAATATGTGAAAAATTCATCTAGCTTACGGGATAAGGAAGAGTATCTGCAACCCTACCAAATTCCAAATGCAAATATTTGCACTCCGGCTACTTATAATACGGAAGATGAATTTTGTTTACGATGCGAATGGTTTGGAAATTGTATGCTTCGAAAAACTAAAATAGAGAAAGGAATTAATGAAATTAAATAGCACTCGTATTAAAATGCTATTCATTCCACTGTTTACCGGCTTATTAGTATTTGTCCCTCTTATAAGTGAATCACTCGAGATTCTTACGGACGAAGACAAAGATGGAATTAGCGATGCATTAGAAAAATACGCCGGGCTTGACCCCAAAAAAGATGAATGTGAACCAATCGGTTGTAGCGGCTTTTATGGAGATGAATATTTAGTCATGATACTCGATCAAAGCGGAAGTATGTTAGAAAAGTTGGGGGAGGACACTCGAATGGAAGTTGCTAAACGAGTATCTTTAAAACTAATCGACAAATTCCCATCTACAGCAGCAGGGCTGGGGTTATATTCCTATGGAGCGAAAAAAAATGCCGCAGGAGAAGACTTTGCAAGTGACTGTGAATCTTTTGAAGAGTGGCAATCTCCTTTTAAAAAATTAAATCGTAAAGATTTAAAAGAGCACATCAGTAAAATGGAAGCAGAAGGTGGAACCCCTATTGCCAATTCTCTTTTAAAATTTCGAGAATCTATTTTAGACAAGAAAGGAAAATTCAATGTTCTTCTTATAACCGATGGTGGTGAAAGTTGTAAGGGCGATCCAGTCGAAGAAGCAAAAAAGCTCGTAATGCTAAATAGCAAAACACTTGCTATTAAACTTTCCGTAATCGGGTTTGGGGTGGATGACAAAACAGCCGAAGAACTTAAAAAAATTGCAATCGCATCCGAAGGCACATACCAAACAGTAGCCACTGAAGAAGGACTTGAAGAAATTTTCCAAAAACCAATCAAAGATATTATCGCAAGTTTCCAGGGAATTTTATGTTTACATAAACAGGTAGACAAACTCCTGTTATGCGAACAAAGTCGTGACAATAAATTGAGGGCAGCATTTACTAAGCTCAATTCCCCAATGTCTAGTCCTTTTTCAGAGGAAGAAAAGCAAACCTTAATAAAATATTATCCGCAAACTGAAAACTACATTCAAGCGAGAATCCAAGACTATGTGAAAATTAAAAAAGAGGGAACTGAAAGCTACATAAAGCGAATTGATGAGATGAGCAAACTCCTTGTTTCCCCTATAGATAAAATAAAGAAAAAGAAATAAAAACTATTCAGGGTGACTTGGCAGTTGTAGCCCTGACCGCGTCGAATGATAAGATTTGAGTGATACAAAATGGAAAGACTATCTACATTTCTAAAAAATCTTTTGAAACGAAAACTAATCCGTTTTCTAATAATACTCATTGTCTTATACAAACTCGTATTCAATTCTTATACCGGAGAATTTTTAATCAAGAAAGGATTTTCCTCTGCGTCTACTGGCTCTATTTCGCTTAATGTAAAACGTTTTTCGTTATTCTTTGGAATCATCGTAAATGATATTTTGATTTCTTCGGGGGAGGATTTTGAAAAGAAGCAAGTTCTAAAACTAGAACGTCTTGCGGTAGTTTATAATTTGCCGCTACTCTTTACGGGTAGATTAAAGCTAACAGAGATTTCCCTCACTAAGCCAGAAATTCATGCCTGGCAAAAGAATGGTAAGTGGAATGTAGAAACTCTATTTATTTCAGGCGAAGAAGAAAAAGAAGAGAAAAAAGAAGAAACACAATCGTCGACAGAGCTTTCCCTTCCTATTCCAGTCAGTGCCTATTTGAATTTTTTTATACATGATTTGAAATTGGAAATGGAAGCAGAAAAAGGAGATAAATACTTTTATGCATTTCTAGATAATTTTAGTTTTTATTTTCTGTTAAACACAAAACGTTTTTCTACCCTGCCTTATTCTACAAAGGCTATTTCTATTATAGATGAATTAAATATTCAGCTAAACCCTACAAATGATATTTCTATTTCAATGAAGGATAATATTGCTTCGCTCCAAACAGATTTAAAATTATCCCTACTTCTAAATAACATTAATTCCGGCGATGTGCCAGTCTTGAGTTCGAGCCTAAACATAGGCTCAGATAAAATTCCTATTAAAATGAAAAAAGGGAATATCGAACCATTCAAGTTTAAAATTGGCTATGATCTAAATTATTTACCGGAAGCGGATAAAGTTGAACTCAAAGATTTACTCATTTCATTTGCAGG
>JANMOF010000448.1:0-7624 GCA_031368925.1 Leptospiraceae bacterium
TAATTCAAATAAATTTTTAATCGGCTAATTACTCCATCTATCGACCATTCATCATTTTCATCTCTCCACTGATTAAGCCAAGAGGCTAACAGAGTTATTACTAAAAAACTGTAAACGTTAGTAGAATAATAAGTTAAACTATCTTCTTGATTAAATAGGTAATCGTATAGAGGTGCTAAAAAGATAACAATAATGGCTCCAAAAATAATAATTTTAGATTTATGCCAATAAGTTATTCGATAGTAAGCATCTAAAAAATCAGAAATTCTTTCTGAAATATTTTTTTCTTTTTTTCTTCCCATAATATTTTAACAATGAATGACGTATAAACTTGCCTATCCGTTATTACGAGTTTTGTGCCTAAAACGAAGGCGCGTAACTTGCGTTAGTCTGACAAATATACTAAAAATTTTCACTTACATGACTAAGCAGGGAATGGACAGCTTCCGAGCGTAGTCCACTCTCGAAGTGGCTACTCTTAGTTAGGCGATATTTATCACTTTTCTTGGATAGGTTTTCTCTTCATTTGTATATATTGCTTAATTAGCTCAATTAAAGAGTCAATCCTTTCTTTGTTCTCTACCTTTACATCAACTTTTAACTTATCATTTGTAATCTCAATTTTTTGAGTACCAGAAATTTGTCTATAACCTATATAGCCGGATATTGATAAGCTGAACAAAGAAATAATGATACTAAGAATAGAAAACCATTTTGTAAGGTTTGAATTCTTTTTCTCAAGCTCTTTATGCAAGGTTTCTAAATCTTGAAAATTATTTTCTTTTAAATTATATAATTTAGGTAAAGGAAAAAAATATGAGTCGGAATACTCGCTAAGTTTAATACTCAAGTATTCATCCAAATCACTGAAATTTATGTAAATTCGTTGAGGACTTTGCAGCCCAAGTGCAAAGGAATCGTTGCTCTTTTTTGTTATTAGTAAATAATTATTTTCAGACAAGTAATCGAGCAGACTAATTGTATATATAAGCTCTGTGCTAATCCGATTAATAAATTCATTGATATATCGAATTCCATCTTTTTCGATCTTAGCGTCGTGATATTCCTTGGAAATTTTTAAAGTAACCTTCTTATTCTTCTCTATTATAAAATAAAAATTTGTAGCCATAGAAAAAATTCCATTAATGTCAAATAAGAGATTAGAAAAGACATTGTGCTTAGAATTTGTATGAAATTCTAATATATTAGTAATAATCTTTTTTTCTAGGATTGTATAAGCTTTCATGATAATAGAAATTGCCTTTCTAACGGATATTCAGTTGGAAAGGTTAATGAAACAAATTTTATATAGCATATTTTAGGCTATTGGAGAATCGAACTCCTCTCCTCGTATGCCTAAAGGCTCAAATTTTTTTAAGCCTTTAGGGACACGAGGGTGCAACCAGTACACTTAATAGCCCAAGCTAAAATCGCTCTAATATAAAAAAATAAGTGACTAAATGAATGTCAATCTTTAAAGAGAATTTTCGGATAAAATTTACATATTCTATCACTTTCGGAAACCCAATATCTTGATCGTAGGCAAATTTTCCATGACTAATTTGATTTCGTAAAGTTCTCATTGAGTCAAACGTCTGCCGTAAATCCATTTCCTTTAATTCCTCGTGAGTATTAATTTTATCAGAAAGATCAAATAAAAAATTCTGCTCTAGTATATCGGGAATGAGTGCACTTCGAAAATCTTCAGCATTTACAAGTTCAAGAAAATTTTTAAGACCGAAAGTAATGGATAATAATTCACTTGGATTACGATAATTACTTTTGCTCTCAAGCTCTTTTAACGCTTTTTTATATCTCTGAGTATTTTTTTTCTTATAAGGTTCACGCAATTTTTTTGAAATATCTGCGATAGAATCATTATTTTCTACTTTTAAAGAATAACTCTTAATCAATTCTTTCATTCTATGCGACGTATTTTTCAAGAAGATTTCTTTACCGCCATGAAATTCAATCAGCTCTTTAATTGCAGATCTAAAATAAGATTCAAAAAAACTATATGAAGATATTAATACATATTTTGTCAGATTTCTTTTATAAGTTTTCGATAAAGATTCTAATCTAGAAAAATGGTTACGACTCTCTATAAAATGTTCTGGCTTTGCTAGCGATTCGTAGTTTTTTATTTTTTCCTTATAGCCTTTCATAGATTTTTTTAAATTCGGAATCGCAGTGCATATTAAATAAGTGAAATTCATAATTTCTTGCTCTTCTTTTCTTAGTCTTTCAAATGCTTCTGTGTTACTCTTCATAAACTGACCCTACTTTAAAAAATGTTATAAATATCGCCTAACGTTAAGAGTAGCTCAGAGAGTGGACAGCTTCCGAACATAGTCCACTCTCAAATCGGCTACTCGCTATTAGGTGACGTGATGCGCCTCCGGAAAGGTTGCATGTAATGAAATACTATTTGGTTTAATTATACAAATAATCCGTTTGTACCTTCTAGAAGTAAGAAATGTTTTCACTCCCAAAACCGGAACAGTTTCTAAATTATAAATTTCATTATTTGTTATAAAGACAACACTATTAAAATATTCTAAGATCGTTCCGTTTGGCAACTGATATGCATTTAAAACATTTTCCTGAGGGAGTTTAATTGTTTCTATAAAAGAATGCATTGTAGATCTTTCTTTTACTTTTAATGTATGTTCATTATCCCTTAAAGAAATCTCATAAGATCGTATCTGACCTTTTTCAATTGTAAAAAGTTTTCCTGTAGTATTAAAAAAGTAATCTACGCCCGATATATCTATATCTGAAAAATCTTGCACTGAAAATTCTTGACTACAAAATTTCTTTAAAGATCTCTTTTCATTAGTCTCATCATTCTTCGAATAAAAGTATTGTCGTTCGCTTTCTCTTTCCCATTCGTTACTCAAATATATTGGATTTTTATTATTCAAATAATTAACTGAATCGTATCCAGTCCAACCTGTTCTAATTGATTTATTTGCATAGATTTTGTCATCAACTGAAACAGAACTATCATTCTCCTCTCTTTCAAATTTCCCTAATAATAAACCATCTGAGCCTGCCGATAACATTAAAACTCCTGATTTTGGGTTAATATAAATAATTCGAGCATCAGAAATTTTCATGATCTTACTAAATGTACTGACTTTTGTATCATTATTAAATGCCAATGGTAAACGAAAGAGTCCATCTCTTCCTCCAAAAAAACAAGATAATCCATAAATTTTTAAATCTAAAATTGGATTTTCTGGTAACTTTGATAAATGAATAAAGTCGTTTTCATTTGTGTCTATTTCGATATACTTAGAAGTTCTTTCCCATGCAATAGATAATCCTTTACTCATATCGGGATGAGAAAAAATTCCTTTCGCCTGAGCATTTGAGAACCAATCATTTCTCAGAAAAATATTTTTAATGAACTTCCTCTCGAATACAGTTAATCTATCATCTAATTTTTCAGATAAGAGTTTGCTCAAAGAAAGCGCAGAAAATTCTCCATTTTTTCGTATAGTAAAAAGGTATCCTGAATACAAGTATGCGTCACTGAACTCACCTTTTATGTTGATTCTGATTGGTTTCATATTACCCTTCTTTCTATTCGTCTCTTTGTTACTTCATCAATAATATTTTCACTAAACCACTTATCAACAAGAGTATCCGAAGGTGGATAATCCTGAGATGAAACAGGATAACCATGATATGGGTCATTGGGATTTACTGTTTGTGGAAAAAAGGCTAAACGCTCATTATGGTCGCCAAGAATTTCTGCACATTTACTAACTAAGGAAAAATAGCCATTGTTTATATTGCAAAGCCAATTCCCTTCATTAGAAATTTTGAAAACTTCGAATTCTCCATTTTCTGGAATTATCCACCGAGTTTTCCCCTTTTTAAAAGCAGCTCCTTTTGAGTGATAAAACATCGGCTTATAAAATTTTCCTCTGATTGTTGGTCCATAACAACCATGATTGTTCCGAGAATAATTGCTATAATTGTATCCCATTAATTCATTCCTAAAAAAATATTCTAATCATGTCACCTAACTATTATTCCGCGTATTTTCTTTAATCCGAATGGCTAAAAACCATAATTGAATTAATGTTTTACAAAGTCGAGTTACCTAGTATAGTCTACTCAGTATAATGCTCTACCTATTTTCCAAAATCAATTCAAAATTTTCTGATTGAATAAATTTTCTTTCTGAACTTCTGCTTTGTGTACCACTTTCCGGAAGTCGAATCCCCTACTCTATTTAGATAAAATAGCTTTATCGACCTTCTCTGACTGAATCAATTGCTTTAATTCAATAAGCTTAGTTTTGATAGTTTGTAAAAAAGTAATAGTATCAATTTTATTTCGAATACTATAAGAATCGTAAACTTTATCTATCTCTAATTGTTTTGTTTTGAAATTTGTATTGATAGTAATTTCCCGTAAATCCATAAAATGGTTTCTTAGCAAATCATAATCATCTAAAGAAATATTTTCTGTAAGTGGTTCTAAGACTGCTTGGAATGATTCGATTAAATCTAAAAGTTGTTTCATGCGTTGACCTTCTCTAAAAAGTGTTTCCATTCTTGCCATTTAACGTAATCTGAAGTTTCATTAAATCTTTTTTCGGCGTATCTTGTCGCGGCTTTCTCTCTACTATTGACAAGCTCTTTAAGTGATTCAAAAGTGTTTACATCGTCTGTTATTGGATTTTTCCGACGGTAACTTTCCTTATACTCTTCTTTATTCCATTCGATAAAGTCTGAATCGTTTTTGTATTCCGAGTAATCGGTTTTAGTCTCTGTCTCTAAAAATTCATAATCGTATTCATTTGTGTTCATGCGTTCACCGTATCCAGGGGTATTTATGAAATTCGTTTTATTGACTAAATAGAATCGAAAGAATTTTCCTTTCTCATATTCTACCCTATCTGAATCCCGATAAATAATTGTTTCTGAGATAAATTCGCTTACCGATAAGCCGTGTAAAGAGTTTTCTGAGTAAGCCTTATTTTTTAACTTTGTCCCTACTCTATCATTTATTCTTGTATCAAAAATTTCTCGTTAGGCAGCTAAAGAGCCATTCTCTTCAAGCTTAAAATAGTTTTTATAAACTTTAAGAATCTCTTCTACTTTACGTATTTTACAAAAACTAGAAAATTTTGAATGATGTTGAAAGTCGATAAATGCCTGTTTAAAATCAGTTACAATATCAGACGAGCTTGTAATTAAAATATAATCATATTTAGAAGTAAGTTGATTTAAAATTACAGATTCATCATCCAGAGAAAATAGGATTTCAAAGTATGCATATTGATTTGCAAGCTTTTGAGTTCTCTCCCATCGCTTCCATTGGATTTCATTTGAATAAATTTTTTTACCTAGAATTCTAGTATGAAATAAAAGACTAGGATCAGGCATTTTTGAAAATCCATTTCTAAGTTCAATCAAGGCAACATTTCGAATTTTTTTAAATCCAAAAATTAACTTTCCATGAATCCTAGGATTGATCGTAGATGAATTATACATTTTCTATACAGCTTCGAATGTTTCTTTGTATTTTAAAATTTCGGAAGTCAGAATACTGTATTTAATTCTGGGGACCGGTGAGAAATGAAAAGGTAAAATTCCAGTCTCTTTTAAAAAAGTATCAAAAGGAGAAAAAGAATTTACGATTTGCATATTTGAATATTGTTCATGAGTTTTTAAAGTTTCCAGTGAATTTGCAAATCCAAATGTCATGAAAACAGAATTATCTTTTTTGATTTGATCAATCTTAGAAGAATAATAACTGAAATTTAATTCTCCGGCTTTACTTCTAAATTCGTCAATCGTTAGAGAATAAGCATAGAAATAGACATCTTCTGGATAAGTCGTATCCCTTATATTTATTGAGTGTTCCATCTTATTTAAAGCCCCTACTCTATTACCACCTTCCTGTGTAGAAAATAAAAAATCTGAAAGTGTGGTCAGGTTCATTGTAACCGGAAATGAATCCATTCCTGCAAACCAATGAAGTTGAGTTATAAGATGAAAATCCTTATCCATAGAATATTCTAAAGAAGTATCAAAAATCATTACTTCTCTATTTTCTTCGTAGTTACGTAATTTTTGAACTTTATTTAAATTGAATTCTTCCCCTATATCAACAAGAAAACGCTCTTTAAAAGTTTGAGTAACAGTAATGTAAGTATATTTATTCATTTTTGAAATCTATTCTTTGTCTTCTTTTCAAACTCATTCATCGTATAATGATTCTCTGTGCCTTCGTTTCCTAAATCATAGGAATAACTTGCCATTCCTTGCGCAGTCTGTTTTAATTCTTCTTTTGTCATTTCAGCTTTAGTTTTTTTGCCAGTAATCATATAGTTTACCAACATTCCCATACTTCTGAAGAAAAAAGCTGTTGGCGCAATTACAATTAAATTAATAGCACTCATGAATAAAGAATACGATAATGTATAATCTTCTTCTGCGGTTAGTTTCTTTTCTATTTTAATCTCTGACATTCTATATAACCTCGGGTTATGTCCTATTAATACATCTACCATAAATCTTGACAACTCTTTTTATTCCTTTCTTAACATCTGTTTACGTCACATTAGATTGATGATGATAGCCAGGTCTAAGGCGCTTCAGCTCTTCCAGAAAGTTTAAGTCTATCTCTTTTTCTTTAATAGGTTCAGATAGGATGGGTATAGAATTCTTTTTAATGGAAAGCTCTTTATAATCATCTAGCCTACTCTCAATGACTATTGGTTTTGCTTCAAGCCTCGATGTTTCTTGGATCTTTGAAGCAATCAAAGTCTCAAAACTTTTTTTCTCAGATATATCTTTAATAAGATTATTTATTTGTTTAGTACATAGAAAGTCCGTTTTTTGTGAAACTAAATCGTTTTGAACTTCAGATTTTGTTAAAATAGATTTCGCTTTTTGAGCAGCTCTTTTTTCAGAAGTTAATACTCCATCGGGTGTGCGGTAATTAAAGAAATAACGCTTTCTATTTTTCATATAATTTTCTCTACTAATAATTTGATATTTATCGCAAAGTTCGTTTAGGAGTTTACTAATCGTAGTACGTTTAATTCCAGTTGCCTTTTCTATCCTTACATAAGCAGCTTTAAAAAATAGGCAGTCCTTAAATTGAGATAGGTACTTAAAAAAAAGTAATAGCTTGAGATGGTTTCCTGTCAGCTCACGAAAAATAGAACGTTCACTTGAGTCCAAAGTAAACGAATTTTCTGTCCCTGGAATTCGAATTAAAAAGGATGTGAAAAAATTATCCAATTGAGTACTATTTTTCGAGTCTCGGCTATCTTTGTCTTTAAAGTAAAGATAACGAATTCCAGGGAAAATTTTTGCAACTCCAGAAGCTATGTTTTCCCCTACTTTTTCGAATACTTCTTTAAACGAAATATCCTTCTTAAAAAAATTGATAAACACCAGATTGCCGGACTTTACTCGCCTACTTTGAACTATTCCTTTTTCTTTTAAGGAACGAACGATAGAATAAACAGTATTTGGATGAAATCCGGTATACGTTGCTATTTCTTTGACAAGACCATACTTTTTGTCTTTCAAATTCCTGGTTACAAGAAGGTACAATAATACCTTAATCTCATTTCCTGAGAATTTGTATA
>JANMOF010000465.1:0-7659 GCA_031368925.1 Leptospiraceae bacterium
AAATTATTTTTAGAGCACAAAACGGAAGTATCTGGATTGGCACAAAAAAGAAAGGGCTCTATCAACTTGACTCTGATTTCAAAGCTACCAACTATAGAGACAGCGAAGATGTAATTTCAATTAATGAAGAAAAAGACCGGCTAATTGTTTCTTATAAGGATAGAGGCTTATTTAGTTATTCCCTAACCGGCAGTATAAATGAAAAGCCTTTTAGCCCTGTAAAAAAATTTGAGCAAACCAATCGCTATCTAATTTGTAAAAATGAAATCACGGGTGGACTTTCTTTTCTTTCGCAAATAAAAAATTCTTATTTTAAAGATGATAATTCCTATAAAGAATATAAAACAGAAAATGTAAATTCCTGCTTTATAGACAGGGAAGGAACTAGCTGGGTTGGAACCTATGGATCTGGATTAATAAAATATTACAAGCGCAAAATACTGAGTTACTCCACAAGGGACGATCTTGCTGATCCTAATATTCGTTATATCTTTCAGGATTCTAAAAGTCGACTCTGGCTTGGAACACAGGCAAATATTATTAAATATGAAAATGGAAAATTTTCAGAACTAAAGGCATCAAAGAGAGGCAAGTCGTACAATAAGGTTCGAGTTGTATTAGAAGACAACCAGGAAAGAATATGGTTTGGAACAGAAAACGGATTATTTTATTATGATGGAGATATTATAGAAGAATTTACGGATAACTCAGGTAAGTCGCTAAATATTTATTCGATGGATAAATTTTCGAATTCCCTTTTTGTCTTAGAGGGAAACAAAAAAATCAGAAAGATTGATCTGGAAACATTAGAGGATAAAGGAAACATTAAATTCGATAATCCCGGAACCTTTGAAATTTTATGGAGAATTGTGGCAAGTCTTGATAATAAAAATCTATACCTGCAAAGCTCTGATAGAATTCTAGAATTAACAACCGAAAAGGATACTCAGAGTTTTATCACGATTATCCACAAAGACAAATACAATGATGAGGATAAAAAGAAGCCAAAAAAATTAAACAAAATCCAGGCATTCCTGCCTATTTCCGAGAAACATTTTCTAATAGGCGATGACATTTTAATCATTGAAAAAGATGGAAAAGTAGTAAAAGAATTAACACCCGAAGACGGACTTCCCGAAGGGCAAATCGTCAGTATCATACAGGATAAGGAAGAGGAATATTGGATTGGAACTAGCAAGGGACTCGTCTATTATAAAAAAGGAGAAATTATTTTATACAATAGGAATGACGGACTTGCTGGAGATTTTTGTAATTTTAATTCTATAGCGGTAAATGACAAACACGCTTACATTGGAACGAGTGAAGGTCTTTCTGTAATCGAACGAAATAAAACCTTAAAAAATCTAACAGTTCCTCAGGTATATTTTACCAAGCTTAAAATTAACAAAAACGATCCTGTCGCAGACTTTAAAGATTTGAGTTTAGATTACGACGAAAATAATCTCCAGTTAGATGCTGCCTCTCTAAGTTTAGTCGCTCCCGAAAAAACAGAATATAAATTCACACATATATTTAATGGGGAAAAAGAAGATTTGCCGTATCAAAAAACAGGAACTAAAAACTATTACAACCTTCAAGCTGGCAAACACGTATTTACCGTCAAAGGAAAAAATAACGATGGAATAGAAAGCTCCAATGAAGGAGAAATCATACTAATGATCAAACCGGCATTTTGGACTACCTGGTATTTTATTGTAACTGTCACTGCTATAGGTTTAGGTTTATTTTACGCTCTTTATGCGTTTCGAGTTTATAGAATCAAACAGGAGAATTTAAAACTAGAAGCACAGGTAAAGCAAAGAACCAAAGAACTTTTTGCAGAAAAAGAAATCTCCGAGAAGCTACTCTTAAATATCCTCCCAAAAAATATTGCAGAGCGTTTAAAAAATGGAGAATCTAATATTGCCGACTCATTCGCACAGGTGACAGTATTGTTTGCTGACCTTGTAGGATTTACAAAACTATCACAGACTATCTCTCCGGCAGAATTGGTTTCCAGATTAAATGATTTATTCAGCAGGTTTGATAAAATTTCTCTTGATCTCAAAATAGAGAAAATCAAAACAATAGGAGACTGCTATATGGCAGTGGCGGGACTTCCAGAAATCCGAAAAGACCACGCTTCCCTCATGATCGAAGTCGCAAAACGAATGTTAGCCGCCATTGATGATTTTAATCGAGAGCATAATACTACTCTCGCCATTCGAATAGGAATCAATACAGGAGAAGTCGTAGCCGGCGTGATTGGAACACATAAATTTATTTATGATTTATGGGGAGACTCTGTAAATACAGCAAGCAGAATGGAATCTCACGGCGTGCCCGGAAAAATTCACGTTACAAGGAGCACATACGATTTATTAAAAGACCAGTACAAATTTGAATCAAGAGGAGTTATGGAAATCAAAGGAAAAGGAAAAATGGAAACCTATTTACTTTCAGTTTAAGTTTACAAAAATTCACCCGAATTTTCCAGGTGGAAATACAAGTTTACAAATACGTGTTTTAAAAAATGATAGTGGAGAAGATTTCATTCGCCATTCAACTGTATTTTACTTTTTGAAATACCAAAGAAAACTATGATAAAATATTTTCTCTATTTATTCTTTATATTTTTAACATCATCCGCTTTCGCAGTCGAGACCTTTTCTACAAATGCAAGGGTCGTAATAGAAAATGAAACTGACTTACAACAGGCTGGCAAAAAAACCTATTTTTTAGAGGACAGAGATGGAAAATTAACTATCGATGCTATTTTAAAAATAGAGGATGGGCAAAAATTTCAACTGAATAACAAAGAAATTTTTTCTCATAGCTCCACAACAAGTTCCTTCTGGCTTAAATTAATTATAGAAAACCACACGGATAGAGATACTTGGTTAGAATTAGGCAGCACGTTCTTATGGTATATAGATTATTATACTGAAAAAGAAGGCAAATACATATTAACCACAGAAACAGGTTCTCTTCGTCCTGAAAAAAATAAAGCATATCCGAGTAATTTATTTTTACTCCCACTGGGAAATTTATCAAAACCACAAACTGTATATATTTATGTGCACACGCTAAGACCAATTGAAATACCGATTCAAATCGGCAGCCTACTGTCCTTAACAGAAAATAGAATTAAGTATGATTCTCTAATGGCAGGATTCCTGGGAATTATGGGAATCATGTTTTTGTATAATTTATTTTTATTTTTTGTGACTGAGGATAAACTTTATCTCTGGTATATCGGCTATGTGTTTTTTGTTCTTCCCAGCATTTCGCATACTCATAATTATCCGTTCAGTCAATATATTTTCAATGAAACTATTTCTAAATTTTTAATTATCCATCCCTATACTTTCATAAATATTCCTTTTATTTTTGCTGGTTTTTTTGCGATTCAGTTTTTGCAGTTGAATGAAAGGAAAATTTTAAAAAATATTGTTCTACTAGTAAATATCTTAATTCTAATAGCATTGTCCTTGCTTGATATTTTTAATTTGACTTCGCACCACATTCTTGTTCGTATTTCTCAATTGATCAGTACTCTAGGCTTAGTTATTTTATCCGGTATTAGTTTCTATATTTGGTTAAAAGAAAAGAACAGAAATGCCAGACTTTATTGCATAGCATGGATTTGGGTTCTCCTGGGTTTATCAATTTATTATTTAACCATCCATGGAATAATACCATATAACTACTTAACTCGCAATGCACTTCTGTTTGGAGTTGCAATGGAAAGTTTACTATTCTCTCTTGCCCTCGCAGATAAAATTAACAGTATGCGAAAAGATAAAGAATCATCACAATCAGCTTTTATCGCTCTTACTATAAGGCAAAATGAAAAATTAGAGCTTGGGATAAAAGAACGGACAATTGAACTTAGCCGCACAACAGAAAAATTGGAAGCTAGCAACGCTTTTAATTTAAGCATATTCGATTCTCTCTCTGAACACATAGCTGTATTGGATGAAAATGCTACCATCATTGCAGTTAACGATGCCTGGAAAAACTTTGCATTGGAAAACGGAGGATTGAATCACAACTATATTGGAACAAGCTATATCGGTATATGCGAATTAGCCTCAAACTTTCCAAACGGAGAGGAAGCAGATGATGTAAAAGAAGGGATTAATTTAGTTCTAAAAGGTCAACTCTCAGAGTTTAAATTAGAATATCCCTGTCATTCACCCACAGACGAGCGCTGGTTTCTAATGTATGCCCGTCCAATATTGTATCCTGTAAAAGGCGTAGTGATTTCTCATTTGAATATCACAGATAGAAAAAAGGCTGAGTTAGCTCTGCAAGAAAAAGAACAAATTTTAAGAACGATAGGTGACAATTTACCCAATGGAGCAATTTATCAATTAGTATCCA
The DNA here is from genome assembly GCA_031368925.1 of Leptospiraceae bacterium. Classification (GTDB taxonomy): domain Bacteria; phylum Spirochaetota; class Leptospiria; order Leptospirales; family Leptospiraceae; genus UBA2033. The sequence continues at coordinate 4,387 of JANMOF010000465.1, forward strand.
AGCCAGATAGCTCTATATATTTTTCCTACATGAGTGCGGGGATTGAGCGGATGCTTGGTGTTAGCCCATCAAATGCAATGCTAGATATTAGAAACCTATTTGATCTTATCCACCTGGACGATTTGAAAGGGGTATTCGCTGCTCAGAAAGAATCGGAAAAAAATCTTACTGCATTTGACCAAATTCATCGCCAATATACAGTCTCGGGAGAATTAAAATGGATATTACTTCGCGCCATGCCTCGGAAATTAGAAGATGGCTCGGTCATCTGGGATGGAATTGCCTCTGACATTACAGAGATAAAGAGAATACGGCAAGAACTGGAAAAGGCTAGAGACCAAGCAGAAGCGGCTAATCGTGCTAAGTCGGAATTTCTAGCTAACATGAGTCACGAAATAAGAACCCCACTAAACGGCATTATTGGGTTTACTGACCTCTTAATAAAAACAAACTTAAACGAAAGCCAAGCCCTTTACATGAATACTGTTTCTAGATCAGCTTACTCTTTACTGGATTTAATTAATGATATATTAGATTTTTCTAAAATAGAAGCAGGTAAGCTAGAATTGAATATCGAAAAATTTAGTTTAACTAACCTTATTTCGCAGTCCTTAGATATAATTCGAATTCAGAAAAAAGATAAACCCATAGAGATAATAGCTAATTTGCCAATAGATAAAAATGTTTTTATTTGGGCAGATGAAGTTCGAATCCGACAAATACTAATTAACCTCTTAGGAAACGCGATCAAATTTACAGACTACGGAAAAATTGAAATTATAGTTGAAGTTATAAACACAAAAGAAGAAGAAACGAAAATCCTATTTTCTGTGCAGGATACAGGTATTGGAATTTCTAAAGTAAATCAGGAAAAGATTTTTGATGCATTTTCGCAAGAAGATTCCACGACTACTCGAAAATATGGAGGAACAGGGCTAGGACTCACGATTTCTAATAAATTATTAGGCTTAATGGGTTCAAAGCTAGAACTAGAAAGTGAAGCAGGAAAAGGAAGCAGGTTTTATTTTACGATCCAGGCTAATGCAGAAATAGCACCAATCGAAAATATTGAACTTAAAAAAACAAAACTAGTTCCAGAAAAGATAGACAATTTTTTAGATAGTTCAAAGAATATTACAGTATTATTAGCGGAAGACAATGAGGTAAACACCCTACTCGCGAAGATTTTGCTTAAAAAATTCCTATCTTCGATGAAAATAATTGAAGCGGTTAATGGCAAACAAGTTCTAATCGAATTCCAAAAGGAGAAACCGGATATTATTTTTATGGATATTCAAATGCCAGAATTGAATGGATATGATACTACAAAAGAAATTAGAAAAATGGAAACAGATACTAGGACGCCTATTATCGCTCTCACCGCAGGCACGAGTAGGAAAGAAATCGATGAATGCATCAAATCAGGAATGGACGATTTTATCAGCAAACCAATATTACCCGAAACAATTGAGAAAATTTTAAAAAAATGGTTGAACTCTTCTGATAACATCGAGGCAAGAAAAGACTTTTACGAAAAAGATAAAAATATTGAAGAGCATTTTGATTTAGAAAAGCTAAAAGAAAGGCTTGGAGATGATAATGAAATAATTTTAGAAAAAGTGTTATCCATGGCAAAAGCAAATTTGAAAAATTCTTTAATCGAATATAAATCCTTTTTTTACACAAAGAACATAGCTGACGTAAAAAAATTCGGTCATAAACTAAAAGGCTCTTCATTAAACCTATCTTTTGAAAAATTATCCAAGCTAGCAGCCACTATTGAAAGGCTAGAAGTATTCGATGAAAATCAATTACTTAACTTATTCCAAGATTTAGAAATCGAAATTGTATATTTAGTTTCTTTACTTGAATCAGTTGCAAAAGTTTAGCTTATTACCTTTAATCCAAACATTCTATTTGGAAAGCCTAAAATTCTTCGACCAAGCTTCAAATATAGTAAGGCGTCTTTTAGAGTCTTCTGAAAAAGAAATCGAAGAATTCTATGCATCGACAGAAGATAGTCTATTACAAATAGTTTCAGCATAAATTTCTGATTACCCTATTATCAGTTCCCATCATCAATACTTTCAAGCTAAGAAATTTTTCATAGCGCACCAAATTGATAAGCACTTTAATTCTTAACCTTTTATCCGTGTCTATCTGTGTTCATCCGTGGTAATCTTTTACATTTCCCTTGACTCCACTCCCTTTCCAATTAACTTGGTATTCAAATCTAAATACTTCTACCCTTACTGTGTCTATTTCTCGCGAAAATCGACATTAAAACAGAACTAAGGGTTAACCCAAAGGAGACAATTATGCGAGCGTATGAAATTACGTCTATTCTAGCTGAGGGCTCTCAGTCTATTATTGACGACACCAAAAAAGCCATTCAGGATATTTTAACTAAATATTCTGCGGAGATCACTTCCGAAGAAGACTGGGGAATTAAAAAACTCTGGTATGCTATTGCAGGTCATGAATCTGGATTTTACACCCACATCAAGTGTAAGGCAGATGCAAAGTCCATCGAAAAGATTGAGCGTGAATTTTTGCTCAACCAAAACATTTTAAAAGCACTCGTTATCAAGGTTTGATCTATGGCAAATGACCTAAATAGGGTTACTCTCATTGGACGACTCACCCGCGATCCTGAAATCAAAACCGTCGGCGGCACATCGGTTTGTAATTTCAGTCTAGCGACTAATCGCACGTATGTGACAAACGGAGAAAAAAAAGAGGAAACTCATTTCTTCGATTGTGATGTATGGGGAAAATTAGCTGATGTGCTAAAGCAATATGCGACTAAAGGCAAACAACTTGCCATTGAAGGCAGACTGCAACAATCTGTTTGGGATGCTCCCGACGGAAAGAAAAATAGCAAAGTCAGAATCAGAGTCGAAAACTTCCAACTCCTTGGTGGCAACACTGGCGGCGGTAGCGGTGGAGGAGGAGCTAATAGCTCTTACTCCCAACAAGAAGTTCCAATGGATGCCTATGATCCAGGTTATGCCTCAGATATAAACGAAGACGATTCTGTTTTTTAACAACTAAACTATTAATAATTATAAGGACTAATACCATGTCAGAACTAGACAACAAAGACATTCAACAAGACTACCCTGTAAAAGAAAAGACCTACAACAAGCGCGATGAAGAAGACGATGATGATGATAAAAACTTCCGCGGAAAAGATGGGGAAGGAAAATATCCTAAGAAAAATGCAAAATACAAACGTAAAGTTTGTAAATTTTGTGCTGATAAGACTCTCGC
>JANMOF010000497.1:0-1889 GCA_031368925.1 Leptospiraceae bacterium
CTTTATATTCATGAACGAGAGCTCTTTGTTTTTCGGCTCCACTTGCATCAGTGTAGACTAATTCTACTTTGCCGGGACCTGGAACTAAAAGTTCAACGTTTCTATAAATATCGCCATAGGCATGCCTGCCGATACTAATTGGTTTTTTCCAGGAACGAACTGCTGCTGGAATATTATTAATGATAATTGGTTTTCTAAACACGGTTCCATCTAGGATAGAACGAATCGTTCCATTAGGAGAAGGCCATTCTTTTTTAAGATTGTATTCCTTCACTCGATCAGCGTTAGGCGTAATAGTTGCGCATTTTACCGCAACCCCGTGTTTTAAAGTTGCTTGTGCTGAATCTACAGTCACCTTGTCGTCTGTCTGGTCTCTGTATGTTACGGAAAGATCGTAGTATTCGAGTTCGATGTCCAAAAATGGATGAATGAACCGGTCTTTGATTTCTTTCCAGATCACGCGAGTCATTTCGTCCCCGTCCATTTCGACTAATGGTGTTTTAACCTTTATTTTACTCATTAAAATTTATCTCCTTAAAATAATTCCAACCCTGTATTCTAACATGGCTAAATGCAATTTAAAAGAGATAACGTTTTGTTTCAAGAGAATATTTTTTTGAGTATTTTTTCCAATGCGCCAGGGTGAAACGAATTTTATTGAATTCGCGACTGACATCCCATCTTATTCAAAAACACAGTCATCGGACAAAAACCTGTTAAAGATAAAATCAGTTGATTTAGTCCCACTATCCCAGTCAAAAAAAACCAGTAGGGATGATGAAAATTTCCCAATACTACACTTACCATTGTAAAAACCCCAGCCAAAAGCCAAATTACACGCTCTAAATACCATCTATCAGTTTTAACTAAAAACATACTTCACCTCTTAATACCATACGGGGTATAATATTTTTTATTACAAACAAAAAAAGAATTTGCTTTATTAAATACTATACCCCCCATGGTATATATGCATGGAGAAGGTAAAACAATGATAGCAAAGTTTAAAAGAATATTCGCTCAATTAAGGATAAAGAGAATCCTTCAAAACAGTATTTCTCTGGGATTTTTTATTTTTTTAGGAATCACAGGTTTAACAGCACAAGAATCACAAACTCTCGAATTTGGAAAAATCTGGGAGAAGATAAAGGAAAATTCACACACCCAAAAAGCATTATCTCTAGAATCAAGGGCTGCAAAAATTTCTAGTAACAAAGCTTCCAAGCATTGGCTACCAAGGGTTTATGCAGACGCTAGAAATTTTACTACAAATGACCCGGCACTCAATTTTTTTTCTACATTAGGGCAAAGATCTGCGACTAATTCCGATTTTTCTACAAAGAGTGCAAGAACCCAACCTAGTAATTTTATAGATACGAATAACAACCTGTATACCTCTCCAAACTACAATACGCTGAATCTTTTTGCACCGGATACTCTAAATCATCCTGGAACAAATACTTACCAAAGAGGAACTCTTGGAGTAGATTTTTCTATATATGAAGGTGGCTCAAAAAAAGCAGTCGCCAGAGCATTTGAAAAGCAGGCAGAGGGAAAACAATTAGAAAATAGATTTGTAACCCTAAACGAATACGCAAACTTTGCCGCAATGTATGGAACTCTAATTTCTCTTTACGAACAGCAAGAAAAAGTTTCTTCTTTAGATAAAACCGTGAGCTCTATTTTGAGTCGTTACCAACTGGGTAATAGAGCAAATCCCGTCGGCTACTCGGGCGGAATTGCTTTAAAAAGTTTAAAAAATAGAATTGAGGGAATAAGAGAAGAAACCGCTGCGAGAATTGAATCCCTTAAAACGTCGATCGAATCTTCCTCTGGAAGTTTGCCAGCAAATTGGTCTTTAAAAAAACAAAGCACTAATTCCTTTGCCG
>JANMOF010000508.1:0-2522 GCA_031368925.1 Leptospiraceae bacterium
CAGATTTGTTTCGATACATTGAAATTTTTTACAATAGAAAAAGATTTCACTCGACTTTAGGCTTTACAAGCCCAGTCAATTTTAGAATACAATATGAAAAGGCAGCCTAAATTCAATGTCCACTTTTTATGCAGTAGTCCAGTGTGGGGTTAGGTCAAAAGTCCGACAACTGCTAAAAATTCCCCTTTCCGTATCGGAGAGGGGCTATACCAAATTAGTCCCACAATTTATAAAAGTGTGGGGAGAGGTATTTACTCCAACTCCACCAACCCCGTCTTGACAAGTCTATCTATCTTGAGTAAATTCGTGAGTAGCCGCTCAGTCTTACTAAGATAAAATTGAGTAGTAGAATCTGATTTCGCAGAAGGTGGATCAGGATGAACTTCCATGAAAAGACCTTCGATACCTAAAGATACTGCACCAGTCATAAGATCGGGGATAAACTCTCGTTGTCCGCCGGTTATATTTCCAGCCCCACCGGGAAGTTGTGCAGAATGAGTTCCGTCGAATATGATTGGAATATCCATGCTGTGGAGAATAGGAATTACCCGTAAGTCGAATACCAGGTTGTTATAACCAAAGCTTGCCCCGCGCTCGGTGACTAAGTATTTTTCAGAGCCACACTCACGAATTTTTTCTTTGATATGTTTGCAATCTGCCGGTGCTAAGAATTGACCCTTCTTAACATTGACCCATTTGCCTGTCTTTGCTGCGGCTTCGAGTAAGTCGGTTTGCCTGGATAAAAAAGCTGGAATCTGGTAAACATCGATTACATCCTTCAAAGCATTGATTTGCTCTACTTCATGAACGTCGGTTAATACCGGTATGCCGTATTTGGATTTGATGTATTCCAGGTTTTTAATTCCTTCGCTGAGTCCAGGACCTCTGTAGGAGTGAATAGAAGAGCGGTTTGCTTTGTCGAAACTGCTTTTGAAAATATAAAAGATTCCAAGTCTCTTGCAAATGTCTACCATTTGCTCTGCTACTAAGTCTAGCAATTCTCTAGACTCCATCACGCAGGGTCCTGCAATTAAAAAGAAAGGCTTGTCGCCTCCGATTGTTGCCCCATTTAAAAATTCTCTTTCTGTTGAACGTTTACTCATGATTAACCTCGTTTTATTTTGCGTATTTCACTGCCGCTCGGATAAATCCAGCAAAGAGTGGATGTGGGTTGATTGGCTTTGATTTGAATTCTGGATGGTATTGCACGCCGATAAACCACGGGTGGTCTTTAATTTCTACAATCTCCATTAGCTTTTCGTCGGGAGAGTATCCAGAAAAATCCATTCCCGCTTTCATAAATTGCTCTTTGTAGCGCAGTGTAAATTCAAACCTGTGCCTGTGACGCTCTGAAATTTTTTCTTGCTTGTATTCAGCATAAGCAAGTGTTCCTTTCTTCACAATACAAGGATATGCGCCTAACCGCATTGTGCCGCCCATCTGTTCAATTTCCATTTGCTCTTCGATGAGTGAAATCACAGGATGCTCGGTCGATGGATTAAACTCGGTAGAATGTGCATTCTTTAACCCTACTATATTTCTTCCAAATTCAATTACCGCACATTGCATTCCCAAACAAATTCCGAAGAACGGAATTTTTTTAGTTCTCGCATAATTAATTGCTAATACTTTTCCTTCGATTCCTCTTTCTCCGAATCCACCCGGAACTAAAATTCCATGCACGTCTTTAAGTAGTTCTTTTACATTGTCTTTGTTCAAGTCTTCGGGGTTAATCTTGGTAAACGATACGATTGCATCATTTGCAATTCCTCCATGAGAAAGAGATTCGTAAATCGAACGGTAAGCATCTTGCAGGCTAATGTATTTACCCACAACCGCGATATTTACTTTCTTAGTAGCGTTTAATATGCGTTTGACCATCTTCTCCCATTCGCCGAAGTTGGATTTACCAATCTCCATATTAAACATTTTTAGAACTACTTCGTCTAGCTTTTCGTCTTTGTACATTTTTGGAACTTCGTAAATCGAAGAAGTAATATCACTTGCTGAAATTACATTTTCTTCTTTCACGTTACAAAATAGAGAAATCTTAGATTTCATTTCTTTAGTCATTGGATTTGCAATTCTACAAACTAAAATATCAGGCTGAATTCCAAGGGCTAATAGCTCTTTGACCGAGTGCTGCGTTGGTTTGGTCTTAGCCTCTCCCGCCGCTGAAATAGTAGGAACTAAAGTTAAGTGGATAAATAATACTTGCCCCTGCCCGTGCTCGTATCGCATTTGACGAATTGCTTCTAAAAAAGGGACAGATTCTATATCGCCCACAGTTCCACCGATTTCTACAATTACGAAATCTGGCTCTTGCTCTTTTGCAAGTAAGTGAATACGATTGCGAATTTCATTTGTAATATGAGGAACCACTTGCACAGTTCTCCCTAGGTAGTCGCCTTTTCTTTCTCTTTCAATTACAGAAAAATAAATCTGACCTGTCGTAACGGAATTTTTGCGAGAGAACTGGGATGTGGTAAAACGCTCGTAATACCCTAGATCCAAATCTGTTT
>JANMOF010000526.1:0-8109 GCA_031368925.1 Leptospiraceae bacterium
ATCCTCTTTCGCCCACAACCGTTTGCGTCGTACTTGCGCAGTCGCGCGGAAGCGTTGGGGTTGCTGCGCTTCCTCTTGCGGTCGCGCCTCATCGCGTTGCTGCACCAGTACCAGGGATTGCTTCCATCAATCACTTAGATGGTAAACGGTTATTAACCGCTACTGCTAATTTGGATGAGACTAAGACGACATCCATGAAAGCAAATCAGGAAATCAAGAAGCTAGTAGACGCAGCAAAGATTATTGATAAATACCCCGGCTATCGTGTTAGATACGGGGGAGAAAATAAAGATACTGAGGAATCACTGGCAAGTCTTGGAAGATCTTTTCTAATAGCATTCTTCATTATCTTTATTATTTTAGTCTCTCTATTTAAATCGTTTATCCAGCCTCTAATAGTTACAGCGCCAATTCTGTTTTCTTCCATTGGAGTGATACTCGCTTTCGTTACCCACGGACAGTATTTTAGTTTCTTAAGCTTTATCGGAATTGTTGGTCTTGCTGGTATCGTTGTAAATGATTCTATTGTCCTAGTAGACTTTGCAAACCAACTTAGAATGCAAAGACCTGATATGACATCTTACGAATTGTTATTGGAAACGGGTTGCGTGCGTTTACGACCCGTTATCCTCACGACTGTTACTACTGTGCTTGGGATTTTACCTACTGCTTATGGAATTGGAGGGGCTGATCCGTTCCTAATGCCGATGGCATTAGCGATTGGTTGGGGTTTAGCATTTGCAACCCTATTAACCTTAATCATCGTTCCAGTTTTTTATAAGATTGTAATGGATTTTCAGATATGGTTTGGAAATAAATTTTTTAATAAAGTTAAAGAAGTATAATAATAAAAACATCAGTTCGATGTAAGGAATGATTTCTTACATCGAACTGATGTTAAAAAGGGAAAGTAAATGAGTTTAAATTGTGGTATTGTTGGACTTCCAAATGTTGGTAAGTCTACTATTTTTAATGCGCTTACTAAAGCAGGAGCGCAAATGGCAAATTATCCGTTCTGCACAATCGAGCCGAATAAAGGAATTGTAGAAGTTCCTGATAGAAGACTGAATCGTCTTGCTGAAATTTATAAACCTAAAAAAATAATTCCAACTGTTATGGAGTTCGTTGATATTGCGGGACTTGTCAAAGGGGCAAGCACTGGAGAAGGTCTTGGAAATAAATTTCTATCGCATATTAGAGAAGTGGATGCGATCTGTCATGTGGTTCGGGCTTTTGAAGATGCGAACATTACCCACGTGCATGGAAAGGTAGATCCAACTGAGGATGTAAGCATTGTAAACTATGAATTAATTCTCTCTGATTTAGAGAGTCTGGAAAAGCAATTTCCCAAATTACAAAAGCTAGGGAAGACAAACAAGGAAGCAGCTGAGTCATCTGTTGTGATGGAGAAAATCATCAATATCCTGAGAGAAGGGAAGTGTGCAAGACTTCTGGAATTGAATGCAGATGAGAAAAGGATTGCTTTAAAATTTAATCTGATTACATTAAAACCAGTTCTTTATTGTGCAAACGTATTAGATTCTGATATTAAAAATACAAGTAATCCTTTGCTTGATAAAATTTACGCGATGGCTCAAGAAGAAGATGCAGAGGTTGTAGTTCTTTGCGGAAAAATCGAAGAAGAAATTTCTGGTCTTGATCCTGAAGAACAAGCTGAATTTTTAAAAGATATTGGAGAGACAGAAAGCGGACTCAATCGCATGATTCGATCAGCCTATAAACTCTTAAGCCTCGTTACTTTTCTGACAGCCGGTGAGCAAGAGGTTCGTGCTTGGACTACTCTCGTAGGTAGCACTGCTCCTAAAGCAGCAGCAGTGATTCATTCTGATTTCGAAAAAGGATTTATACGTGCAGAGGTAATGGCATTCGAAGATGTTGACAGACTTGGCTCCCCTGCCAAAGTAAAAGAAGAAGGCAAGTTAAGACTTGAAGGTAAAGACTATATTGTGCAGGATGGGGATGTAATTTATTTTAGAATAAATGCTTAAAAAGCTTTAGCGGTTTTTGTTCTTAGCCGCTAGATTTATTTTGAAAGCGACGGACAAAGAAAACTTCATTTTTGCCTATGTCTCTACCTTTGCCTACGATGATTTATTAGTTGGATCTGATTTAAAGGGTGCGATTAAAATTGCGAGTATGTGGATATCCATTGTTATCTCCTTTTTATTTTCGATTCATCATTGCTTCTAAAGAAATTTCTTCAAAAACAAGTAAGAAGGAATAGAATAGTTTTAGTAATTCGATAAATTCTTTATTAATTTCGATAGAATTATAACTGGTTAGAATGAGCTCATAGTCAATTACTTCAATTGAAAAATCATTTTGGGACATTAGTTCATTTGTAAGATTCTGTCTGTTAAGAATTTGCGAGGATAGTCTTTCTGAGTTACTTTTCAAAGAAAACTTTTCTTCAATTTCTAGATTTTCGCAGATGCCATGAAGGGATCTATCAAAGATTCCACTCTTTGATTTGTATGCTTTTTTATCTTGAACTAGGAGATATAGATCACGTGGATTATTGATGGGACTTTTTATTTGTAGATACATTCTGTCCTGTGGATTCATATCGTAAGCCGCTTCTACTGAGATTGGTTTATCATATAATTGTCCACGGATGATTGGTCTGTCTAACGGATCAGAAAGTATGGAAAATGAGTAGTTATTCTTTGCGGCGAAGCGTTTCCAGCTTTCCCATTTATTATCATCTTTAGATTTAAAGAGGACTAAAAATAATTTATTTCGTATCTTCATGGAAATATATTTCCATGTATCTGATATTAATCAATAATTTTTTGACAAAACTAAATTAATTTCTTAAAAAATTGCAATAGGATGAAGTTAAGCCACTTTCCATCAGGAATCTCTTCGGTTTTTCTAGTGATAAATCCTACATGTCCGCCTGTTTCAGTCAGTACAGGTGTAAGTGATGGAATTTTTTTCCAGTTAATACTACGAAACGTATCCGGTGGAATGAGTGGATCATCTTTCGCATGAATCACAATTCCTTTTGCTTTTATTTTATGAATATAATGGATGCTAGAATTACTACGGTAGTAATCGAGCGCACCTTTGTACCCAAATAGGGGTGCTGTCACCATATCATCAAAGTCAAACATTGTCTTGGCTTTGAATGCATGTTCCTTGATAGCATTTGGTGCTGTGAGGATTCCTCTTTTGAATTTATCTTTAAATGAATCTAGAAATATTTTTCGATAAAAAATTCCTGCCTGTGAATCAATATGCTCGCAGGCGCGTTTTAAATCCAATGGAGGAGACACCGCAGAGAAAAACTTAGAGCGAATTGTTCTTTTCTCTCCAAAGTATTTTAGTAGAATATTAGCAGATAAAGAGAACCCGCAAAGTATTATTTTCTTGGAGAAGTTATTGTAAACATAGTTTTCAATTAAAGCTACATCATCGGTCTTACCTGCATTGTAACCTTTCTTCGAGAGTCCTTCTCCACGACCACATCCTCTTTGGTTAACACGGATTACCCCATAACCCTGGAGTAGTGCCGCTTCGGCTAATGATACAATATAATGGCTATCTGAACTTCCTTCCATTCCGTGAAATAATATCAGGTAATATCCATTTGCCGCTACAGCCTTTTTATCAGACTTGGCGAGTGGAGGGTTATGGTCTAACCATAAAAAATCGCCACTCTCGTCCTTTGCTTTTAGTATTAATACATCAGAGTCATACTTCGTTTTTAAATTATTTTTAGGTGGAAATATGGTTGTGAAGATTGTCTGAACATGGCTGTTGTTTAAAAACTTGGGAGGGTGGAGATTAACTACTTCAGTATTTCCGTCCATTCGTCTGCTTCTTCTTTATTAAAGTATTTTTTTTCTTTTAAGAATTTTAAAAAGTTCTTCAAAACTGCTTTCGACTTAGTTTGAAGTTCGTCATAGTTTTCAAAATTGTCTTCCAAATAAAAATTCAAAAAATCATCTACTTCGTAATGGGTAAAGTCTTCCAATTGAATTGGCTCGGAAGATTCACTTGATTCATCATCATCTTGAAAAAGATGAGAAAGATAATTTAGTATTAATACAATTATCTCTCCATCGTCTCTCTTTGTATGATCTAGATAGAGTCTAAATACAGTTTCTAAATCTTCTTTATTGGACATGAATCGAAGTTGCTAGAGCGTCTACTATGCCGTATTCGATAGCTTCACTTGCTGTCATGTAATAATCTCTATCAGTATCTTGCACAATTTTTTCGTACGGTTGGCTACAGGCTTCCGCCAAAATACGATTTAAAAGTTCTTTTGTCTTTTTAATTTCATTTGCATGAATTCGGATATCTGTTGCCGGCGCAACAATTTGTCCACCGATGCTAGGTTGATGAATCATAACCTTTCCGTTAGGCCAAATAAATCGTCTCCCTTTTTCACCAGCGCATAATAATAATGAGCCCATAGAAGCTGCCATTCCCATACATACTGTTGCAACGGGCGAAGAAATCATTTTCATTGTATCGTATATTGTCATACCAGCAGTTACCGAACCACCGGGGCTATTGATGTAAAATGTAATCTCTTTCGCTGGATCGATCATTTCCATATACATAAGTTTATTTACGATTTCCTTTGCTGAATCATCCATCACAGGACCCCATAGAAAAATCTTTCTGGCATCTAAGAATTTCTTTTGAATAGAGTTTCCGTTTTTAAGTTCTTCTAAAATATTCGGAGCCTTTTCTTCCGTCTCTTTTTCATCTTCTGATTTGAGTAAATTTGTTGAATTCAAGTTCATAACTACCACTTTTTATTATTTAAATTTCATGAAAACACCAATTAAAACTGCACCGGCTCCAATTATATAAAAAAACTTAAGCATATTGACAGGTGGCAGGTGTTCTTTGGTGTCTTTCTTTTTGAAATGAGATGCGGGTAAACCTGAAGCAAAAAGTCTATCATTTGATTCATTGGAAACCGTTTCCTTGAATTTAATTACTTTCGAATCCTCTGAAAGTAGATAGTATTTTCTTGCTTCCTTGGCAAGTGCAGTCTCGTCGTCTCGTAGAAATCTCTTTTTAGCTTCTAAATTCATGTTTTCTGTTTCTAATCGTTCTACTTCCTCTCGAAGCGTATTTAAACGGTTTTCGAGAGTTCTTCTTTCTAGTATACCGTTAGACCCGAGTACAGCTGAGTATAGTATACTAAAAATTGAAATGAGCCCGATAGAAATAGAAAATTGGTTTTTATTTAACATCATTTAAGGTTAAGATTGTAGAAAGTTTTCTTTCCTTTGTAGATTGCACTCGTTCCTAAATCCTCTTCAATTCTAAGGAGTTCATTGTATTTAGCAATTCTGTCTGTGCGAGAAAGAGAACCCGTTTTAATTTGTCCTGAATTAGTTGCAACCGCAATATGAGAAATCGTAGTGTCTTCTGTTTCACCACTACGGTGACTGACTACTGCTGTGTATCCGGCACGCTTAGCCATTTCGATTGCAGAAAGAGTTTCCGTTAGAGTTCCAATCTGATTTACCTTGATTAGGATAGAGTTGCAGATACCTTCTGTTATCCCCTTTTGCAGTTTCTGAATATTTGTTACAAATAAATCATCTCCTACTAATTGGATTTTTTTACCTAGTTTATCGGTTAAAGATTTCCAGCCAACCCAATCATTTTGGTCGAGTCCGTCTTCAATTGTAATAATTGGATATTTTCCAACAAGCTCTGCATAGTAGTTCACTAACTCTTCACTTGTTTTCTCTGGATTTTTTTCTGCTTTTAAAACATATTTCTTCTTCTTCTTGTCATAGAATTCGCTAGAGGCTGCATCTAGACCAATTAAAATATCTTCCTTAGCTTTAAATCCTGCCTTAGCAATTGCTTCTAGTATTACTTCAAATCCTTCTGAATTGCTTTTTAAATCAGGGGCAAATCCCCCTTCGTCGCCAACTGCTGTATTGAGTTTCTTTGAATGTAATACTGATTTCAAAGCATGAAATACCTCTGCTCCCATTCTAAGCCCTTCCTTGAATGAAGTTGCGCTTACAGGCATAATCATAAATTCTTGGAAATCAACATTGTTATCCGCATGAGATCCACCATTGATGATGTTCATCATAGGAACTGGCAGCTCACGGGCAAAATTTCCACCGATATAACGATAGAGTGGAAGATTACAGTATTTAGCCGCAGCACTTGCAACGGCTAGAGATACACCTAATATTGCGTTCGCACCAAGGTTTGCTTTATTTGGAGTTCCGTCTTCTTTGATCATCTTCTCGTCTATAAAAGTTTGATCAAGTGCGTTTAGACCTATGAGATATTTTGCAAGCTTTGTATTTACATTAGCAACTGCTTTTAATACGCCTTTCCCGCCATAACGTTTCTTGTCACCGTCTCTAAGTTCGACTGCTTCGTATTCGCCTGTTGAGGCTCCGGACGGAACTGCTGCTCGTCCCATATGCCCGCTTTGTAAATGAACGTCTACTTCAATTGTAGGATTGCCTCTTGAGTCTAGGATTTCTCTTGCTTTAATTGATTCGATAATGGGTGAATTTTTCACTGGGATAAAACCTCTTATGGATAAAAATAAAAATACATTTCTATTGTTTTAAATACTATTTGTTACTAGCAATAATTTTTTTTGAAAAATAATAATTTCTCTTTTATTAACGGACGGAAAATATAAAAAACACTAAACTTTTTATGTAAGCTTACCGTTTTCAACCGAAACTAAAAGCAGGAATGAACTTTGGAAATTAAAAACTGGAAAGAACGATTTGTACTTGGAATTACTGGCTCTATGGGAGGCGGTAAATCAACGGTGACAAAGATTTTTGAAACTCTTGGTGCATTTCGAATTTCCGCAGATGAGATTGCGAAGCAGTTTACTGCTATTGACTCACCTGTAAAAGAAGAACTTACTAAATTATTAGGTAATGAAATTCTAGATGAAAATGGAAACATGGATAGAAAAAAGATTGCGGGAATTGTGTTTTCTGATAAAACCGCCATCGCAAAGCTCAATGCATTTCTTCATCCGTTGATTCGCCAAAAAACTCTTTCCCTGATTCAGTCAGCAGGAGTCGGTAGGGTCGTTGCTTGGGAAGCGCCTCTGTTGTTTGAAGCGGGTGGTGAAAAAAATTGTGATGCAACTCTTACTGTTTCTGCGAGCTATGAAGATTCTTGGGAACGAGTAAAAAAAAGAGATGAGATTACTGAATCTGAATTTAGAAGTCGGCTCGCAAACCAGATGGATATTAAGAAAAAGCTAGAAGCATCCGACTTTAAGATTATAAACGACAAGGATTTAAAGCATTTAGAATCAGAATGCATTGCTATTTATAATAGAATCATGAATAGAAAATTATCCTGAAATGGATAAGAGGAAACAAATGAAAGAAAGAACATTTTATACTATAAACCTAGATATACGCAGAATTGTATTCATAGTAGCAATACTCATTGGTCTCATGACATATTTTTTTATGTTAGGAAATGCTATGGGTAAAAAGAGTGTAGCCGCAAAAGATAATTCATCAAAAGAATTGACAGATGGAAACCGTCATGACGAAAATAAATTATCCGAAAAATCTTTACTCAAACATTCAGCAGAAGAAAATATGGTTCCAGCTCCCGCAGAAGAAAAGGTTGACGGGAAAGAGTCAGAAGTTGTTGATCTTAAACCTTCGACTGATAGCGCAAAGACAATTCCTGTTCCTGTCTCCCCTGTCCAAGAAGTGAAAGAAGATCTAACTAAAAAACCTATAGCGGTTAATCCTGTTCAGCCGCTTCCTTCCAAAACTCCTGCAGTGGCTAACCCGGTAACTCCAGTTGCAGTAAGCCCAGCAGTTCCTGTGAAAAAACCAATTTATGCCTATCCCGCTAAGAAAATTCCACTTGCACCCGCAAAAACAGCACCTATCGTTTTAGAAGAAAAGAATTTTTATACGATTCAGCTCGGTGCGTTTAGTTCGCAGGAGCAGGCAAATAAATTTAAAGATAATGTAGTTACTAAAAATAAATTTCCGGGGAAATTTGCCCCCTATGTTCTAAAGCAAAGAGATTTCTTTGTGGTTCTAGTTGGTAAATCGACGGCGAAAGAAGATTTAGAAAAAATTGTTC
>JANMOF010000542.1:0-6169 GCA_031368925.1 Leptospiraceae bacterium
ATTAGCAATTGGACAGAGATGGATGTATGGCAATATATTCTAAAAGAAGATCTTGTGATTCCAAGCATTTATTTTACTCATAAAAGAAATTTATTTATGCATGATAATATGCTTCTCAGTGTGTCCGATGTAGTGAGACCTACGCCTGATGATGAAGTCAAAGAAATGCAAGTTCGCTATAGAACTGTTGGCGATATGACTTGTACGGGTGCTGTTGTATCGGGCGCTTCTAATCTCACGGAAATCATACAAGAAGTAGCCGCTGCTCGAGTTACGGAAAGAGGTGGTCGTGCAGATGATAAGCGATCTGAAGCCGCAATGGAAGAGAGAAAAAGAGAAGGTTATTTTTAATTTTTTTTTTTTTTGAAAAACTTGACAAATTTCCGGTATTACCTTTTTTTATAAAAGTAATATCAGGAAGGAGACTGAAAGAATGGATAGAATAAATCTAAAAACAATTACGATGAAAATAACGGAAGTTATGGCTGACGATATTCAAAAATTAACAAAGGACTTGGATGTAAGTCAGTCAGCTTTTGTAAGAGATGCGATTATTGATTATATGACAAAAATCCATTCTGAAAATAAAGTTTCCTTCGCAGAGAAAACCAAAAAATACAGAGGAATTGTTTCTCTTGCTGCTGACTTATCCACTAACAAACAGCACTTAGTTGGATTTGGTCGATGAACTATGTTGTGGATACAGGCGTTTTAGTTGCCTATTTAAACCGACGCGATAATTTGCATGAATGGGCTTGCAATGAACTCGATAAAATACCACCACCTCTGTTGACCTGCGAAGCAGTGGTGGCAGAATGCTGTTATCTGTTACAAGGAAGTGGAGGGGATGAAGCTATTCTAAAGATGATAGAAGATGGATATATTCAAATCCCTTTCGTTTTATCTGAACATATAAAAGAAGTTGGTCAAACATTAACAAAATATAAAAGCCAAAAAGTTTCTCTGGCAGATGCATCCCTTGTAAGAATGTTAGAGTTAATCAAAGGCGGGGTTCTATTAACGACCGATAGTGACTTTGATGTTTATCGGATTCACAGACACCGAAGAATAATTAAGAAAAGTCCAAAGTAAAAAAGGCAAACAATGAATACAGAAACTTATATGAATATGGATATGCTCCGCTTTATAACTGCGGGTAGTGTAGATGATGGGAAGAGCACTTTAATTGGAAGACTCCTCTTTGATAGCAAACAGATATTTGATGACCAGATGGATGCAATCGAGAAATCAAGTGAGAGAAGAGGTGACGGCTACACCAATTTAGCCCTACTTACTGATGGACTCAAGGCAGAAAGAGAGCAGGGCATTACTATTGATATTGCTTATAAATACTTTGCTACACCCAAACGTAAATTTATTATAGCCGATGCGCCGGGGCATATTCAGTATACCCGCAACATGGTAACAGGTGCGTCTACTGCTAATCTTGCTATTATTTTAATTGATGCGAGAAAAGGAGTGATTGAACAAACATATCGCCATACCTTTTTAGTGGCACTCCTTGATATTCCCTATATAACAGTTTCTATAAATAAATTAGACCTAGTAGATTATTCAGAAGAAGTATTCGAAAAAATTAAAGCAGATTATCTAAAATTTGCAAAACCCTTGATTGAAAAAATGGGGATAAAAGAGATTAATTTCGTTCCTATCTCTGCTTTGAACGGAGACAATGTTGTGGATTTGTCTACAAATATGCCATGGTATAAAGGTCAGTCTCTTATTCAATACCTTGAAAATGTAGATATAGATAAATCGCATAATTATGATTTACCGCGCTTTCCGGTTCAATGGGTAATTCGTCCTATTGCAAACGAATACCACGATTATCGAGCATATGCTGGAATGGTGAACTCCGGTGTATTTAGAAAAGGCGATACAGTAACAGTGCTTCCTTCTGGAACAAAATCCAAGATTAAAGCGATAGATACACTCGAAGGTGAAGTATTGGAAGCATTCCCACCTATGTCTGTAGCAATTCGATTAGAGAATGAAATGGATGTTAGCCGCGGAGATATGCTTGTAAAAGAAAAATTCCCAGTGGAAACGCAAGAATTTGAAGCGTACATATGTTGGATGGATTCAAAAAAATTACAATCCGGCGGCAAATACTTGTTACGCCATACGACTAATTCGGTAAAATGCATTGTAAAAGAAATTAAATATAAAATCAATATTAGCACACTTGAAAGAATCGAAAATCAAGATTCTTTAGAATTAAATGATATTGCTAAGATAGTTATTAAGACCGCGAAACCGATTTTTTATGATGAGTATGCAACGAACAGGGGAACAGGTGCTTGTATTATTATTGATGAAGGAACTAATCAAACTTCAGGTGCTTGCATGATTATCGACGGAGATTTAGTCTGAGTAAAAAATATCTTCCGATTATGCTTGATGTAACGAATAAAAAAATTTTATTACTCGGTGGAGGAAAAGCAAGTGCGGAGAAGCTTAGAACTCTCTCTCAACTTGGCAAAAGGATAACAGCAATTTCACCCGAATTTATTGATGATTTTCATTCTTTAGATTGGATTGATTTTATTTATCGAAAATACCAATACGGGGATTTAAAAGATTTTGATGTCGTTTATTGTGGAGTAAACGATCGAGAAGTAGAAACTGAAATTTCAAAAGAAGCACGAGAGAGAAATATTCTCATTAATTTCATTGATAAAGTAGAGGACTCGGACTTTATATCAGCGTCAACTTTGATTCAGGAAAATTTTAGCATTTTTATTTCTACCTATGGACGTGCTCCTGGAGGTGCAAAAATGATTCGTCAGGAATTAGAGGCAAAGATTGATTTGACGGGACTGAATGTTAGAGTAGGGGAAATGGCAAAGGAAAGAGAAGCGAGGAAGAAGGAACAGTGATTTGAAGTAATGATTGATTTTATTGTCATCCCCTAAATTTTCAGTAGGGGTCTCAAGAATGCGAGATTTCCGACAGAAAATATCGGGAATGACAGTGTGAAGGCTAATTTTATTATCTCTAGCATTGAAGAAACTATGAATATTCCAATTAACATCCCTTTTGAGGTTAATACTGTTTATCTTGTTGGAGCCGGTTCCGGTAATCCAAAATATTTGACTTTAGAAGCGCACTGCATTTTATCTCAGGCAGAAATTATCCTGTATGATACGAATCTTAAATCACTTTGTGATCTGTATTCGCAAGCAAAAAATGAGACTGTTGGAAAACGAAAGGGATTTCACGAGAAAAAGCAGAGTGAAATAAATGAGATCCTCGTTAAATATGCTAGCGAGGGGAAAAGGATTGTTCGCCTCAAAGGTGGAGACGTGAGTTTTTTTGCTCGTAGCTCCGAGGAGATTCAAGTATTACAAAAAAATGGATGCAAAGTGAAGCTCGTAATGGGAATTTCTAGTCCACAATTACTGGCAGAAGCGTTAGGGGAGTCTTTAACACATCGAGATCTAACTAGAAGTATCTCCTTTTATAGCGGTTACTGGGATAAGACTATCCCGAGAGTAAGTTTGCCTAACACAGAGGCTCATATTATTTTCATGGGGCTTGGCGATGTCGAATCAATTGTTAACCTGCTCTTAAATTCCGGCAAATCACCAGAAACCTCATTTATTGCAGCAAGTAATTTAGGAAGACCCAATCAGCGGATACTCAAGACTACACTTTCGAATGCGATTGAAGAAGTTAGAAATTCTAAGCTGGAAAGCCCAACCCTCCTTGCGATTGGATTAAATCATATTTGATAATAATTCTGTTTTTCTCGAGTTGAGGCTAATCCTTTATATTCTCTTTTTCTTTAGGAGTAAGTAGATCTTCAACCATTTCCCCAAGCCCGGATGCTTTGATAATATCGAATAAAAATTTAGTGTAGTTGATATGCTTATGGACTCGCTCTACATCGAGTTTCAAATTGAGGCGTTTTGCATGAAGCAAAAGTTCTAATTCATCTAATGACATATCTTTTGGATTTTTAGTTTTAAATTCTTCTGTGCCATGAAATGGATTAAAAGGAATGTTAGAGTTCATGGTTAGACAATTTTTTTAATTAGGATGGCTAGTAATGCAAAGGATAATATCATTATACCTGTTCCAAGACTGAGTGCTGTAAATATATGATCACCGTTGAAAAATTTTAATAGGGCAAAGTAGCTTGCCATTATAATTAAAATGCTTCCAACAACTTTCAAAAAAAGCATGTATAAAATCGCAATCGTGATAATAAATCCGAACTGGATTTTCTTTTGTATTGTTTTTTGAATATAGAGAAACAATAACTCGAAGTAAGATACAAAGTGCTCAACGAGACTGAGCACTTGATTTAAAAGTGTATCTTTTTTTTCTTCTTGCTTTTGTTCTTCTGCTTCTGACGTAGATTTTTTTTTCTTTCGTGCCAAGTTAATCTTTTCTACGAGCCAAGAGTCCTACTAAAACGCCTACACCTACGCCAATTCCAATTCCGATTAGAGTTGCCTTTTGCGGATTTTTTGTGATGTATTCACCAACGTTATCAATGACTTGCTTTGCTTTTACCCCAGCTTCATCACCGAAGTGCTTAATTTTTTCTGAAATATCTGATACTTGTTCCAAATAATTTTCCCTCGCTCTTTTTTTAATGTTCTCTGATTCTTTACTGAGTATTTTAAACTCGGTTGCTAACTTTTCCTGTGCTTCCATGTATTCTATTTAAAAATTAAGTTAATTGCTTGCAATAAATTTTTGCAAATTAAAATAGAACTATCAATTGTTTATTTGCGGGTTTGTATGAAAAATATAAAATTAGTCATTATTTTATTTCCTTTTTTTTCTATCGGTCTTTTATTCGCCAATTCTGTATTTGTCCAAAGCCCTATTGCAAAACTTTTAGCTGAGCCTAACGTTGCAAGCGCCGGTAAACCATTAAAAGCCGGTTCAGAACTCCAACAAATCGGTGAGCAAGATATGTTTCTAAAAGTAAAATCTGGCAATGACACCGGTTGGGTAATGAAACTATATGTTTCTAAGATTCCGCCCTCTGCAAAAGTAAGCAGCGCGGGCAACCAAGATAAATCTGGACCAATTCAATCACGAGCGAGAGCTTCCACATTTACTGAAACGGCTTCCGCTCGTGGACTTTCTGAATCCAAAAAATTAAGAACCCGTGGGAATAACGATGAGTATGATTTTGAGACTTTAGATTGGTTAGACAAAGTAAAGGTAAAGCCGGAAGACCTTGAAAAATACAAAGAGGAATAAGTTAGGTAAGTATTTCAATTGAATCAAATTATTATGATTAAAACTGGAACGATTGCATTGTTGCTTTCGTTTTTTATCCTTGCATCTTGTAAATCGGCTACTCTGAAAGTAGAAGAAAAGCCAGCACCTCCGAAGCAAGTTTACAAAGAAATTAAAATTGGTCGTGCCCTTGCGGCGAAGTTTATAAAAAAATATGGCTTAGTGCAAGATATGAATCAAACTAAGTATCTTAATTTCATTGGAGTTAAAATTGCTGAGCTTTCTCCCAGGCAGGAATTGAATTTTAAATTTGGAATTTTGAATACAGAAGAAGTCAATGCATTTGCTTGTCCCGGTGGGTATATTTTTATTACCAAGGGTGCATTAAACTTAATTGAGAATGAAGCTGAATTAGTCGGAGTTCTTGCTCATGAAGTTTCGCATGTTTCTTTATTTCATTCAGGGAAGTATGAAGCCAAGGAAGAAATTTGGATTGATCTTGTTGCATCCATGCTTTCTCCCGGCGGAGATATGGTATCGACTATGATGGAGGCTGCGTCTAAAGAATTGGAAGAAAGTATGCTCGAAAATGGAAGGCAAAAAGAATTTGAGACACAAGCAGATGCATCTGCTACAATTTTAATTTCTGAGCTTGGTTATGATTCAGGGGCATACATAGGTTATCTCAAGAAAATGAAAGCTTCACAGGATAATAAAGTCTTTGTAAAAACACATCCTCCAGTAGACGACCGTATAAATGCAATACAAAAGTTTATCTCTGACCAGAAATTAGCTAAGTCAGGAAAAACAAACATTAAACGCTATCGTCAAAATATTCCAAAATCTGAAAGCTTGAAAAATTTATAATAAGGGTTAATTCATTGTTTACAAGAAAAATTTCACCAATTCTTTTTTTGTTATCGGCTTCTATTTTACAGGCTGATTC
>JANMOF010000544.1:0-22410 GCA_031368925.1 Leptospiraceae bacterium
CTGTTAACATCGCGCCCGCAGTTAAGCCGAGAACTAGTACTGTAATAAACCCAGATATTTTAGTGAATAGATGCAAGTGTAATCTCCATAATGTAATAATGCTGCAAATTTTATGATTTCTAAAATTCCTGTCTACTTGTATTTTGGATAATGAGGAGTCTTTGTATGAAAAAAGTTTTAAAAGGTTTAGGTAGTATTTTAGCTATCGGTTTAATCATCATCATTATAAAAGTATACCCATTCATGAAATTCATGAATAGCTTCGAGGTAGTAGAAGTTGATAAAAATCTAACACTTGCGTTAGGCGGAGGTGGAAATTCTGCAATACTCGTGAGCGACAAAGGAGTATTAGTCGTTGATTCCAAGATTATGGGAGGAAAAGACAAGCTATTCGCACTCGTAAAAGAGAAAGCGGGGAATAAACCTATTATCCTCATTAATACTCATCTTCATGCCGATCATGCTGGCGGAAATGGCTTATATAAAGGAAACACAATCATTGCAGGTGCTTATACCAAAGAACAATGGATAGAAGAAAACGGAGAAGCTGATGGACTTCCTACCGAGTTTATAAAAGACAAAAAAGAAATTCAAGTTGGGGAGGAAACAGTCATTATCCAGAACATGGGTCAGGCGCACACTTATAACGATGTAGTCGTATTTTTCAAAAATCGTAAAATGCTTTTCCTCGGAGATATACTGATGATTGGAATGCATCCTTTTTTAAAAGAAAACAATGGCTCCAAAATTTCTTTATACTTAGAAAAACAAAACAAAGCATTAGAAGAATTCCAACCGGAGAAAATTGTCCCCGGTCATGGTCTTGTTGGCGGCAAAGAGCTAGTAACCGAATTTCAAACTTATTTCGCAGATACGAAAGCAGTAGCAGAAGGTAAATCAGAGTTAAGTGCTATCGAAGATAAATACAAAGATTGGATTTCCTTTCTTTCTATGGCAGGCACAGGTGCAACAATTAAGTATTGGAAAAAAGAATTGGGAATTAAAGAATGAATACGAAACTAGAATTAATTAAAAGCGGAATATGGGGAGTATGCGTTGGAGATGCACTTGGACTTCCTGTTCAGTTTAAGCCACGAAGTTATATGCAGCAAAATCCAATCAGTGGCATGATTGGTTACGGAACATACAATCAACCGCCGGGAAGTTGGTCGGATGATGGCTCTATGACTCTTTGCATCGCGGAGAGTCTAAGTCGTGGTTATGATCTAGATGATATTGCTAAGAATTTTATGAATTGGTTTCAAAATGGATTTTTAACTCCTCATGGAAAGGCTTATGATATTGGAGGGTCTACTCAAAATTCAGTTAAACGACTATTATCCGGAACTTCCCCGCTTCATTCTGGAGATGCAAATATTGAGACTAATGGTAACGGCTCTCTCATGCGAACTTTGCCCCTTGCGTATTATTTTCATTTCAATAATTCAGATGAAACTACCAAGTATAAGATAATAAAAGAAGTTTCTGCGATTACTCATGCTCATCCGCTTTCAGTGATTTCTTGCTATATCTATATTGATTTTGCTTTACAGATTTTGCAAGGAAGTTCGATTGAAAATTCCTTGCAAAAAATTGTAGCGGATAAGGGTAAATATTACGGATATTTAAACCAAGCGGAGCAAGTGTATTTCCAAAATGTATTTGAAAAAGACTTAAAGAATTTTACTGAGCCGCAAATTAAATCCAGCGGGTTTGTGATTGATTCTCTCGAAGCTTCTTTCTGGTGTTTGTTAAATTCAACTTCTTATAAAGAAACAGTTATCAAAGCAGTGAATTTAGGTGATGATACTGATACGATAGCCGCTATTGCTGGAGGTGTGGCAGGAATTTATTACGGGTATGATACAATCCCTATTGATTGGATAAATGCAATCGTGAAAGCGAGTGATATAGATAGTGTGTGTGAGTCACTAGCGAAAAGTTTTTGAGTTGTCATTTCTGAATCACAGTTCTATAAATTTCTTCTGCATTTTGGTTAATAAACCGTATTAGAATTTTTTTTTCTGTAATTGTAGCGACCAAGAAGCCAGGCTCGGATGCAGCAAAAATAGAATAGGGACTACTCTTTATTTTGCGCACTTTAGATCCAGCACCTGAAATGAAAAAATGAGTTTTAAAATTAGGATTTTTTAAATACTGTAAATCATGTTCATGCCCTGAAAAATAAACGTCCACTTGATTCTTTTCTAAATTCTCTAGAAATTTTCCATGAAGAGTTTTCGTATCTCCGTGATAACCGGCTGAATAAATGGGATGGTGACCAATCACGATTTTCCACTTGTAAGTATTGTTTTTTAGTTTTGTATTTATCCAATAGAGCTGTGCAATTCCTTTTTCTTTTCTCATATACAGTCTATAGTAAAAGTCAAAGAAATGAATAAATTCATTAGTATCCGTCACAAGAAATAAAATTTTATTTGAATTGGAAAAAGTTTTTTCGAAAGCATAATAGGTATTGGGCAGAACCCAATACGGATTTTTCTCACCATAATCAATTAAGCTTTGAATGTCTCCCATATAATCATGATTACCAAGAGTAATATACCAGGGAACTTTTTTCGAAGAATAAATATTCTCAAAGGATTCTTGAAAGTGTGAGTCTTGTAAATTGCTCACTCCATCTTGATAAAAATTATCTCCTGCCGTGAGGATAAAGTCGATTTTCTCCACTGCCATCATTTTTTCCATTGCCGAGGCAACCTGTCTTTGATAAAAATTTCCCTTTTCGCCCCAATCACCGATTACAATAAATTTCAATTCATTGCTAGTTGCGTCCGTATTTATTCCTAGCATTTTAGAATTTACTCTGGCAACTGGTTGTGGACTTGGCATTCTGTGGATTATAAACTCGCAGGATTGCAATGCAATATAAGAGCAAAAAAAGACGAATACTAAAATTAGTTTTGAATTCATTTAGGTTTTTATAATTAATCCATTTGAGACTGTAATCTTTCAAGGAAAATTTCTTCTGACTCCTAATTCTAAATAGAGAGAAATCCAAATTTTGACGATATTGAACATAGATACTTTATTTAAGAATCCAAATAATATTATGGTACCGTCTAAAAAGATTTGCCACAGAGGCACGGAGTAACAGAGGTTAGAATAGAGTAGTTATGATTGCAGTATCATGCGAATACACTCGACAGTTTATGTAATATCTTAGAGAAAAATTTAATAAACTCTCTGTGCCTTTGTGTCTCTGTGGCAAAATGCTTTTTAGAAAGTTCCAGTTAAGAGGTTTTAGTTTGAGAATTCATTTAGTCATTATTTTATTTTTATTAGGAAGCATAAATTTATTTTCACAGTCCGGGAAACTTCCATCAGAATTTGCTTACAATTTTAATTGCGCAACGGCTAAAAGCTGTAATCTGCTTTTGAATCATACAGAAGATGATTTATCTGAAATAGAAGAAGGCTATAAATACTATGGAAATAGTCAGGGAGAATTTTATTGTGAAGAAGTTTCTCCTTCAAAAAAAATAAAATGGAAGCGAACTCTTGGAGCAGGAATATTTGCCCGCCCATTACTGTTAGATGATAAAGTAATTTTCGGATCTAAGGATGGAGCACTATACGCGCTAAATAAACATACTGGATCAACTATTTGGAAGTATAATACGGCTGGAGAAGTTTTATCATCGGCAGCGGCTAACAAAGAACAAATTGTATTTAGCAGCACAGATGGAAATATTTATTCGGTTACCCAGAGACATGGCGCTAAAAAATGGTTACACCTTGCTAGCTATAAAATAAATACTAACCCGGTAGTATTTAACGATAAAGTATTCTTTGGCGATGCGGATGGAAATTTTTATTGTCTCAATGCGGATAATGGATCTTTGCTCTGGAAAATAACTCTAAGTGGATCAATTTTGCCTCATCCTTCTGTTGATAAAAATAATATGTATATTGCTACAACTAACAGCCTGTTAGCGATTGACCTTCGTTCTGGAAAGCAAATCTGGAAAGTTGTGATTCCTAAAATGACAAAGGCGAATGTGCAGCTAACGTTAAGCGTATCTGACGTGCGGCGGCTGGGGCATGTCTCCGAGTCTACAAATACATGCAATAAAATATGACTGAGCGTAAGGCGCGGAAATTGCGTCTTCTTGCAATTATCCGTGACTGTAGCGAAGGCGTATTTTTTGCGGGTCACACTTAAAACTAAAAAGTTTTCCTACACTGCAAAGTCAGACTCGGAGCAAGGGTTAGGCAGCTTCCGAACATTGCCTAGCCCGCAGCAGATCACGCGAAGTTCTGCGCCGTTTTAAACGCGAGCGAACCGTTGCATCTAAACTTACGCTCATCTAAAACCAGCCCTGACACGAGGTCAGGTGTAATACTTACTCTGTTACCCAATTATAGATATGATTATGATACATAATTATTTTTTTGTTTATATTTTATGAAAAACTCACTTTTTCTATTGCTAAAAATTTTACATATTTTTTCATACCAGTAATATTGTATTCCTAGTCTTATTTTAAAGAATCAAGAAAAGGGGTCTATAATTAATAAAAAAGACATTAAAAAAATGAGTAAACTAACAGTAAAAATTCCAGATGAAGATTTAAAAATTTTAATTTCTCTTTTACAGATAGAAAGTAGTAAAAGGTCTGAGTTTTTAAAATTTTTAACAGAAATGCCGTTAACTCTTCCTATAAAAAATTCTGTAAATGAAATAGTAACAAAAATTAATATCCCTAATGAAAAAGTGGAGCCAATAGTTCAATTTTTGATTAATATTTTATTATCTATTGAATCAGCTAATACAAATTCACTTGATTTTTTTGAATCCATGAAAGAAACGGCTAATTTATCCTCTAAGGAAAAATCCTTACTCTTAAATTTTAAGGATGAGTTTTTATACTTTCTAGAACAAGAATTTAATAATTTCCGAATGTTGGCTAAATCCATGAAGTCTCTTTCAGATATGGAGAATCCTGTTAATAAATTTAGTATAATTACCGATGTTAGAGTTATTTATGATTCTGTTAATAATACTACAAGAAGTGCGCTTGTTTTAAATAATAAATTAAAGATACAATCAGGAGATGGGGATTCACAATCAGATCTTTTTTTTGCGATAGATAGTAATGATATTGATTATCTTATAAAAATTTTAACCAATCAAAAGGAAAAAAATAAAGAAACTTTTGAATCTTTTAGTAAAGGCAGTGCATTTTCGTTAATACAAATAGAAGATGAGGAGTGAATAAATGATATTTATAGATAAAGTTGCAAATGATAAGTATATCCCGACACAGAAGTCATTTATACAAAATAAAACTTCAAACATAGATGATAGTAAAACTAAAATTTTTTCTGTTACAAAGACAGATTCTATAAGCTCTTCTGTAAAATTCGAATTTAAGAAATATGAAATTACTGATACAGAAAATCAAAATTTGAAGAACTTATTGTCGGAAATAAATGAGCTATTTAAGGAATGCAGTCTTGCGGACTGGGACGGCTATAATGCGCTACCTCTTGAAGAAACATCGAAGGAACAATTAGTAAGTTTTTTAAGATTCTTTTCTGGTTATGGGCTTCTTCGTAATATTTCAATAGATGATATTTGTCCAAATCCACACGGGACAATTTCTTTATCAAAGGTATCTGCTAATAATGATTTGTTTAATATTGAATTCGGTGAAACCTCTTTTACGATTACTTCAAAAATAAAGGATACTCTATTTACTTGGGAATCTATAAAGTATTCTGATAAAATATCTATGCCAATAATAAAAGATTTTTTCTTTAATTATTTTAATATCTAGATACAGCTTAGAAAATGGACATTCCCATAATGCCTATAAGTCAAGATGAAACACTTTGCAGGATTATTTTTACTCCACATCATGTAAGCGGAGATAAATCTAAGCTTAAACCAGGAGCATTTATGCCCCCATATAATGTAGATGAGGTCTCTGTTCATAGATTGAATTTAACGACTGAGACTTTCTGTAAGCAATGGGGCAAGAAAATGGCTGAGCAACCAAACAGTATCGCTAATGGTAAACAATATTTGGGTTTAGCTGGAATACTTGTTATTTCGGTAACACAAAGTAACGCATTCGTAAAGCATACCCCGAGAGATTCAATACCTGCTCATAGCGATATCTATTATAATATTGTTAGACAAAAAGGGCAGACATTGAATCCTAAGTTGGTTATAATTTTGTCTGAATTAGTAAAAAAAGCTAAATTTTATAAAGACACTGACTTACAAAGTGATACTTGGAATCAAGCTTCAGTTTCTATAAGTTTAGTAAAGTAATTTAATTTTTTTTAACTGTAGCTAATTGATGTATATCGTTGAAATAAAAAAGTAAAAGTCTTTCCGAGACACGAGGTCGAGGAAACCTACTCTTAAAAAATTCTCGTAAGTTTCCTAACTCAATCGAGCCGTGTTTAAAATGGCGTAGAACAGGTGATAATCTTTTACTTTATGATTTTATTGATTCGATTACTTACTATAATCCGTGGAATGGGAAAAAATTAGGAACTAGATTTCAGAAACCGGCAGGGACTCAAAAAATTTATAACTTTGATGGAGAAGAAACAAACTAATGGAACACCACGATATAAGCCTACTTAGAGATATTGCACTTGGAATTATTTTTGCGACTATTCTATCGCATATCGCTCGAATTCTAAAACAGCCACTCATTCTAGGATATATTTTAGGAGGAGTTCTTCTCGGTAAGGAGATGGGCTTTGGTTTGGTTACGAGTGAAGCGAGCATCGAACTTATCTCAGAAATCGGATTAATTCTTTTACTATTTATCATTGGGCTTGAAATTAATCTTACAGAACTTGCCAAGATGGGCAAATCCATGTTTACCCTTGGTATTTTACAATTTCTATTATGCGTTAGTTTTAGTATGGGTTTCTTTTTTCTACTCGGATACAAGATGGGGGGAAATAATTTTAATCTTCTATATATTGGAGTTGCATTGTCTCTCAGTTCAACGTTAATCGTAGTAAAATTACTCCAGGATAAAATTGAAATTAGCACGGTCTCAGGCAAACTTACAATAGGCGTTCTAGTTTTGCAGGATATATGGGCAATTTTATTTATGGGGTTACAGCCAAATTTACTTTCTCCGGAGATATGGAAGATTGCACAGTCTATAGGGGTAATTAATGTTATCCTTGTTTGTGCTTTTGTATTTAGCCGTTATGTGTTAAAGAATATTTATGAGGCTTGTGCCAATCGTCCCGAGCTTGTAGTTCTTACTTCTATTTCCTGGTGCTTTATTATTTGCGGAATTGCAGACCTGGCAGGTCTGTCAAAAGAGATGGGCGCCTTGATTGCAGGTATGAGTATTGCAGCTTACCCGTATGGCACAGATGTAATTTCCAAACTCATCGGGATACGAGATTTTTTTGTAACTCTTTTTTTTGTTTCTCTTGGGTTGAAAGTCCAAATGCCTACCATTTCTATGGTCGGCTTAGCCTGCGTAGTTGCTTTATTTGTAGTTTTGATTAGACTTCTCTCTATTGCGCCTGTCGTATTTTTAGCAAAGCGTGGACTTCGAAATGGTCTTGTAACTTCTCTAAATTTATCCCAGATAAGTGAGTTCTCCCTTGTGATAATTGCGCTCGGTCAGGGTTACGGACATGTAACCGGTGAAGTTCGATCTCTTATTTTAAATTCTATGATTTTATCATCAGTTCTTTCTACTTACTTAATTATTTTTAATCATGAGATTGCCGGTTTTTTACTACGAGTTCTTTATGTATTCGGTCTTTCAGATAAGAAAAAAGAGCATCATATAAATATTGAGCATATGCATGATGAAGGCAAAAGGGAAGTTATCATCTTGGGATATTTTCGAATAGGGCATTTTTTAGTTGATTATATCCATCATATTGCTCCCAAACTTGCGGATAGAATTTTGGTCGTTGATTATAATCCGGCTAATAAGAATATACTGCACGAAAAAGGATTTCGATGGGAGTATGCTGATTTGGCGCATCCAGATACACTGCATCATATTGGCATACATAATGCCTCCATTGTAATTTGCTCTATCTCAGACGTATTTTTAAAAGGAATCACAAATCAAAGATTGCTAGAACAATTAAAAAAAATTGCACCCGAAGCAAAATTTATTATGACAGTAGATGAGATAGAACAAAAAAGAAATCTTTTGAAAAGCGGGGCTTACCGTGTGATTGTTCCTGGAGAAATCACAGGAGAATTTTTATTTGATTTACTCCAGGATGCAATGAGACGTGTCTAGGCTAATATTGGTTTCCATAAATAGAACCGACTAACTGGCGATATAAAATGAGTGAAAAGGGAATAAATATAGTATCCGATTCTCTGATGCCTTCCTGATAACGTCGAAACTCCTTGAGGATAATGTGGGCATCCGCTGTCGTGTCGAGTAATCCATCGTAGACTACATCTGTATTTGTAAGTTGAGGTAAAGTGCCTTTATCCCCATTTAGTTTTACTGAAAGTTCTCGGAGGTTAATCATGGTTCTGCGTATATCAGCACGATTTTCTTCTAAGGTATTGTGTGAAGCAATAAAAAAATCATCGTAGTATTTCCCTGAAGGGGAATGATCGGGAACCCTTCCATCTTTCGGGTACATTGGCTTAAAAAACCTGTTCTTATCTTCTTGAAAATTTCCCGGTTCAATATCAATACTTCTTCCAGAAAAACTGGTTTTATTTTTAAATTTTACGTCGTAATTTTCCCATAGGGTAATTGGTTCACGCATAATTAAAGTTAGCTCAATAGCATGTGATTTTCCTGGCTCTAAAAATCTCTGATCGGGCACATCGGCGGCAGGGACTTTTTGAATTTGGGTGACTCGTCCAAAGTCAACGCCTTTCACCGATACCTCTGTTCCCTCGCGCAGTCCATCAATCCTGCTATAGTATAATTTCATTCGGTATGGGTAAATTGCATCCGTGTTTGTTTTTTCAACAATTGTATAGTTGAAGCTAATGGTGAGTAACCCAAAAAAAAGTAAACCTACAATTGTATATTTCATTTTTTTGCCTTTAGGGAGATCATTAATTCTTTTAGTTCTTCTGCCATGAAGTCAAGGTATTTAACATCCCTGCTCATTTTCCATAAGTTGACTGAACCCTCGTAGATAAGAGCCATTTTGCGCGCTGCTTTGTCTAAGTCTGTATTTTTATCAATCAAACCCCTGCTTGATTGATCTTGCAAATAATTCTTATATAGCGATGTCCAGTTCATTTCAATTTCTTTGAGTTTAGAATTGAATTTAGTATTACTTATATCAAGCTGGTTTAGAAAATTCACGAAAGGGCAGCCATTGTACTTTTTGACCTTGCTCCATTTTTTAATTACGTTTACCCATTTTACAGCAAAATCTTCAGGAGTCTTGCTTGAATTCATTAACGCAAGCAGATACTCTCTATTTAACTCTTCTTGCTTGGAAAGATATTCGATGCCTAAGTAATCTTTGGAAGGAAAATAATAATAAAAAGCTGGCTTTGTCAGTTTGCACTTGTCAAGAATATCTTGAACGGAAGTATTGCTAAACCCTTTTTCATAAATCAATTCCATCGCTACTTTTAGAATTCGCTCTTTGGTTTTATTTTTATTTTTTCTAATCATATTTATACTGCGGCTAATTTGTCTTGTCTGCGCTTTCTATCTTCTAGTTCGCGCTCAGTTCCCAGGTATCTAACGCGGGTTCCCATTACATAATCGAAAAGGGGGAATGTGACACAAAAATTCATATCCTGGTCTTGTCCCATATGATGGTCGTAATGCCAGGGAAGATTTTCCCGTGCCCAATCAGGGTCGAGGTGAGATTTCTTATGCACATAATAGTAGTAACCCCCTGATAAAAAAACGGCGGCTACGAAGCTCGGAGAAATAAAGAAGAGAGGTAAATGGGCTATACCGCTTACTGCAAGGGCAGACAATTCTTTACTCTGTGGATTCCATTCCAGTAGACTTCGCTCGTAGGAGACGTCTCGAAAATCATTCTGGCGAGCAAGTTTATGGTGTTCCCCCCAATGAAATCTCCAGAAGCTATCTTTCTTTTTTCCTTCTTCGTGAAGAAGGTATTTATGCGCTACCCATTCGAGTGCGTTTGCGTAAAATAAACCAGTTATAAAGCCTAACATACATTAACCTCTTTTTTTACTTTTCATAGCTTTCTTTAAATCTAATTTTTTCTTTTTGTTTTGAATTCTTTCTAAATTTTCTTTGATACTAAACTTTATTATTTTTTTAATGAGGCTAATAGGTAACGGGTTATTGATTGGGAATTTGAGAGTTCCTTTCCCTCCCTGGTAGCTAGAGATTGCTTTTTGAAATGCGGTATCTCCAGTAGGTATGGGGTAAATACTAATATGCTCTTTCCATCCTGCAAAGTAAATCAGGTTGATGTCATTCAATTTGAAAGCTGGAATATTATAACTAATCAGTTCTTCTGCTTTTGGAACAGATTTTTGTATTAACTCCCTTACAATAAGAAGTAAACCTTTTACGTTTTCAGGGAGAGTCGATAGATATTCATCTACGGTTTTAAATTTCTTGCTCAATATTTTTCCCTTTGTTTTCATGCTTTCCATGATTGATTTATTCTCTGAAAAATTCAAGAAAATAATTGGAAGGCTGAATAAACAGCTTAGTTGCGTTTAATTTTTGATTTCTTTTCCATAGCGTTTAAAAAAATCGTAGTAAGTCGTTTTTAAGCGAAAAGATTTTCCTTTCGGATTATACTCTTTTGTATTTTCGCATTCGTAGGTAAACTCGCTATTATTCGCTTTGAGAAAAACAAGAGCTCTTGAATCTAATCCTACTTTTTTTGCTATCGCATAATAGTGACTATACCCGTAAATATTTTTGAATTTTTTCTTTTTAAGTAATTTCTTTTCCAACTTCTCTAGATATTTTTTCAAAAATTCTTTATCATTTTTTTCTTCTACAAATTTTTCCCCGTTAAACTTATAAATTTGGGGAAAAAGTTTTCCTGTATAATGCGGGTCTGGCTCTAGCGCATTATAACAATTATTCACTTTAAACTTATAGTATTTGAAATCAGTGAGGATTAATTCTTTATTTTTATCATCATCTAAATTTCGCAAACTAAAGTCGATGATATCTTCGACGGCTCCCTGCTTTAATTCATTCTTATTCATATAAAAATAATATAAGTTCGAACTCACCATTCCTTCACCGCCAGTAGTAGTCTGGATAAAGAAAATATTTTTATCGCCAATGTTTTTCTGTTTTGTTTTAATAATTGAATGCATTCCGAGTAATGATTCGTGTGCAACTCTATTCGTTTTCAGATCAACAATTTTCATCTCCGAAGCGAATTCAGAAACAGGTCTAATGTAAATTTTATAATCTTTTCCCCAGCGGTATTCATTTGCAAATAGAGAATTTGCGAAAAAAAGAAATGGGAATATACTTAAAAATAATTTTCTACTTTCCAAATGGTTTTGCCTCAATATTGGAATCTGTGATATACAGCGGATACCCGCATTTTTCAAAGTAAGAAAGAATAATGTCTGCCATTTTTTCCTCAAAATTATATTTATCCCCTCCTTTTATCTTTTCGACAGAAATAAAATTATTTTCTAAAAATATAGATTCGACTAATTCAGTTTCAAATATTAAATTTATTAGGTAGGGTAGGGACGTCTCGAAATTTTCTTTTCCTAGCGCGTAGCTTTTAATAGGGGAATCGGGTGAAATTACAAAGCGATCTAAATGAAATACAAAAATGGATTCATTAGACCTATCCGAAACTTCTAAATGAACATTCGGATAATAAAAATAAGCCTCATCTTCTAAATGATAATCTATGTAAGAGCCTCTAAGGAATAATTCATCTTGTTCTGTCATTATGAGTGGAACAGGATATTCAAATAAAGTTTTTCGAATGAGTTTATAATCATCGAATCCTACCTGGCAGAGAATCTTTTCTTTTTGAAAGATGACTGATACTTTGAAAGCGGATTTGACATTAGCCGGTCTATTTTCTAGGTGAGTTTTTATTTTTTGTATTGCTGTTTCAGAAAAAAATAAAGGCGTTAAGTTAACACTGATTGGCTTTTTAGTTTTGAATAAGGATAACAATTTAGATGATAAGCTCATAATTACTAGAATAAATTTCTATCTCTAGCTTACAAAATTTTTTTAACAAACGCTTGGGTTCTTATTTTTTTACTTTAGGATTTTAGATTATGTCCGATAAACCTTTTATGAGTATAGTATATTCAAAACCCGCGGAGCTGTCCCTTGCTCCAGTAAAATGTGTGGATTGAACACACACTGTAAGTGAGGGCAACGTCCTCCTATATTTTTAAAGCAAATGCATAAAAAATTTGAAATCATAAATATTGATACTAAGTATAGAACCCAGGCAATTGAACTTGTGAATCAATTTTTCCGTCAGCTCAACGCAATGAAACTTGATGGAGTTTTTAAAGTGAAGCAAAGAGCAGCAGTTAAAATGGTAGACATTTATTTAAAACTGCAAGGCACCGGCAAAGTCGTATTTGTCGGTATAGTTGAAGGCGAAGAGTTGGTTTCTTTACTCATTGCTCGCACTGAGGAAAGACCTCATCTGGAAGAAGAAAAAATTTTATACATCGACCTTGCTGTAACTAAACGAGGTCGCATGAAAAAAGGATACATGCATTCCCTTCTTGACTACACAGAAAGCTGGGCAAGGAAAAAAAAGATTCCAGTTTTAGAGTTACGCGCTCTTACGGATAATCGGGATGCTATTCGATTTTGGGCTAACCGTGGTTATTCGGACTTTTATATTCGCTTCAGAAAAATCATTTAGAACGTTTCTAAATCGAGTCTAAAAATATTCGATATACAAGTAATTCCCCATTTACAAATAGTAAAATAATTACATAAAATAAAATTCAGTCAGGGTAAGAATTAATAAGAGGGAAGAAACTTATGGCAAAGAACTTAGCAGAATTATACAGGGAGTCCGCAGAGAAATTTGGAAATAATCCTGCTTTTTTTTCTAAAGATGAAAAGAAGCAATTTATTCCAACAAGTTTTAAGGAAATCTATGAAATGGGTCTTAATCTCGGCGAGGCATTGATTGACCTTGGCGTGCAAGCGAGAGAGAGAATCGGAATCATTGCGGATCATCGTTTGGAATGGGTGATTTCTGACGCCGGAATTCTAATGACTGGAGCGGCTAACGTTCCAAGAGGAACTGATGTCACAGAGTCAGAGATGGAATATATTTTAAATCATTCGGAAGCTAAGATATTATTTATTGAAAATGATAAGGTCTTAGAGAAATTTAATAAAGTAAAATCTAAGACTTCCGTCAAAACATTAATTATAATGGATCCAAAGGCTAAGGGTGAGCCTGGAATTTTAAAACTTTCTGATTTAATAGACAAAGGAAAAAAACTTAGAGAGAGCGGCAGTAAGAAAGTTGAGACGAGAATTTCTGAAATAAAACCGGATGATTTGTTTACTGTAATTTATACTTCGGGAACTACCGGGCAACCAAAAGGTGTAATGCTTATGCATTCCAATGCGATGCACCAGATAATCGATGTTGCCCCCTTAATGGAAAGTGGTCCTACTGATAGATTTTTATCTATACTTCCTGTATGGCATATTTTTGAAAGAGCGTTCATGTATGTTGCGATTGCTGTTGGTAGTGCAACGTATTTTACCAATGTGAGAGATATGCGTGATGACTTTGGAAAAGCAAAGCCAACCTTTATGGGTTCAGCACCGCGACTCTGGGAAAGTATTTACCTTGGAATTTATAATCGTTTGAGTGATCCAAAACAAACTCCATTGGTCAGAAAAAAAATTTTTGATACTGCTTATTTTTTCTCGAAACATTATCATGCTGCTGTGAGATTTCTACTCGGACATGAATTAGATCTAGAAGGAAGAAGTTTCGGTAAATCATTATTAATCGCAGTAAAATCTATAATCGTAGTTATCCTCAGTTTTATTCCTTACCTTATACTCGATGCAGTTGTATTATCTAAAATACGACTGGCAACCGGTGGACACTTGCGAGCGACTTGTTCAGGTGGCGGAGCTTTGCAAAGTCATGTCGATGCATTTTTCAATGATATTGGAATTAAAGTTTTAGAAGGTTATGGAATGACTGAAACGTCACCCGTAATATCTGTTCGCACATTCAAGCATTTGATTATGGGATCAGTTGGAAAAGTTGCACCTAGATCCGAAGTGCAGATTCGGGATTTTGCAGGAGCTGTGCTTGCTCATGTGAAGTTAGACGGAACGATTGAAGGGACACGCGGTGCAAAAGGAATTGTATTTGTTCGAGGTCCTCAAGTCATGAAAGGATATTTTAAAAATCCTGAAGCGACTAACAAGGCGATTAAAGACGGTTGGATGGATACCGGGGATTTGGGAATGATTAATTTTAAAGACACGATTACTCTTACTGGTCGGGCGAAAGATACAGTTGTGTTGTTAGGTGGCGAAAATGTGGAGCCTGTTCCTATCGAGAATAAACTTTCGGAGTCGCAGTATGTGAACCAGGTAATGGTAGTTGGGCAAGACCAGAAAAATTTAGGTGCTATTATTGTTCCTGATTTTGCGAAACTAAAAGATTGGGCTAAGGACAATATGATTTCTGAGACAGAGGAAAATGCGTTAGTTGCTAATCAAAAAGTTTTAGATTTATTTAAAAAAGAAATTAAATCTTTAAATAGCTCTGCCAACGGGTTCAAATCCTTTGAGCAGGTAAGTCCATTTTTCCTCATCACAAAGGCATTTGAAGTAGGGGATGAAATGACTAATCTGATGAAATTAAAGCGTCACGTAATTACAGAAAAATACAAAGGACAAATCAAAAAACTTTATTCGTAAGGTTTAGTCTTAATAAAAAGCAGAGACTGCGGATAATGTAGCTTTAGCCTAAATGCATTGCGTATTCTTGCCAATGGGGTTGAGGCTTATACGCATATACCCAAGCAGGAAAATCTTTAGCAGGCATAGGGCGGGCAATTCCGTATCCCTGAGCAAGATCACATCCCATTTCGAGTAATAGTATTCCTTGCTCAATTGTTTCGACTCCCTCTGCGATTACCTTTCTATGAAATGCTTTTGCTAATCCGATAACACCTTGAACGATTGCCATATCCTCTTTATCTAAAAGCATATCCCTGACGAAGGATTGATCGATTTTTAAAATTTCCGTAGAAAGACGTTTCAGATAGGTTAATGATGAATAGCCGGTACCAAAGTCATCGAGAGCAAAAGCTACTCCTATTTTTTTGCATTCTTCAATCAAAGCGCATACTCTTGCGATATCCTCTAATGCACTGGTCTCTAATATTTCTAATTCTAGTTGATGCGAGGAAACGCCGGGATAAGTAGCTAAAAATTCTGATAACCTTGTAGGAAAATAATCCTGTTGTAAATGCTTTGCAGAAATATTTACGCTAACGGGAATTCGAAGTCCGAGCTTTGTCCATTCATTTATTTGGTGTAGCGCTTCTTTTAGCACCCATTCTCCTAGCGAAATCGAAAATTCACTATTTTCTATGATAGGTAAAAATTCTAAAGGAGGAACAACTCCTCTTTCGGGATGTATCCAACGAATCAATGCTTCTGCCCCGACTACTTTTCCAGTTCTCATATTGACTTTGGGTTGGTAGAACAATTGAAATTCATTTTTATCGAGCGCAATTCTAATTCTAGCAATCGCCTCATATTTTATTCTTGAATGCCTGTCCAATTCTGAATCAAAAATATGATACCGGTTCTTACCAGCCTGCTTAGCAAAATACATTGCCTGGTCTGCATGACGAATCAAAGCATCTGCGTCCACTTTATCATTTGGGAAAAAAGTCACTCCAATACTTGCAGTTACTGAAGTTTCCGTTGAGTCTTCTTTTAATTTATACTTGAATGAAATTTCTTTTAAAAGGTTTGAGAGTAATTTTTCTCCCTCTTCAATTGATTGTAAGTCCGTAAACAATAAAACAAATTCATCTCCACCCAGCCTGGCAACTGTATCATGTTCCCGTAGGAGTTGGCGTAATTTTCTAGAGACTTCAATTAAAAACCTATCTCCAGATTCATGCCCCATTTTATCATTGATTGGCTTAAACTCATCCAGATCTAAGTAGCAAACAGCTAGTAGCCTCTCAGAAGAAATAGAATGAAGCATTGACTCTTGAAGTCTTTCTCCTAATAGAATTCGATTTGGGAGTTGAGTCAAAGCATCGTAATGCGCCATGATTTCTAATCTATGTTGTTGTTCTTTCTGATGTGTAATGTCTTCTACCAGTGACCAGATAAAATCATTTCCATCCTTTCCGCTGAGCAAAACACCTCTTAGCCGTATAGGGATAAGAGTTCCATCTTTTCGCAAGTATTCCTTTTCATATGGTCCGTATTTTCTTGTTTCACTAAGTGACTTCAATTGTAAAACTTCCGTCTCCTTGTATTTTTCAGGAGTTAACTTCCAATAATCCAAAAGATTTAATTCTTCCTGAGAATAACCGGTTATCATCCTAAATGCATCATTAAATTCAATATACCTTCCATTCATATCAGTGAGCGCAATGCCAATAGGAGAAAGCGAAAATAAACCATAAAGCTTTTCTTCATTTTCTCGAAGTATATTTTCTACTTTTTTTCGCTCTGAAATATCGGAGATATGTCCATTCCAGAGAATAGACCCGTCATTCAACTTTTCAGGAATACCCTGAGTTTCTAACCAAATAACGTTATGATCGCTAGAGAAAATTCTATACTCAATTCTAAATGGAGTTTGCATTTTTGCAGAAATTTCCATAGTATTCTCAATCATTGGAATGTCTTCAGGAAAAGTGGCATTTAGAAAAAGGTCAACATTCTTTTGAGCCAGGCTTGGGGCAAATCCATATATGCCTTCAAATCCTCGACTTAAAAAAGGAAAACTACGATTACCCGCAGAATCAACTTTGAATTGATAGATAATTCCGGGCACCTGATCGGATAAGTCTTTTAGTAATATATCACTAGAAGAGAGTTCAGAGACAAGAGCAGAAATTAACACAGTAAGAATTGTCATCGCAGTCATATAGCCCCAGAGTAAGCTAAGACCATTGTGAATTCCTTCTTGGATAAATGGACCACTTCCATTTGCAGTTCCCCACGCACCAATTACAGAAATCATAAGTGTAGCAGAAGAAGAAAGAGTCACTCCACTTCTAAGACCAAGCCAACTCAAAAGAATGAATGATACAAATAAAAAAATAGGAATAGAAATAAAGAAGAAGGGTGGAATACCAAAAAGAAAAATTCCACATAAAAATAACAAAGCAAAGATAAAAAGATTTTCAATTCCCTTCCAGCCCTTTAATTCGCGCAGAACTCGTTTACCAGAGTAGCTAACAATCGGAAACCCCGCCACCATTGCGCCTACCGCATCACCTAACCACCAAAAAAGCCATGCTTTGGGAAGAGCGACAGAATCCATCTCACCAAATGAAAATAGGCTAAGAACGCCGATGCTGGCGTTTATTGCCATCGCAACCGTAACAATGAATGCATAATACAATAAATCGATTCGTTTTTCAAAGGAAATCTGAAAGTTTACTTTCTTTAAGCAATATACGGCGGCTAACGGTCCGAGCGTATTTCCAGAAGCAATCAAGGATGCAAGTAGAAGGGAGGATCCTATTTGATAATTTACCAAGCAAGCTGCTATCCATATTCCGGGAAACACTAAGTTGCCAAAACGTAACAGCCCGGCGATCGCAATTCCAGTAGGAAGCCAGATGAGGCTTATATGAGAACCGATAGACGCAATCTTTAGACCAAGTATGCCAGCAAAAAAATAGGCGACACCGACTAATAGAATTTTAAATAAAAATGGTCTTGCTTGCATTAGAAAAACAGATTGTTTCATTTGGATATAGAGTGAGAATTGAATCAGAAAAGAATTTTAATAGACAGATAATTATAATTAGCCACTGTGCAATATTTTAGTCGTCCCATTATAATGCGATTCATACAACAAAATTAACTTTTAAAATTTAGGTTTCAAGTCTTTTTTTTCAAAATCCTTTTTTTTGATTCAACAAATTATTTCAATAGTAATTTATTGCAAAATGAAATATTCTGTTCTTCGAATTAAGAAGCGTTGGCAATAATTTTAAAAAAACATCACCGTTCGATTAGGCTTCGATAAGAAAACGATAGGAATCAAAGACAGATTGTTTCATGGTGAATTGCAATTCAAAGTGAATTTAATCTTGACAAAAATTTTCACTTGGCTTGTAATTAAAACATGAATTCGACTTTGGAAAATGCTACTCTCTCTAATATATATCACTTTGATTTGGAAACGTATCATAGGTTGAGTTATAGCGGCTATTTACCTCGAAATCTGGAATTACTAGAAGGATTAATAATTCAAAAAATGACTATCTCCCCCTTGCATGCCAAAGTAGTGAATAAACTAAGAAGACTCATCGAAAGAAATTTGCCAACCGGAATTATTCTTCGTCAGGAAAGTCCTCTTTCTATTTCCGAATTGAATTCAGAGCCGGAACCCGATTTAGCAATTATAAAAGGAGACGAAGATGATTATACGGACATTCATCCAAATACTGCACTTTGGGTAATTGAAATTTCGAATTCTTCCCTTCTTCTAGATAGAAAAAAAATCAATAGTTATGCTAAAGCTGGAATTCCCGTCTATTGGATCATTGATTTAGTGAATAATCAAATTGAAGTATATTGTAATTTGTCGCAGGGGGAATACTTAGAAAAGAAAAATTATTCCAAGCAGGATAATGTTGATTTGCCTGTCATTGGTGGACAGATTATGCTAAGTGAGTTGCTTTAGTATAATTCGGTTTACTATACTTTTAACTTTTAAGCATCAGGGTTGTGAGAAGTTTGAGGAATGAAGGCGTTGTGGTTCACTTTCGTTTTAAAATAGAAATTCTTTGCAAAAAATATTGATTTTAGAAATTACAGTTTGAATTTCCCTTGGCAAGTTTAATTTCACAGAAATATTTCCAAGATTTCTTAAATGAGCAGACCAAAATTTTTCCAGTGTTTTTAATTCAAATTCATCAAAAACTATGAGCTTTAATTCAGTGCCGCGCGTTTTAAAAGTATTTTCTATTGCAATCACTAACTTCTTTTGATCGATAAGATTTTTTTCATTCCTAATCATAAGAAGTAAATCATGGTAATCCTTCATTCTACTATTTAAACTGCCCTTGGAAATAACCGTTTCCAATTTTTCAGCAAAGATGAATTCAAGAGGGTAAACCGATAACGAAATTTCTCCTTCAAAGAAAGAACTATCTCCATACTGAAATAGCGGAATATTACGATTAATCGGTATAACGGAATCTCCGATGCCAATATCGATTTGAATTTTATTCTTCATTTGACCAAACTTAGCAATTAGAGTAACACGATAACCTTCATAATTTATATGAGGCTGAGTAAGTGGCTCAATACTTTCGTAGGTAAATACAAAACCATCTTTCATTTCTTTTGAAATAATTGTTTGAATTGCTATCTGTATCGAATCTTTTCTTGCTTTCATTTTTGTTAAAAGAAAATCCAAATCTACAGTTTCGCGACCGATTTCCATGAGATAGGAAAGGAGAAGACCACCTTTAAAAATAAAATTATTAGATTGCGAAGATGCGGATAATCGAACTAAAAATCTTTCGAGAAATAGTTTCTGTAAGCACTCATTGAAAGATATCCCTTTTTCTTTAGCAATATTACGAAGGCGATCCTTTAAAGCCTGTTCATTCATGTAGTTACCGTTAGGAGATATGGCTCAATATTGAATCTAAGCTTCCTCGAATAGGAATGAAGTTTTTTAAAATCAAGTCGCTCCGATTTTTTTTTAGACAATGCGGATTTTAGAGCTTTGATGGCAGTTTCTCTACTCAAAAGACGAAACGAGTCTATAATTGTTCGCTCTCTATCGAAGATTGGAATTTCTAACCCACGGGCTAATTCTATTTTGCTTCTACCCAAGTTCATATTTCGGAACCGGACAATATGAATGGAATCATCTCTGTGAATGGAAGTATTATGAGAAACAGCAATCCAATGTTGGCGCGGTATTTCTTCCGTGATTTCATAAATTGCAAGTGCAGAAATCAAACAGACAACACTACCCGGAATTAACTTTAAAGCCTCTACCAAATCCTCCCATTGAAAATTGTTTGAACCCTTGAAATCTATACTTCGATAAACCCCGCGAGCAAGGCGAATAAGCATCCCTTGTTTAATGTAATATGCGAGTAATGCCGAGCTGACTCCCAAATTCTTTGCTTCCGTGGCAGTAAAATGGGAGTTTTTTAGTAATTTCTTTAAAGATTGAAGACCTTTTTTGGGTTTTGCCATAAAGATGCCCTATATAGCTTACTTAATACTAACACCCAATAAGTGCAAGTGGGTTTTGATATTAAGTATAGAAAAAATATACAGTTTCTTCGAATTAGAAATGTGCAATTAATTTTGACGTTCAGTATAAAACTCATAAAAGCATTCAAATATTTCAAGGGTTTTTACGAGATGTCTGTTTTATAATCTTCTATTTCATTAATTGGATAAAACTTATTAAACGCAAACACTTCATTGAAGGGAATTTCTTAATTTTCCAAAATTCGAGTGAGTTTTTCTTTAAAACTTGTAACTGCATCTTTTGGCTCTAAGATTTGCGCATAAATATCATAACCAAATAAAGCTTTTTGTAATTCAATTTCATCTGTGGAGATAATCTCGATTATCTTCCAATTGCCTTTGTCCTCTAAAATTTTAACTTGAAAATCATAATTAAGAAGCAAATGTTCGAGAGAATAATTTGTGATTCGGATTTTGTAAATTACTTCTTCTCTTTGAAAACGACCTTCGTCAGATTGTTTGAATTTTTTAAAATTAAACTTTTCTGTTTTCTTTTGATTCTTTGTAAATTCATTTAGAAGTGAAACGCTTGGTTTTAGTTGTAAATTTGCGAGAATGAATTGCTTCTGTAGATTATCCTTTGTATCATTTGCGACAAGAGTCAAATACTGTGCATCAGTAGATAAATGGAGCGGATAAAGTCTACGAACGGACACATCTGTGCTCATTATTTTTTTATAGCTACATTCTACCTTTAGTTTATGCTTTATCGCATAACGTATAAAAACAAAGGAATACAAAAGCTCCATAAGAAAGCCTTCCTCTTCTTTTTTTGTAATTAGCATAAGTCGATAACGCAAAAATTTTTGAATAGCAGAATCATTGTGAATTTCATTCTGTCCTTGAAATGCATGTTTAATATAAAAGGAAAGGACTTCGAGACTTGTTTCTTCTAAAGAATTTGATGAATTATATTGAATGCTCTTCTTCTTTAATGATACCGTTATATCATAATTAGCCTCAAGATCGGAAAGATAATTTCTGTAATTCCGCTCTAGATTCTGTGGATCAGGAATCTTCTCTTTTTCTTTTTGAACCATTGCATCAAATGAGTTTAAAAATTCATAAAAATTATCCAGCTTCTTTTTTTTGCCGCTATTCCATTCGTAATACAAAAGACAACTGTATTCAAGGGCAATCACTATTCGCTCCTGCTTGGTTGTTTTGTCTTTAGGCATAGTGTATATTGTAATCCAATAAAAATACTTCAATCGGAAAATGATTTTCCTGATTTTAAATACCTTCTGTGATAGACTAAAAAAATCAGGAGCAATTAGATGGAATTTTTTAAATGGAAGGTGGGTGATATTATTAAGCTGTTTTATTGGTTAGGTAACCTAATAGGTTCTTTTATAAAAAGTAAAAATATTTATAGCATAAAAGTAAAGTATCTCTCGAACAATGTAGTTTGGGGCAATAGCCGCTTTTTCATTTCAGGGGTTGAAAAATTATATGAGACCTATATTCGTCATTTGATTTATTCAGTAAAAAAGAATGTTATTTTTATTAGTCCAAAACTTGCGGCTAATATAGATTCACCAGATTTCACTGAATTCTTAATCAAGAATCCAAACTCTATCTTTGTAATCGAAGACGCGGAAAATCTAATTGTATCTCGTGATTCAGAAAATAATTCTGCTATTTCGATGATTTTAAATTTGACGGATGGACT
Organism: Leptospiraceae bacterium; assembly: GCA_031368925.1. Taxonomy (GTDB): domain Bacteria; phylum Spirochaetota; class Leptospiria; order Leptospirales; family Leptospiraceae; genus UBA2033. Next base: position 22,123 of record JANMOF010000544.1, read on the forward strand.
GCTCGGAGAAGGTTTGGGAATTCAATTTATCTGCACGTTTAATACGCATTTGTCTCGAATCGATAAAGCCCTTTTGCGAAAAGGAAGACTCAAAGCTTTGTATGAATTTGGTGAACTCTCTGTGGATAAGTCTAATTATCTCCTAGAGAGTTTAAAATTGGATTGCAAAACTTCGAAGCCTATGACTCTTGCGGAGATTTATAATTTAAAGGAAGAGAAGTTTGATTTCGATGGAGATAAGAGGGTGATTGGATTTGCGGCGTGTAATTTTGCCACTGTGGCACAGAG
>JANMOF010000553.1:0-3883 GCA_031368925.1 Leptospiraceae bacterium
TTTTATAACTTGATTCCAAGTTGTATGGTTTGTAATTTTATCAAGAAAGATATTACGGAAGTGGGTAAGTATTATAATCCGTATGATACAAGGTTTGATGGTAATAAGGCATTTCGATTTCAATTAAAGATTAAGTCTACAAAGTTTTATTATGACTCAAAGGAAATTGATATAGTCTATCCTGACTCTAATAACTCAGAAGAGCAAGAACGAGTAAATGCAAATCTGAAACTTTTTCGCGTCAAAGAACTTTACAATGAACACAAGGACATTGTTTTAGACTTAATCCAAAAAGATATTGCATATAATGATTCTTATATTGACGAGCTTTATAAAAAATACGAAGGATCACTTTTTAAAAATCGCGAAGACGTATTACGCATGATAACCGCAAACTATATTACAGAGGACGAATTAGAAAAACGCCCCCTCGCCAAACTCACGCGCGATATTGCCGAAGAGTTGGGGTTAATATAAAGTAGCCCAAAATTTATAAAAGGAAATTAACTCGGTTGAGAATTTCTATTTATTGAGCCCCGACATCGCTCAATGCTGTCAAGTTAGGGTAACCTCTAAAACATTACCACCGACTTGCACTGAGCAGAGTCGAATGTGTGGATACCGATATAAGAACGATGAAAAATGATACGGATACTAATATTAAAGGATTATAGTATCTTTCATCGGTGCTCTCGGTGTTAGCGATAGCGATCGGTGGTAATCTTTGAGCGGTTCTCTTTACAAAACTAAGCAACTTCTTTTTGCATTTCCTTTGCGAACTGTAAAATTTCACTCTCGGTCAACTCGCGTCCAATTGAATCAGAGTAATTCTTTAAGACCGGCTGCAATTCAGAAATTTCATTGTCAGTAAAAGAAATTCCTTTTTCAGAAAGAATAGACTTAATCGCACCACCGCCGGACTGGCTAGTGAATGTTATCCGGTGTCCGTCCACGCGCCCAATCAATTTTGGATCAATCGCACCATATGCAGATTTTTTTAAATGCTTGGTTTTATTGACTCCGTCCTGGTGAATTCCACTTCTATGAGCAAATACATCACTTCCGATCAAGGGCGCTTTTTCATGAATCGGAATTCCTGACATTTGCGAAACAAGGATTGCAGTTGGATAAATTTCTTCCATATGCAAATCAACTTCTTCGCCACAATTATAAAGCGCACAGGCTACTTCAAACAAATTCGTATTACCCGCTCTCTCTCCCAACCCATTCAAAGAAGTTTCGATTTGAGTAACTCCTTTAAAAAAACTTTCTACAGTAGTCGCAGTTGCCATTCCCAAATCATTATGAGTATGAACAGAAATGATAGCGTTTCCTTTTAAAGATTGAATCACTTTCTCAATCATTTCTAAAAAAATCATCGGACGATAACGCTCAACTGTATTGGCAAGGTTGATTACATCAGCACCTGCATCAATGGCTGTCTGGAATACTTCTGTCGCAAAATCAACACTATCCACACAATCTCCAAAATGCTCCCCGCTAAATTGAACACTTCCCCTGTCTCCTGCTAAATTTCTTGCAAAGCTAACGGCTTCTCTTACATTTTCAATTACTTGCTCGTTAGAAATTTTTAACATGTTTTCAATTGCAAAAGAGCTAACGGGGTAAACAATATGTAACCGTGGTTTGGCTGCATGACGAATTGCATTCCAAGAAATTTCAATCTCGTGTTTCTTGGCGCGAGAAAGGCTCGATATAACGATATTATCCGGTGAAATTTTTGCTAAATGCTCGCAGGATTTAAAATCACTCTCGCTAGCAGATGCAAATCCAACTTCAATTGCATTTACTCCTAACTTTACAAGCTGATTGAAAATAATTTCCTTTTCCTGCAAGTTCCATGGTTTGCGTAAAGCCTGGTTTCCATCACGTAAAGTGACATCATAGAAAAATGGTTTCCGATTTGTTAAATACTCATTCATTTGTGTTCTCCTCATTTTAGTTGCCCCTCGAAGGAAGCGAGCTAAAGTTTAAGGAGGATTATCCACAAACAAAAAAGCCCGCTCCGGTTGGAGTGGGCTTTTTCTTTTCACAAGTCTATGCTCACGCCAACCTACATAAGAGTAAGTAGAAGGAGCAGCATTGTGAAGAAAATTTGATTCATAAAATGATAATCGGAAACAAGACTTAAATTGTCAAGATAAAATTTTAGTTTACTCTTTGCTAGTTTCTATAAATTTGAAGTATGCCTAACGAAATTTACAAAAAACGAATCAAAAAAGTTCAATCCCACTTAAAAGAAGGAGAAACCCTACTCCTATTTGCGGCTAATCATTTAATTAGAAATAGAGATGTTGAATATAAATTCAGACAGGACTCGGATTATTTCTACCTGACAGGCATTACAGAGCCGGATGGAATTTTAGTTCTAAAAAAAGATTATAGCGGTTTATTTGTATTACCCAAAGACAAAGAAAAAGAAATCTGGACCGGCATTCGCATCGGGAAAAAAGAAGCGAAGAAATTACTCTCGCTCGATGAAACATTTGATACAACAGAGTGGAATGACAAATCCATTGAACTGCTTACAAATACAGATACACTCTTTCATTTTTTTGGAAAAGACAAAGAGCGGGACAGCGGCTTAATAGCAGTATGCGATCATCTAAATAAGAGAGCAAGAATCGGACAATACGGACCTCATCGAATTGAGATTCCGGATTTTCTCCATGAAATGCGACTTATTAAATCAAAAGAAGAAATTGAATTCATAAAAGAATCAGTTAAAATTACACATGAAGGTCATCTCGCTCTTTTAAAAGAAACAAAGCCAGGAATGTATGAATATGAGTTGGAAGCAATTCTCGAAAGAGAATACCTAAGACATGGTGCATGGGGTGGCGGCTACGGGCATATTGTCGCTAGTGGTCATAATGCTACTATTTTGCATTACACATTTAATAATAGTAAAATCAAAAAGGGAGACCTACTCTTAATCGACAGTGGAGCGGAAAAGAACTGTTACACCGCAGATGTAACGCGAGTCTATCCAGCGGATAAATCATTTACCCCCCCTCAGCGCGATGTATATGAAGTAGTCCTAGATGCACAAAAAAGAGCGATTGCGAATACAGTTGCCGGCAAACAATTCTTAGCCGTTCATGAAGAGACAGTCCGGGATCTCTGCATTGGTTTAAAATACTTAAAGCTAATCAAAGGCTCTGTAGAATCTATCATGAAAAAAGGGGACTATAGAAAATTCTATATGCACAAAACAGGTCACTGGCTTGGAATGGATGTGCATGATGTAGGTAAATATTTTCAGAATAAAGAAAGCCGTAAATTAGTTGATGGAATGGTTACAACCGTTGAGCCAGGGCTTTACTTTGATCCAAATGATTCCACTATTCCAAAGCATTTTCGTGGAATCGGCATTCGCATCGAAGATGATATTTTAGTCAATGGGAAAACACCCGTTAACCTCACTGCCTCAATTCCAAAGGAAGTAGAAGAGATTGAAGCAATTAGGCAAACTCACTTTTAAATTACTTGCCTGTGACTTTCTTCCACATATTTCCAACAAGCTGAATAACTACTTTTCTTGGAAGAAAACGTGGAAGAATTTCGCTCATATAGTTCTTAAATCCAGAGATTACATAGCTTTCATTATTTAAGAATGCGGGTAAAGCAGTATTTACCACATCTTTTGGAGATTCATAAGCCTCTCTTGGAACTTTAATTTCCGAATTGGCAACAGTTGCAAAATTAGATTCAGTCCCACCCGGGCAAAGTGTCATAACTGTAACTCCTTTATCATTATATTCTCCGTAAAGTGCTTCTGAAAAATACAATACAAATGCTTTAGAGGCTGAATATACTGCTGCATAAGGTACAGGTACGAAAGAGGCAGTGGAGCCAACAT
>JANMOF010000555.1:0-6276 GCA_031368925.1 Leptospiraceae bacterium
GTAGCGCAAAATGGAAAGATTGCGCTTGAAAAAGTATCTATGCAAGACTTTGACTTAATACTTATGGATTTGCAAATGCCTGAAATGGATGGTTACGAAGCAACTAAGGCTATTCGTAGTTTGCCGGATAGCAAATATCAAAACATTCCCATCATTGCCCTCACTGCTGATGTAATGCTAGATGTTAAAGCAAAAATAATCAGAGCTGGAATGGATGAATTTTTAACTAAACCATTTCAGCCTGACGAATTGTATACTGTATTAAAAAAATATTCGAATTAAACTATTTTATATTCTTACAATCGGGGTTAATCGATGTTACATACTCAAGAGGTCGCTCGCCTAATAAATCTGAGCTTGAAAATTTTCCTGCGAATGTAATTTCTTTTTTCTTAAAAGACTCTTCCCAATCCTTTTGTAATTGATTGGAGACAGGTGCATAAGACCAATGCCATTTTTCTTCATTATATCCTTTATTCCCACGCTTAGAAAGTTCATTATAAGGCTGACAAAATCCAAACTTAGCGGCATTCTTCTGTAGCCACTCGTATAGAAAAACACCATTGCCTTTTCCACTAAAGTAATCATTTTGTAATGCGTTAATATCCATATCAGTTCCCCAGTGATGTCGTGAAGTTCCAGGTGCACTTGAATATTCTAAAATCAAGTTAATAATTTGCTCCGGCGTTTTTCCTTCTACTGACTCACGCATTTTGCGAGTTCCTTTGTATTTTTGTTCCCAAATACTTTTCTGATCCGCATAACTACGATGTGCCGACACAATAAAGATATGCTGTTTACTTTTGCCTTCTCTATCTCTATCGTAAGCCTCAATCATTTTATTCAAAGCAGCAATCGTGTCTCCTCTAAGTGAGTGAGTATTCTTTTCTATTTTATTTGTAAATACTTTTAGGTTTCCCTCTCTAGGATAATCTCCCATTAAATATTTTACTTTAGCCACGGTGCCGTATAATACGTCATTAGCCGCTACTGGATATATCCAAATAAAAACTAAGCTTATAATGATAATGCTTACTAATAAAATTTTCTTTATCTTGTTTTGTATATAATTCATAAGAATAGTTTTTTATATTTGAGTTCGTTGTCAAGTCAGTGTTTGCTACAACGTTCCTGCATAAGATATCTCTTTTTGGCATAGTCAAAGAACAGAAATTTTTCGAATGAAAATTTAGAGATTTACCTACTGAACTGAGCCTTACTTTTTTTACGCAAATCCATAAAAATAACATTGACTATTAAAGCAGATTAATTTCTGTTATATTATATTAAATATATGTTATAACGTATATTTAATCATACCAGTTGATAAATATTCGTTATGACGAATAGAATTGGTTTTTTATAATAGGAGCTTATGTATAATGGTTCAAGCAGAGATTAGTCATACTTTAGAAAAAACCGTTAACCATTTAATCCATTCAGGAATTGAAATGGTGGAATATATTCCAAAATCGGGGCGATCTCTTCCTTCTATGGAAATATTAAAAGAGATAGTGGAACTACTGCGCGCTATTTTATTTCCAGGATACTTTGGTAAAACTATCACAAAGCCTGCAATGCTAAGTTACTCAACAGGTGGAAATCTCGAAAGATTATACGAACTACTCTCAGAACAAATACATAGCGGGCTTTGCTTTAATCAAAAAAAAGATTCCGAAGAAATATTTGAAAAATCAGAAAGACTTACGCTGGAATTTATAGAAGCGATTCCTGATATCAGAAGATTATTATCAACAGACGTAAAGGCGATGTACGATGCTGATCCAGCAGCTAAGAATTTGGAGGAGATAATCTTCTGTTACCCTACTATCCGAGCAATGATTAATCATCGTTTGGCGCATCATCTTCTACTTCTTGGAGTTCCACTTCTGCCTAGAATTATTTCCGAGATGGCTCATTCGGAAACTGGAATTGATATTCATCCAGGTGCTGTCATTGGGGAGCATTTTTGCATCGATCATGGAACGGGCGTTGTAATTGGAGAAACATGTATCATAGGAAATAACGTGCGACTTTATCAGGGAGTTACACTCGGTGCAAAAAAATTTTCACTGGATGACAGCGGTAATCCGCTCAAGGACGAACCAAGACATCCTATCATAGAAGACAACGTAGTAATCTATTCAAATGCAAATATTTTAGGACGCATTACTGTCGGAAGAAATTCGGTTATTGGAGGAAATGTTTGGATAGTGAGCGATGTTCCGGCTAACTCAAAGATTACTCAAGCGAAAGTTGTCCAAGACCATTTCTTCTTCGGGTCAGGAATTTAAAGCTAAAAAACTAAGCGAAATTTAAAAAATAAAATTAAGAGGGAATATATGTCTGATAATTTGCTGCAGCGCAGCGTAACAACTTCAGTTGCCAGAAACCTGGCTAACACGACTAAGACTCCACCGCAGATGATGTCAATTACTCCGCGTTGGTTACTTAGTCTTATCCCCTGGATTCAGGTGGAGGGTGGAACTTATCGTGTAAACCGAACAAAAGTAGAACTCAAGAAAGCAGAAAGGGTAGAAGTCAATATAGTAGAAGGCTTTGTGTTTTTATCTTTTAATCCGGAAGCTCTGCGTAGTGTTCCTGTCTTTTCCAGTCTTCCTGAAAATATTCTCTCTAAAATAGCAAGTCAATTTAAAACAGAAGAAGTATCTTTAGGAAATAAGCTTGTCGTAGAGGGAGAGGATAAGAACAAATTTTTTATTATTGCTCAAGGGCAAGTCGAGGTTTTGCAAAAAGGCGTGCATGGGAGCGATCTTCGAATTGCACTTCTTACGGAAGGAGAATACTTCGGTGAATCAGGATTCATCTCCGATAAACCTTCTGACGTAACCGTTAGAACGACTACTCCTTGTAAGTTGCTTACTCTTGCGGGAAAAGATTTAGAAGAAATACTAAATGAATTTCCAAATCTTAGAAAGGATTTTCAAAAGGCAATAGACGAGTATACTGAGCTATTATCCACAGTAAATAAATACGGTGAGCGTAATATTGATTTAGTATCAGGCTTTGCAGAGAACGTTGAAATTCCTGAAACTTTTATTGATTATTCCGAAAGTCCAAGAGAATATTCACTAAATGCAATCCAAACTGTGGTAAGAGTTCATACACGAGTTTCAGATCTGTATAATGATCCATACAATCAACTAGAAGAGCAGATGCGGCTAACGATTGAAGGAATCAAAGAGCGTCAGGAATGGGAGCTTATCAATAATAAAAAATATGGACTACTTCATTCAGTAGCACCTGCTTTTAGAATCAGCACAAGGTATGGAGCGCCGACTCCGGATGATCTTGATGAATTACTTGCACTTGTTTGGAAGAAGCCAAGTTTTTTTATCGCTCATCCAAAAGCAATAGCAGCATTTGAAAGAGAATGCACATGGAGAGGAGTTCCGCCGGTTAATTCTGAAATTTTCGGAACAGCCATTATACTCTGGCGCGGAATACCTATTATCCCCAGTGATAAGTTAGAAGTAAAAAGTAATTACCATTCGAATCAATGGTTAGGGACTACTAGTATTTTACTTATTCGCATCGGGGAAGCCGAGCAGGGAGTGGTTGGATTACACCAGGCAGGAATTTCAGGTGAAATTTCTCCGAGTCTATCTGCCCGGCTAATGGGTCTCGACAAATTAGGAGTAGCCTCATATTTACTCACATTGTATTCTTCTGCGGCGGTGCTTACGGACGATGCAATTGCAGTATTAGAAAATGTAGAGGTAGGATACTACCACAACTATCAGAATAAAAACTCAAACTATTTCAGTGATGGATTAGGAATTTAATTAAATAAGGAAAAGAACAATGTCAGATAATTTATTACAACGTAGCGTCACCACTTCCGTAGCAAGAAACCTTGCAAACACAACTAAGACTGCCCCACAGATGATGTCTATCACTCCAAGGTGGCTACTCAGTCTTCTCCCCTGGGTGCATGTTGAAGGTGGAACTTATAGGGTCAACCGCACAAAAGTTGAACTTAAAAAAGCAGAAAGAGTAGAATTAAATTTCAAAGATGGAAATGCCTATTTTAATCCACAGGCATTGCGATCTGTTCCCCTTTTTTCTAGATTCCAAGATGAGATTATTAACCGTATGGCGAATCGCTTTAAGACAGAAGAAGTCACGCTTGGAAATAAACTAGTAGTAGAAGGTGTGGATAAGAACAAATTCTTTATCATCGCCCAGGGACAAGTGGAAGTATTAAGCAAAGGAGTTCATGGAAGCGATCTTCGAATTGCGCTTCTGACTGAAGGGGAATACTTCGGTGAAATAGAATTAGTCTCCGATATACCGTCTGACGTTACTGTTAGAACGATTACTCCTTGTAAGCTGCTAACTATTTCTGGAAAAGATTTAGATGAAATTCTAAGTGAATTTCCAAACCTGAAAGAAGATTATAAAAGAGCTATCGACAAGCATATTGAACTTCGTTCTACAGTAAATAAGTACGGTGAGCGTAATATTGATTTGGTGTCGGGATTCGCTGAAAACGTGGAAATTCCTGAGACTTTTATTGATTATTCTGATAAACCAAGAGAATATTCTCTCAGTGCAATTCAGACAGTAGTTCGAGTTCATACGAGAGTTTCTGATCTTTATAACAATCCATACAACCAATTGGAAGAGCAAATGCGGCTAACGATTGAAGGAATTAAAGAGCGACAAGAATGGGAATTGATTAATAGTAAAAAATTTGGACTACTACATTCAGTTGATCCTGCGATGAGAATTAGCACAAGGTATGGCGCACCGACTCCTGATGATTTAGATGAACTACTTGCACTTGTCTGGAAGAAGCCTGCTTTCTTTCTAGCGCATCCGAAAGCAATCGCTGCTTTTGAGAGAGAATGCACATGGAGAGGAGTTCCACCTGTAACCGCTAATATCTTTGGAACACCTGTCATCACTTGGCGCGGAATACCGATTATCCCCTGTGACAAGTTAGAAGTAAAAAGCACATATCTTTCCAACCAATGGTTTGGGACTACTAGCATTTTGCTGCTTAGAGTCGGCGAAGAAGAACAGGGAGTCGTCGGATTACACCAGGCTGGAATTCCAGGTGAAATCTCACCGAGTCTATCCGCTCGCCTCATGGGTCTCGACAACTTAGGAGTAGCCTCTTACTTACTCACACTCTATTCCTCGGCTGCCGTGCTTACAGATGATGCACTTGCAGTTTTGGAAAATGTAGAAGTAGGTTACTACCACGATTACCAGAACAGAAACTCTTTACCAAAATAAAAATTGAGAGAAAATACTATGGAACAATTTGACCCAAATACAATTGCAAGACTTGCTTCCCGAATATACAATGAAGTTCCGGGGGCAAGCGCAGTTCCTAAAAATCTAACTGAAGTGGTTAATTCAAATCATGCGCTAGAAGATTCTGCAAAGAATCATGTAAGCTCTGTCGCAAGTTCAGAATTAAACTCTAATGAAAGTCTAAGCCTGGATAGAATAAAAGAAATTTTCTCGAAGCAGGGAAGCAATTCTGCGCATAAGGCAGATATTTCTGATCTTTATTTTATCCCTCAGAATAAATCGGAAGCTTCTTCTTTGAGTAAGCCTGCCGCGAGTTTGAAATCACAGCAGTCTCTTGTAGATCATGGAAAGAATCATTCGAGTTTAAAATCGTTTGTGAAAAGTATACAGGAAGACCATCATAAATCTCCCCTTGGACTTTTCGGTGGGAATTTAGAAAACTGCAAACTTTTCTCTAATGTAAATTCAAGCAACAAAGGAAAGGGTGAAATCTATCCTAGCCGGGCATTTGATGTAAATGAAATTAGAAAAGATTTTCCTGTGTTACATCAGACTATTCACGGTAAGCCGCTCGCTTGGTTTGATAATGCAGCTACTACTCAGAAACCCAAATCTGTAATTGATGCAATCAGTCATTTTTATTCTCACGACAACTCGAATATTCATAGGGGAGCACATACATTAGCCGCCCGTGCTACCGATGCATTCGAGGAGGCAAGAGAAAAAGTGCAAAAGTTTATCAAGGCATCTTCGACTTCTGAGATAATTTTTGTTCGAGGAACGACTGAGGCGATTAACTTAGTAGCGCAGACCTATGGCAGAAAATTTCTGCAGCAGGGAGATGAGATTATTCTTTCGGAAGCAGAGCATCATGCGAATATCGTTCCCTGGCAAATTATCGCCAAAGAGAAAGGCGCCATCATTCGAGTGATTCCGTTAAATGAAAAAGGCGAAGTGATTCTTGCGGATTACGAGCGTTTGCTCGGACCT
>JANMOF010000584.1:0-1881 GCA_031368925.1 Leptospiraceae bacterium
TTGGTGATTCATTTGATAAAGTAGGAAGAGCATTAGAGGCAAATCCTGAGTTGATACCGAATGCAGAATACCGAAAAATAATACAAAAGGAGCTAAAAAGCCGTGATAAATATTACGAGTTTGAGGAAAAAAAAGCAGAGATTCTTGAAAATTTTAAAACGAAGAATATAACTAAGAAGGAAATGCAACAACAACTTCGAGAATTAGGTAGAGACCCTCAATTGAAAAAAAGTGATCAATCCGCTCAAAAATTGTGTGTAGCTGCATCATTGTATATAAATTTAAAGGAGTTAGGGTATACTGGTAGTTTTGAAGACTTTTTTTTCGAGAGTGTTAATAATAAAGTAATTACTAAAATAGGAGGAAAACTTGTCAATGTAACGCCTAGTAAAATAAAAGAAACCTTTGATATAGAAAATCAGGATTTAGATTTTGAGCGTAAACACGGTTCTGCTGTGAAGATAATTAAATCCTTTATCAATTCTGATAGTAGTGTAGCTACGATTCGTGTTCCTCCTCCCGCCAAACCGGCTGGAGCTGGTATTACAGAAGGAAAACATACTATAATAATATATAAAACGCAAGATGGAGAAATTAGAATGGCTGATCCAGGCAAAGCAGCCAATAATGGGAAACTGCTTTCATACAAAGTAGACAAAGTAGGCAAAAATGGAAAACTGCTTTCATCATCTACATATTACGGGAAAATTTTCTATATTGATACTATTTCGATTAAAAAGGAATAGAGAATTTGGAGTTTCTTATGTTAAAAAAAATAATGTATATATCTTTCATGCTTGGATTGTCTATTTCTATATTTTCCCAGTCAGATGATTTGTTAAAAAGAAAAGACTATATTTCGCCGGAGATTCTGAAGGCAAACGGACATACATTTGCATCTAATCGAGAAAATGACTCAATTCTACTTTTAACTGAACGTATTATATACGCAAATCCATTGAATAGAAAGTCAGTAATTGGAGAGTGTAAAAAAAATAAAATCTATAAATACAAGGGAACTATAAATATAATTTATAAAAAATACAAATACATTATTTGGAAAAATTTTCCATGTACTTTTTGTGAGATTATTGAATGTAACGGTAAACAGGGATATGCTGGTGATAGTAATTCTGATTATTATAAAGATTCGGTATATGGGAGTAAAAAAATATTAGAAGCAAATTTAGAAAAAATAATATTGAAAATTAATATTTTAAAGAATTTAGAAGGAAATTACTCCGCGACAGTTGAAGAGATTGATTTAAATAGAGGATCTGGTTTGAATCTAAATGAAGGCGATGATTTGGATCTAAATATTTATTTAATTCCACAGTCACATGAATTTGATCCCATTGCGGCTTTTGATAGTTATGCGAAAGTTGGAAATGGACTATATAGATTGAAAAATGAAAAAAGTTCATTGTTGATAAAAAAAAGAAGGAAAAAAATTTACATAAAAGTTGAAAAAGATTTAACAAGAAAATTGCTATATCTGAATCGTAAGAGCTTTGTTGGGGAATAGAAATATTCCCTGTCCCTCACCAAAATGCAATCCGCAATGTTATATGGAGGAGGAATGCCAACAGTAAGTATTCTAATGAAGGATAATAAGGATTAACCATATGAATAACAAAGCTTACCTACTCCTAAGCGAAAGCGATCAAGGCGGTGTCAATAATTTGCGTAGATCGAAAAGTTTCTTGTTACACAACAAAGAGCAAATTATTGACAGTAGCCGCGAGCGCGGTCGGTGTGAATTGGTAGATAGTTATTTGCCGTATGCGAAGGAGTTGAGATTCCCGACTGAAAATTTCGGGAATGACAGGATGGTGCAAATCTAATGAAAGAAGATAACACCGATTCGCCCAAAGAGAACGG
>JANMOF010000587.1:0-2300 GCA_031368925.1 Leptospiraceae bacterium
GAATTACTTCGTTCTATTATGCAAAAGTCAAACGCGCATGTAATCGCAATGACAGGTTCTTACTTTCGAGGCGATAGTGTTCCTGTGTTAAAGCCAGAAGACGAAGCGCGGTTTACCAAGGTTAGTTACAACTACTACGAACAGCTTAATGGGTATACTTACTTAAAGACATTAGGCATTGGATATCATTTCTACCAAGGGAAATATACTTCGGCGATTATGGAAATTCTAGACACAAATAAAAAAACTATATTACATATTCCTAATGTAAATTCGGGTGAGTCCACAAAAGACAAACACCAAGAAGTAGATTCCATTCTAGATGCAATTGGTGATGTACTAAAAGTAGATGCGGCAACTGGCGTTATCCACATAAAACGAAAAGATGGAAAGATTTTAAAAGTAGCCGATCTAGTCAATGATACACCGAAAGATAGAGACAAAATTCAAAACTATCTACGTGAAATGAAATCAGTGGATGATATGGATTTGATTATCGCACTTGGTATGGCGAAAGAAGGATTTGACTGGCCTTATTGTGAGCACGCTTTGACTGTAGGCTATAGAGGCTCGCTCACGGAAATTATTCAAATCATTGGACGTTGTACGAGGGATAGCAATAATAAAACCCACTCTCAATTCACGAACCTAATCGCACAACCAGATGCCTCAGATGACATTGTTAAAGTCTCAGTAAATAATATGCTAAAAGCAATTACTGCATCTTTGTTAATGGAGCAAGTGTTAGCCCCTAACTTTAAATTTAAAACGAAACTTTCGGATGAAGATAAATCAGAAGCAGGTGAAATCAAAGTTCGAGGATTTAAAACTCCTACTTCTAAAAGAGTGCGGGATATAATTGAATCAGACTTAAATGATTTAAAGGCTACGATTTTGCAAGATGATACAATGTTAAAAGCTATGCCGGGTAACGTTGATCCTGAAGTAATCAATAAAGTTTTAATTCCTAAAATCATTCAGATTAAATATCCTGAGTTGTCAGAAGGGGAAGTAGAAGAAGTCAGACAGCATGTTGTTCTTGACTCTGTTGTGAAGACTGGAGAAATCAAAGAAGTAGGCGACAAACGATTTATTCGAATGGCGGATCGATTTGTAAATATAGATGATTTGCATATTGATTTAATTGACCAGATTAATCCATTCCAAAAAGCATTTGAGATTTTATCTAAGTCTGTGACCGCGAGAGTTTTAAAAGTAATTCAAGATGCAATTGAGGCTACGCGCATAACGATGGACTTTGAAGAAGCAAAGATTCTCTGGCCTAAAATTCTAGACTTCAAAAAAACTTTCGATAGAGAGCCAAGTTTGCAATCTCCCGATCCACTCGAGCGCAGAATGGCAGAGTGCATTATCTATCTAAAAGAAGAAAAGCGAAAGAAAGCAAATGGATAAATCTAAAGTTCTAGAAGAAATTTTTGCAAACGATCCATTCGGGATACTCGCGATTAAGCCCTCTTCGTCGCCTGCTCGCAATGAGGAGGAAAGACTAGTTGCATCGTTTCAAGAAATCAATGAATTTTACGAAAAGAATAAGCGCGAGCCGAATCAGACAAACGGAATCCAAGAGCATCAACTTTACACTAGACTCAAAGGACTTAGAGAAAATCAGGATAAAATTGAAATTCTGAAATCATCTGACAGATTCAGGTTACTTGCGATTAAACCCAAAGAAATTAATTCTTTAGATGATATTTTAGACGATGACTCACTCGGTTTACTAGAAGATGATTCAGAAAGTATTTTTACTCTAAAGCATATAAAGAAACAAGACGAAAGAGCAAGCACAGACTTTGTAGCAAAACGCAAACCTTGCAAAGACTTTAAGAAGTATGAAGAACTATTTAAGAGTTGTCAGAATGATTTGAAGAATAAGAAAAGAAAGCTCCTCAATTTTACACAAGAAAATTTACGAGAAAAAGAATTTTATGTTCACAATGGAGTTTTATTGTTTCTAGAATCCATCCAGGAACAAAAAGCTGTTCAAAATTTTAAGAGTGGTCAGAGAGTTCGTAAAGATGGGCGAACACGTATTATTTTCGAAAACGGAACGGAATCGAATATGCTTTACCGATCTCTTTATAAAATTCTTTTAGCTAATGGACAAACTGTTTCCGAAAACATAGATAAAGTAAATGAAATCTTCTCTGAAAAATTTAGCAATATTACCCAGATTTCTAATTAAAGCACTTAAATCGTGTTTAGTGATTTGCTAGATGATAGTTGAACAATGCGAAATAATTTTTTACTCTATCGAAGATTCGTTTTTCTACTTTCAGAAT
>JANMOF010000025.1:0-3406 GCA_031368925.1 Leptospiraceae bacterium
AAAAATCATAGAAGCAATTCCTAAAACGGTGAAATCTATTTCTGTTTTGGATAGAACCAAAGAACCCGGAAGTGCAGGAGAGCCTCTTTATCTAGATGTAGTAAATGCATTTTTCCAAGATCAAATGAGTAATAATAAAAAATGGGAAAAACTTCCGCGTATCGTTGGTGGAAGATATGGATTATCCTCTAAGGAATTTACACCCGCTATGGCAAAAGCAATATTTGACCAATTGAAATTAGATAATCCAAAGCATGGATTCACAATTGGAATAGTCGATGATTTAACCCATACTAGTATTGATTATGATTCAAATTTTAGCATCGAAAAGAAAGATACGATTCGCTCAGTATTTTACGGACTCGGATCTGACGGAACGGTAGGTGCTAATAAAAATTCTATTAAGATCATTGGAGAGAATACTGATAATTATGTGCAGGGATACTTCGTGTATGACTCAAAGAAGTCAGGTTCAATGACTATTTCGCATTTGCGTTTTGGGAAAAATCCAATTCGATCTACTTATTTAATTGACCATCCAAATTTTGTAGCCTGTCATCAACCAATGTTTTTAGATAAATTCGATATGCTTTCTGGAATTGAAGAAGGTGGAACTTTTTTACTGAACTCAAATAAGTCAATTGATGAGGTATGGGAATTTCTCCCCGGTAAAATTCAAAAGAATATCCTAGATAAAAAAATAAATTTCTATGTAATCGATGCCTATAAAGCGGCAAGCGTAGCTGGAATGAAAAATCAGATTAATACTGTTATGCAGACTTGTTTTTTTTCTATTTCAGGAGTGCTTCCAAAAGAAGAGGCGATTGATGCAATCAAAGAAGCGATACGCGATACATATGGAAAGAAAGGCGGAGAGATCGTTACACGCAATATTAAAGCAGTTGATGATACGCTTAAATTTTTAAACCAAGTGGATTATAGTAAGTATGCGAAGCCTTCTAAAGAAATTTTAGAGCCAGGCGTTTTCATTTCTGAGAAAGCTCCTGTGTTTGTAAAGGGAGTGCTCGGAAAAATGCTTTCAGCGAAGGGAGACCTTCTTCCTGTGAGCGCAATGCCAGCAGATGGAACGTATCCGACTGGAACTTCCAAATGGGAAAAACGACGCATTGCACAAGAAGTGCCTGTTTGGGATAAGGGGGTCTGTATCCAATGCGGCAAATGCGCGTATGTCTGTCCACATGCTGTAATTCGGGTAAATGCATTTTCTCCTGAGACCGTAAAGGATGCGCCGGAGAGTTTTGAAATTATAGATTCTAGGGTTCCCGAGTTAAAAGAAAAGGGATTCAAATTTACGCTTCAAATCTCCGCCGATGATTGCACCGGTTGTGGAATCTGTGTAGATATTTGCCCGGCTAAGAACAAATCAGAAGTGCGGCTAAAGGCAATTAACATGACTCCAATAGAAAACATCTCAAAGGAAAGCACGGCTAATTGGGAGTATTTCCAATCTATCCCAGCTATTGATAGAAGCCTTCTTAATATTCATCAAATCAGGCAGCAACAAATGCAAGAGCCACTTTTTGAATTTTCAGGTGCTTGTGCCGGATGCGGGGAGACTCCTTATGTGAAATTAGTCTCTCAACTATTTGGAGACAGAATGGTGATTGCAAATGCTACTGGATGCTCTTCTATTTACGGAGGAAATTTACCAACTACTCCCTGGACAAAAAACAAAGATGGTAGAGGTCCTGCCTGGTCGAATTCTCTTTTTGAGGATAACGCAGAGTTTGGCTACGGGTTTCGAGTATCTATCGACAAACAAAGAGAAGCTGCACTTGAATTAGTCGGCTCGCTAAAAGAAAAAATCGGTATTAGCCTCGCGGAAGAAATTTTAAATGCAAAGCAAATTGACGAGGCAGATATATTTGAGCAAAGAAATCGAGTGGAAAAAATAAACCAAATTCTAAAAAACCATGCCGCTAGTAGTGAAGAAGTAAGACGCTTACTCGAAATCTCTGATTCACTCGTTAAGAAATCGGTGTGGATAATTGGTGGAGATGGTTGGGGTTATGATATCGGCTACGGAGGATTAGACCACGTTCTCGCAAGTGGAAGAAATGTAAATGTATTGTTACTCGATACAGAAGTTTATTCTAACACAGGCGGACAAATGTCCAAGTCTACTCCTAAAGGAGCCGTCGCAAAATTTGCCACCGGTGGAAAGCCGGGAATCAAGAAAGACCTGGGGCTAATAGCGATGAGCTACGGAAATATTTATGTAGCGACAGTTGCTATGGGTGCAAAAGACGAACAGACATTACGCGCACTACTCGAAGCAGAGAAATATGACGGACCTTCGATTGTGATTGCGTATAGTCACTGTATTGCGCACGGAATTAATATGACCGAAGGAATGCGCCACCAAAAAGCTGCTGTCGATTCGGGGCAATGGATACTTTACCGCTACAATCCAGACAGAGTCGAACAGGGATTAAACCCATTGGAGATTGACTCTGCACCCCCTCATGCACCGGTGCGAAATTATTTTGAAAGTGAAAATCGTTTTAAGATGCTTACAAAAAGTAAACCTGAAATTGCTAGAAATTTATTTGAGCAAGCGCAAGAAGATATCAATGAACGCTATAAGCATTTTGAATTCCTTGCTGGTAAAAATAAAGAAGAGGAAAAACATGATTAACCTTTCAACTAAATATATGGGACTCAATTTGAAAAGTCCACTCGTGGCTTCAGCAGGTCCGCTTTCGTATCACCTCGATGATATTAAGAGAATGGAAGATGCAGGAATTTCCGCAGTTGTTTTGTATTCTCTTTTTGAAGAGCAGATCGAAAAGGAAAACCAGGAATTGCATCATCACTTAAATTATGGAACTCATAGCTATGCAGAGGCTATTACCTATTTTCCGGATCCAGGAGATTTTGAGTCGGGTCCGGAACAGTATCTGGAATACATCCGTAAGGTGAAGCAAAGCGTGAGTATCCCTATCATTGGAAGTCTCAATGGATATACGTCGGGAGGTTGGACAAATTTTGCAAAGTTAATACAAGAAGCAGGGGCAGATGGTTTAGAGTTAAATCTCTATAATGTGCCAACCGATCCGAATGTGACTGGAAAAGAATTGGAAGAGGATTTTGCCGAAACTCTATGGCAGGTTCGAAAAACTGTTTCTATTCCAATCGCTCTAAAACTCAGTCCATATTTTAGTAACCTGACGAACTGCGCAAAAAAATTTGCGAATATGGGTACGAATGCGCTTGTTTTATTCAATAGATTCTATCAACCTGATTTTGATTTAGAGCACTTAGAAGTAAAATCCCATGTGCAGCTTTCTACGTCTAATGATCTTCGGCTTTCGCTTCGTTGGATTGCGCTTCTTTATTCAAAGGTTCACTGTGATTTAGCCGGTACCGGTGGAGTGCATAGGGC
>JANMOF010000037.1:0-2225 GCA_031368925.1 Leptospiraceae bacterium
ATTAGAAGCGTATAAGAGTTATTTGCTGCAAACCTTCACGAAGAAGGAGTTTAACGGCGACCTATTTGTTTATAAGATTATAGAAGTAAAAAAAATGAAAGCAGGAGATTTAGAATCTTACCTTTTAAAAAAATTTAAAGAATTTCAAACATTAGCTAAAGAATTTAAAGCAAACGCACCTGATGACCAAAAACAATTAGGAGATTATTACTTAGGTGATGAAGTAAAGTTAGAAAAAGAAGCAAAGATGATTGGCGATAGATATAAGGAACAATTACAAGCACATATCTGGAATGAAGAATATGAAAAAATCTCGAAAGAAAGTGGAATTCAATTCTCCAAAGAAATGACCGCTCTATCGGAAGGCGAATTAATTGATACAACTCCTATCTACACAAAAGGAGGTAAAACGTATACAATAGCTGATTTAAAAAAAGATTATGCAAAAGTAAATATGAAGCCTAACACCTATTTGCCACCTGTAAAAGAGTTACTTTATTTTTTTAATTCTGCAATTCTACCTATAACACTTCTTGCCGAGAATCCAGAAGTAAAGAATTTGAAATCGTCGGAAAAATACGAAAGTAGTCTATCTCTTTGGAAGAAAAATATTTCCTGGTCTTTTTTTGTAAGGGATTTACAGGAGGCGCAAATTCCACTCTCAGAACAGGAATTAAAAGATACCTATGAAGCCGGAAAACTTTATGCCTATTCAAGTCCATCTAAATCAAATCCAAATAAAAGAGATCCTTTGCCATTTGAACAAGTAAAGGATAAGATCAAGGAAGAATTAAGAACAGCTAAAATTAAAACAGAAATGCAAAAGCAAATCGAAAAATTAAAATCAGACTACCATCTGCAAATCCATGCGGACAAGTTAAAAGCAGGTTCAGTTTAGGATTTTTAGCTTTGCAATTTGCAACAAGAGTATATTAGTAAAATCTAATATGCTCTTGTTATATAAGGAAATTAATTATTTTCAAGGCTAATCCTTTGCTATTTGCAGGGCATATACTGCAAACAAATTGCTCTTTGCAAAGTAGTCTTGTAAATAAATTTTTTTTATCAAAAACTTATTATTTTGTAAATATTTTCTTGAATAAAAAAACAAGCCTGTTATAAATGCTCAAGAGGTTAACATTCATGAAAAATCATATTTACATGCTTAGAAAAAAAAGAGGGATTAAACAGTATGATATGGCTAGAGCACTTGGCGTATCACCTAGTTATTTATCTAAAATTGAAACAGATAGCCAGGAGCCTACTGAGCGATTTAAGGTCAATGTTGCAAAATTTTTAAAAACTTCCCTCGAGAAACTCTTTAATGATCAACCAGTTGAAGAAATTTTTCCTGAATTTAGCGCGGGTCTAACCAATAAGCTTTGGGCAAAAAGAAGAGAGATGGGAATCAAACAATATGATATGGCAAAAAAACTCAAAGTCTCAACTCCTTTTTTATCTAAAGTAGAACTCGGACTTCTTGAGCCAACAGAAGAGTTTAAACAACTAGCATCAAAAGTTTTCAAGATGGAACAGTCAGATCTTTTTCTAGCTACAGTTCAATATTAACAAATCACTTATAAAAGTTTTTATCCCCCGAATCCAAAACGCTTTGTTGAAATCGGGGGTATAAATTTTACAGTAACTTCAATTCAATAGCTCCCATTTTATAGTCTGCATTTAGTTTAGCGCCTAATTGATAGTTTCCTTTCAGGATAAATTCGCTTAGTGCATTTCCTAATTCACGCTGAATTAATCTTTTTAGTGGTCTGGCTCCATATTCTGAATCATAGCCTGTTTGACTTAGATGTTTTTTTAATTCTTCTGAATATTTAACATCAAGACCATTCTGCTTTAGTCTCTCGGATAATTCTCTTAATTGAATATCTACAATCTTCTCTAATACGGATTCGTCGATTCGATTATAAATAACAATCTCATCTAGACGATTTAAAAATTCTGGCTTAAACTGTTTTTTTAGCTCTTTGTCTATTAGTCTTTCCTTTTCTTCAATGGTTATATCCTCTTGCAAAATAGAGGTTCCAATGTTTGAAGTCATGATGACTACTGTATTTTTAAAATCTACAACCCTACCCTTTCCATCTGTTAGCCTGCCCTCATCAAATAATTGTAGAAAAATATTGAATACTTCCTTGTGCGCCTTTTCGACTTCATCGAGTAAGATTATGCTGTATGGTCTTCTGCGGATAGCCTCCGTTAGCTGC
>JANMOF010000092.1:0-3729 GCA_031368925.1 Leptospiraceae bacterium
AAGCCACGAGGCAAACATCGAAACTTTTTAAATTACAAGAATGTTCTCTAATTTCCTTAACTTAATGACATTGAGCGTATCGTCATCTATAGAAAGCGTAATATTTTTCATCGCCTACCTCGCTGCACATACTATGTGTGCGTTTTTTAAGGTCTAGTGATTTTTAGTAAAAATTCCTTCTTCCTATTATACGTAAATTCATTCAACCATATACCTTTATATACCTCATTAAAATAAATCCAAACATCGTAGGGATCATCTTTAAATACATCCTTATCATATATTTTTACATTTTCTAGTCCTGATTCAATTAGAATTTTTGCCTCTTTAATTTTACCCTGCAATAAATACAATTCTCCGAGTTTGTATTTATTCCAAAAATGATGATCGTATGATTTCACGGAAGCTACTAAAAACTCTTCTTCAGATTTTTTATTTAATCTAGCCAATGCGAGGTAAACCATTGATTGTTTTTCAGGTTCTAATCCTTTTAGTTGCAGCAATTCGCTATTTATTCCTGTATCTTCATATGGAACACAGGTATATATAATATCAGCGGCTAACAAAAGCGCATCTACATTAAAAGGTTCTAATTCTAAAACTCTTTCTAAATATTCACCGCTCCTTATATAATCTAACCATGGACTTTGATATTCTAGAAAGGCAGTTCGAATTAATATTTCAATATCATTCGGATTTGATTCCAGATACGTAAGTAATAATTGCTCAGCTGCTTCCAATTTTCTATTCCCATTCGAATAAAAAGTTTTGCCTATTTTTTTTGTTTCCTCAATTATGAAATCTCTGGTCATTCTTTTATTAAATACTGGTTATTATCCGCTGAATATCATTTTTTAGAGAATGCAGTTCATTTTCGATTACAGTATAAACTTCATTATAGTCTACACCGAAGTATTGATGGATTAAAACGTTACGGAAATTCTTCATAATCCGCCACGGAACATGACTATATTCTTTCTGCGTTTCTTCTGAAAGAGACCCGGCTGCTTCGCCAATAATTTCAAATTGTCTCACAACCGCACTCTGCACAAGTTTATTTTGTAAAAAATCTTCTCGATTCAAAGTAGTGACAAAAGATTAGATGTCCTCCATTGACTCTAAGATATGTTGTAATCTTATTTTATCATTTTCGTTCATAAATGAGTTTCCAGTCTTTTTGAATTAAAGGAAAGATGCGGGGAGAAATAGAAGCTGGTGTGACTAAGTCAATTCTTCTATGCAATTTATCTTCTAAATCTAATTTATATTCTATTAGTTTCATAAATCCAATAGTTTCACTTAATTCGACTAATAGGTCTATGTCGCTAGCTTCCACTTCCAATCCTTTTGCAAAAGAACCAAATAGATATACTTTGTTTATTTTTTTATCTTTGAAGTAGTTCGAAATAGTTTCTATGATTGCTGAATTCATAATTCATATTATTCTACTCAACGCGAAAACACAATTCCTTTTTAGTCTACCTTAGTTCTATGCGTTAGCGATCGAACGGGGTCATGTTTTTTTATCCGTTGGAAAAAACATGACCTGAGTGAGAGCGCGGCGGCTTTGGTGCAATTGTAGAGACAGGTTTCAAACCTGTCTCTACGAGGAAAATGTCGCCGCAACGCCCAAATCTTGGGAAAAAATTCAGATTTACCTGTGAATTAAGGCTGAAATCTTGGAATTATGAAAACAATGTTTGAGAAAATTTGGAATGACCACCTTGTTACGGAAAACAGTGGGTCTTCTATTATTTATATTGATAGGCACCTCATTCACGAGGTGACAAGTCCGCAGGCGTTTGAGTCTCTGCGCCTTACCAATCGCAAAGTTCGTCGTCCTGAGGCGACGTTTGCGACTATGGATCATAACGTGTCCACCCGCAGTCGGGATATGGATTTTGCAGATCCGATTTCTGCCATTCAAATGAAAACCCTGATTAAAAACTGCAAAGAAAATCATATTACTCTTTACGATCTCACAAACCCCGACCAGGGGATAATCCATGTTATCGCTCCTGAATTGGGACTAACGCATCCAGGGATGACTATTGTCTGTGGGGATTCTCATACTTCTACTCATGGCGCATTCGGAGCATTAGCCTTTGGAATTGGAACTAGTGAAGTAGAACACGTGTTAGCCACTCAGACTTTAGTTCAACAAAAACCTAAGACCATGGAAATTCGTGTTGAGGGAAAACTTCTTCCTCACGTTACTCCGAAAGACATCGTGCTTGCTATTATTGGAAAAATCGGGACCGATGGAGCAACCGGTTATGTGATTGAATTCACCGGTGAGGCTATTCGTTCTTTGTCGATGGAAGGTCGTATGACTGTTTGCAATATGTCGATTGAAGCTGGTGCTCGTGCTGGGTTTATTGCGCCTGATGAAACTACTTTCAATTACATCAAGGGCAAAGACCATGCTCCGAAAGAAAATTTTGACTTGTTTGTTAAGAAGTGGGCTTCGTATGTAACCGACCCAGGGGCTACTTTTGATAAGACGGTAGTTTTGAAAGCGGAAGACATTCCCCCTATGGTGACCTGGGGAACTTCTCCTGGTCAAGTCATTGGCGTTGTAGACGTTGTGCCTAATCCTGATTCTGCGACCGATCCGACTGTGAAGAAATCCATCGAAGGCGCGCTTGCTTATATGGGCTTAAAAGCCGGTCAGAAGATAACAGATATTACCCTGAATAAAGTATTTATTGGTTCTTGCACGAATTCTCGTATCGAAGACTTACGAATTGCCGCAAGCACTGTAAAAGGGAAAAAGGTTTCCTCCAAGGTGACAGCAATCGTAGTTCCTGGCTCTGGTCGTGTAAAACGTCAGGCGGAAGCAGAAGGACTTGATAAGATATTTGTAGAAGCTGGTTTTGAATGGAGAAATCCGGGTTGTTCTATGTGTCTTGCTATGAACGACGATGTTTTATCTCCGGGAGATAGATGTGCTTCTACTTCCAATCGTAACTTCGAAGGAAGACAAGGTAAAGGCGGACGCACACACCTTGTTAGCCCAGCTATGGCTGCTGCTGCTGCAATCGAAGGAAAATTTGTAGACATCAGGTATTGGAGTTAATCATGAAAGCATTTACAACCTTAAACGGCGTTGCGGCTATTTTAGATAAGGCGAACGTTGACACAGACCAAATCATTCCTAAACAATTTCTTCGTAAGATCGAGCGTTCTGGTTTTGGAGTTCATCTATTCCACGACTGGAGATTTTTAGACGACGCAGGAACCAAACCAAATCCAGAATTTGTTTTGAACCAACCTCGTTACCAAGGGGCTAATATCCTTTTGGCGCGAGATAATTTTGGTTGTGGTTCTTCTCGCGAACATGCTCCCTGGGCTTTGGAAGACTATGGATTTCGTTGTGTAATCGCTCCTTCTTATGCGGATATTTTTTACAATAACTGCTTTAAGAACGGTATGCTTCCGATTGTTCTTCCAACTGAACAAGTCGATGAGCTTTTCAAATACATAGATTCTACTCCCGACGCAAAGTTAGAAGTAGACCTAATGAGCCAAGTAGTCAAAGCGGGTAATGGCAAATCCTATTCTTTTCAAGTAGATTCTTTTCGTAAAGACTGTCTCTACAGAGGTTTGGATGATATTGGTCTAACACTTGAGAATGAAAGTTCTATTACTAGTTTTGAAAAACAGAGACGAAGTAAATTTAGAAAGTGTTTGAGAGAGAATAAGAAGTAGTAGTAAATCGCCCTCACC
>JANMOF010000117.1:0-7578 GCA_031368925.1 Leptospiraceae bacterium
CGAATTGTTACATTGATTTCACGAGAGCCTATTTTTGCAATGATGCCATAATGTCTTCCGAGAGAGTTCTGGACATTCTTGATTCTATTGTAATCCGCGTAGGGGGTTAATTCAAAAGTATCCGTACTGATGATTTTGAACTCTGCATCGTATCCTTCTACTCCCTGTTTGCGATTGGATTTGACTTTCGCGTTATTTGTTTTGTCGAAGCGGATACTCCCTGTTGTATCCACATCAAGTGCAGTTGGTGCAGTTCCATCATATGCAGACGTGTAGCCAAGGGCAAACCGGTTGAGATCAAATACTTTGTTTGGTTCGCTTTCTTCTTTATCTAAAACACGTTCCTTCTTAGGAGCGGTCTTTTCAACTTCCTTCTTTTCACCGGTTACTGGGTCTGTTTCAATTTCTACATATCTTTCTTCTTCTTTAGAAGAATTGATTTCTTCATTTACTTTTTTTCTTCCAACGTCATCGAATACATTCCCGTTAGCCGCAAGCATAGCTACATTTTTTTTTCCTGAAATCAAATCCATCACACCTGATATAATTCCAAACGGACGAATGTATCCTCTACCTGCATTGACTTCTTTTCTGTCATAAATAGAATTGGTAAATACTTGCACTCCACCGTAATCAGTATTAATATCAGCCATTACACCTAACTTATATACATCTACTCGCTGATTGTTTACGTAGCGGTTAATGATTGTTCCGTGCCCGATATATCCATCATACATTTTTCCAACAAATAGAGAGTAGGTAATTTCTTTCGGCTTATAAACGCCGTAATTTCCTACCCAGAAATTATTTAGAACTCTCTGATAGTCAGATTTGGAATCATAGTCAATGGATCTTACCTGCCCTACTTTTGAACCTGGAGTCTTGGGTTCAGCATCATTTAGTAAAAGATTCATCGGAAGCTGCATAGAAAATCCCCATTTATTATTGAAATTCATATTTAGCCCGGGAGCTAAATACAGATAAGTATCTTTATTGTACTGGTTGATCCCGAAGTCGTAGGTAAATGTGTCCGACGTTGGACGACTATTTACTCCGGGCGGAGTCCATACTTGGGCGATAAGACTAAATGAAAATAAATAGAGACTTAGAATAAGTAATAGTTTTTTTTTCATAGGAAACTTTTTATCGAATATAAAATGAAATAGCCGAATATGAGTTAGAAAGATAATATATTTAATAAGCTTAGCAACAAAAAAATAAATATTTCACTAAAAATTAAAAATCACTTGCATGTAAAATAAAGGATGACTGAAATATCCAGATTATTAAAAAAGATTTCTAGATTCCTTTGAGAGTGTTTGAATCTGGGTTTTTAATTAACCGCAACAAGAGGGGACATGGACAATACTAAGAATGATAGATTATGGGATCTTATGGATCGAGAGCCAGTTATCAACAAAGAAAATCTCGAAAAGGCATTTGCGCATCATTTAGAATATACGGTCGGAAAACATAGAAATAATACTACTAAGCAAGATATATATGAAGCATTAAGCTTTACAGTACGAGACATTATTGTAGATCGATTAAACGAAACACAATCCAATTATAGAACAAAAAATCCTAAACGAGTTTACTATCTATCTCTTGAGTTTTTGATTGGTAGAACTCTTTCCAATGCAATGATTAATCTCGGTCTACAAGGACTTCTGGTCGATGTTCTGGCTGGATTCGGGTATGACTTATACGAAATTGTAGAATATGAACCTGATGCAGGACTTGGTAACGGAGGTCTAGGAAGACTTGCCGCTTGTTTTATGGATTCTCTTTCAACACTGAACCTTCCGGGTTATGGATATGGAATTCGTTATGAATATGGAATTTTCAATCAACAAATTGAGAATGGCTCCCAAATTGAAAAGCCGGATGCATGGCTACAAAAAAGTGGTAACCCATGGGAAATCATTCGTCACGAAGTAGTGTATCCCGTTCATTTTTACGGACACGTTGAAACAAAGATTGACCCGACTGGAAAGCTCATGTCTGTTTGGATACCTTTGGAAACAATAGTCGCCGAGGCACATGATTATTCTGTTCCAGGTTATAATACCAATACTGTAAATAACCTTCGTCTTTGGGTTGCGAAAGCATCAGAAGAATTTAATTTCGATTATTTTAACCATGGAGATTATTTGAAAGCTGTTGAGGATAAACAAAAGACGGAAAATATTTCCAAGGTTCTTTATCCGAATGATACGACTGAGCAAGGAAAAATTTTGCGACTCAAGCAACAGTATTTTATGGTTGCTTCGAGCTTACTTGATATCATTAACCGCTATAAACGTTTTAATACTGACTTTGTTCGTTTCCCTGAAGAAGTTGCAATTCAGTTAAATGATACTCATCCAAGTATCGCCATTCCTGAACTCATGCGCATTTTAATGGACGAAGAAAAATTAGAATGGGCGACTGCATGGGACATTACCACAAAAGTATTTGCCTATACAAATCACACTGTACTACCGGAAGCACTTGAGACATGGAAAGTGAGTCTAATCGAGTTTCTCCTCCCGCGCCACGCACAGATCGTAAACGAAATCAATTATCGTTTTCTAAATGAAGTCAGGGCGTCTGGAAAATTAAATGATCATGAAATCATGCAAGTGTCTGTTTTTCATGAAGGAGCGGATAAACTTTTACGCATGGCTAACTTAGCCGTGATTGGAAGTCACAGTGTAAATGGAGTTGCCGCTCTTCATTCCGAGTTATTAAAGACATTGGTATTCCCTGGATTTTATAAACTCTGGCCTGAAAAATTTAACAACAAGACAAATGGAATTACCCAGAGACGTTTTTTACTTAAAGCAAATCCTCAGTTATCCAGTCTTATTGCAAGTAAAATTGGAGATGAATTCGCAACAGATTTAAAGAAGCTACGAGGATTAGAAGCATTTGCCGCTGAGCCAGAATTTGAATCCGAATGGAGAAGAATCAAAAGGGAAAACAAAGAGCGCCTATCCAAGATTATCCAACACGATACAGGAATTATAGTAGATGTGAATTCTATTTTTGATGTTCAAATCAAGCGTTTTCATGAATACAAGCGCCAACTATTAAATATCCTTCATGTGATTGCGCTTTACATTCGAATTCAGGAAAATCCTTATAAAGAAGTAGTTCCGAGGACATTTATATTCGCAGGAAAGGCAGCTCCCGGTTATTATATGGCTAAGCTAATCATTCGATTTATCAATGCTGTGGGGCAAGTTGTAAACAATGATCCGAAAGTAAACGGCAGACTCAAAGTAGTATTTCTTCCTAACTACAGGGTTTCTCTCGCGGAAAATATATTTCCCGCTAGTGATCTCTCAGAGCAAATTTCTACAGCAGGAACAGAAGCAAGTGGAACGGGTAATATGAAGTTTGCCCTGAACGGTGCTTTGACTGTTGGAACACTCGATGGAGCTAACGTAGAAATTATGGAAGAAGTAGGAGAAGAAAATATTTATATCTTTGGGCTTAAGGCTCACGAAGTATTCGATTTAAAGGCAAAGGGTTATCATCCGGGTGAATACATTGACAAGAGTGATGAACTGCAAAGAATTCTTACACTCATCAAAGAGAATTTTTTCTCTATGTCCAGTGCAAATTTGTTCCGTCCTATTTACGATAATTTAGTTCATCAGGACAATTATCTATTGATGGCAGATTTTGATTCATATTCCGCTTGCCAGAGAGTAATTTCAAATGAATTCAAAGACCAAAACTTGTGGACTAAAAAATCCATTCTGAATGTAGCGAGAATTGGAAAGTTTTCTTCGGATAGAACTATTCAAGAGTATGCGGATCAGATTTGGAATGTGAAACCGGTAGATATTAAAAGCCCATCATTAAAATATCAATTGCATAAAAAATAAAGGAAGAGAGTGAGACATGTTGGAAATTTTGAAAGAAGTAAACGAGTTTATCGACAAAAGGGAATCTGAGGGTAATTTAGATAAGGCGATCAATAAGCTTTTAGAATTGAAAGCAACGAATCCAGATATGGATATCATTTGCGGAAAATTATCAAGCGCTTATTTTTACAAAGGTCTATTTGAATCTGCGAATTCTAAGAAGCAAGAGCTATACTATGAGCACGGAGTGAACTACGGAAAAGAAGCAATCACAATGAACCCGAAAGCTATCTACGGCAACTATTGGTATGCCTCTAACGTGGGGATGCTCGGTCTTTGTCGCGGGATGATGGCTTCTCTTTCTTCGATTGACCCGATGAAAAGAAGTTATGAAGTAGTGCTTAAAGAAAACGAAAAATTTTTCTTCGGAGGACCTCACCGTGCGCTTGGAAGAATTTACCACCAAGCACCGGGCTGGCCTATTTCTGTAGGAAATAAAACAAAGGCATTACAACATTTAGAAAAAGCAGTAGAACTAGGACCTGATTTTTTTAATAACAGGCTTTACCTGGCTGAAATTTATATTGATATAGGACAAAAAAATAAAGCAAAAGAGCAACTCGAGTGGATGGTAAAAAGAGATCCGAAGCCGGAGCACCGAATAGAAGACATCGGATACAAAGAAAAAGGGATTGAAATTCTAGGAAAATACTTCTAGGAATATTTGATTTTGAAATAAAAATTTTGCGATGCTAAAGAGTAGAGTGTTCGACGAGATTATCCTTGATGGCATTCCTGCGGAGGCAGGAATTCAGAGTAAGCTAGCATTTTCTTTCAATAGAAACGCATTTTCACAATTCTAGATTCCTGCCTCCGCAGGAATGACGATTAGTATTATTTTATATTGCGTCATCTTAAAATCTCAGTACATGAGTAATTCTCACCCTAATGGCATTTCAGAAGCTTTCACCTTTTTCTTTGAAGATAGAATTTTTCATTGAACTTTTCGTGTATACTTATTAGAATAGAAATCCAAATAGAATCTAAATATGACTAAATCTAAAGGTTATTTTATATGTGTCGATGATGAAGTATCAGTTCTTGAGACTCTTCGGGAACAGTTGTTACAACGATTTGGAGACACTCATTACGTAGAAATTGCAGATAGTGCAGAAAATGCACTTGCCCTGATTGATGAAATTCACACTAGTGGCGAAGTGATAGAGCTTATCATTTCTGACCAAGTGATGCCTAATATGAAAGGGGACAAATTTTTGGAGGAGATTCACAAGAAACTCCCCGATGCTATTAAGATTCTGCTTACCGGGCAGGCGGGACTTGACTCTGCGATACGCGCTATTAATCATGGGGGACTCAGTCGTTATGTGGAAAAACCATGGAATATAGAGTTGCTCAGCGAGGATATAGATGAACTTATTACAAAATTCAGACAGAATCTGGAAAACTTACATATGCTCAATGAACTCAATAAAAAAATCCTCGAACTGGAAAAAGAAAACGAAGCACTTAAATCAGCTACTGGGGAGTAGCCTCTTCTTACTTCTAATTCTTCCTTTATCCATTTTTTCCTTAGATGTAAAAAAGACTTCAGATTCTCCCGGCAGTGAGGTGACTCCCTCTCGCACAGAAACCAATAAAGCCCCTCTCGAAATAGATGACACGGCAGAGGGAATTAAAGATGTAGAGCATTCAGGCGTAGATACAGCAGCCAAAAGAAGAGCAAAGAAACACAGCCTCACGCCGGAACAATTAAAAAAGAAAAAAGAAATCATAGAAAAAGTTTTGAAGTTTGGCTCTAATAAAGAGCGCAAAGAGGCTATGCGTGAGTTGTCGCATCTTTCTTCCGATGGAATTGAAGAATTGGTTAAGATAGTATCTGACACATTAGCAAATGATTCTGACAATGGGATAAAAGTATCTTGTCTACGAACACTTGCTGAACTAGAAGTAAAGACCGAGTCTAAAAATATAATCGACGCGGTTAAGAGCAAATCCGATGACGTAAAGGATGCAGCTATTCATGCGATTCAAAAATTAAAAGTAGAAGAGGCTTCCGAAGAACTTGGATCTTTTTTAAAGAGCCAGGATTTTACAAAAAGTAGCACACTTGTTTCTTCTACGATTAACACACTCGCAGAATTAGAATCCGGAAAAAGTAGTTCTGAGTTTTTAGAAAATAAATTTAGAGATAAGACTACGAGTCTCGATTTACGTTCAAGCATTGCACTTTATTTCGGGAAGACAAAAGATAACAAGGCAGAATCAGCACTTTTAGATGTTGCTGCGGATGAATCAGAGGATGTAACGCTCAGATCTTATTCGGTCAATTCATTGGGTAAGATGCATTCTCCGCGTGCTGTATCGGAACTAAGAACAATGCTTGCAAAAATAAATGAATCAAAGAGTAAAACCGATATTAAAAAATACTCAGGACTTAAACTCTATGTGATTAGTGCACTTATTTTACTGGGTGATAAAGATATTTTAAAAGATTTAATTATCTATGCCAAGGACGATGATCCCGCGGTGCGGCTAAGAGCGATTAAGCAGTTGGGTGAAGTTCCTGACCCTAATGTGATTGAGCTTGTAGAATACAAAGCACAGAGAGATCCCAATAGAAAAGTCCAGGAATTGGCAAAGAAAATTATTGAGGAATGGAAGCAAAAAGGCATTACTGATAGTAAGGGGCAGATGAAAAATTCGACAACGCCTACAGATGCGTCTAAACAACCAATTACAGAGAAAAAAGAAAACCTAGTCCTACCGGCAAACCGCTAAGGGGAAACGTTGATTATGCGCAAAATGCTTTTATTATTTATGATTACCTTCCTGGTTTCAGCAGAGCCCCCGCCTCCAAGCGCTAAATACAACGGTGATATTTCCACCAAAGAAAAGCGAATCAGGCAATATAAAGATGAAATTACAGATGTATCCTACCGTTTTCCAGAACAACTCAAATTGTTTTTTAAGAAGACATACAGTGATTATGCGGTATTCTATGATCGCAACGGGGATGAAGTATACTATCGTTATCGTAGAAATAAATTTGACTCAGATGCAGAAAAGATACTCCGCGGTCTATTTGCCGGTCAGTCCTACCGCGTTTACGGCGAGCATGTGGGAGTTGCCCGATTTACAGATGTGGTAAATGGGAATTTGCTTCCCTATCCAGTCATTTACCTCAAAGAACAGGCAGACAGATGGTGGTCTTATGACAGCGTAGAGAAGTATGACGTAATCACTGTTACCCACCTAAAAGATAGAAATACTATTCCAGTCTACAAACTCCTCTGGTTTGAATCAACCGGTACAGATGAATTGATCTACTGATTGGGAATAATTCCATTTGACCGCAACTATCATATTATCCTGGTAGATTGGAGTAAATACGGTTATTCTGTCCTAGTATTAGGATAGAATGAAATAATCTCAATGAACATCGCCCAAATAGAAACCAATTTACAAAAACTAGTCAAGTCGATTTAAAAAAGTAGCTTTATCTATGATTTGCTTATCGCTTATGGGCAACCAAAAGCGTCGACTACTTTGGATTCTCCCAAATCCAACTCAGTAATTTCTACGGAATCGAACTAGACGACTTCGCCCACGAAGTAGCCATCCTTTCGTTGTGGCTAGCCGAGCATCAAATGAACCAACTCTTCCTAAACGAATTCGGTAACGTCAAACCAGCATTACCCCT
>JANMOF010000174.1:0-1540 GCA_031368925.1 Leptospiraceae bacterium
AAAGGAAATAGTTCTCATTATACATTAGGTATGGGCAAACAAGGAGAAGGCAAAATGGACTATTATCAGCAAAATCCTGATAATATCAAATCAAATACTTTGAACATAATAGTTCAAAATGGACAGGGAACAGCTTACAATCCTAAAGATTTTGGTAATTATATGTGGGGTTACGGAATGAAAATATTAGGCTTTAGTCTATCTCACTCTCAAATGGCTGCACATGGAAATAACCTCTTAAGTGGTGGGAGAACTGATGGAGGAGAGAGAACATATTTAGATACATACGGAGATCAAAGAGCAATAAAAGATGGACATAACAGGGGAACTAATATTAACTCTACTAATGGTGTTGATACACATACCAATTGGACTGCACAAGCTAAAAAACAATAAAAAATGAAAAATTTTCTCTTTTTTCTCTTTCTGATTACTTTTTTGAAATGTGTTCCATCTAAGAGAAACGAAGCTATAAATGCTTATACTCAATTAAAAAAAACAAATATGTTACCACTATT
Organism: Leptospiraceae bacterium; assembly: GCA_031368925.1. GTDB lineage: Bacteria > Spirochaetota > Leptospiria > Leptospirales > Leptospiraceae > UBA2033. The sequence continues at coordinate 519 of JANMOF010000174.1, forward strand.
AAATTTTGTAATTGATACTAGGGGTATTAACGATTCAGGGCAATTGATAGTTAGGTCTATAAGATATTTTGAGGTCTCAGGAGGCTCATATTTAATATACCCAAAAATTGATAGTATTGATATAATTAGATTCTGTAAAAAACAAAATTTAACATTACCACAAACAGACACAATTATTAATATTTTACTAACACATCAAGCAAAAACTAAAGCTACTACAATAAATAGTAACCCAAAGTTAGGTGAATTTGTATATTATTCTTTCGAAAACGATGATAAAGTATTAGTATATTGTCCTGATGCTCATAAAATATACAACAGTTATTGGAAGGATTATATCAAGAAGGGGGAGAAATTGGATGATTATTGGTATATTATTATAAGAACAGAGGCACAATGACCCGTTGCGCCCAAGTGTTTGATAAAATTGTTGCACTTTAGCTGCTATTATGTTCAAGTACCATATACTGAGGGGGTATTTCTATTGAAAAAACAAGCAAAAAACGTTCATTGACATAACGAAAGCGGTTATTTATAGCCAATAACCCTGTTCTTTGAAGTGTTCGTTTTTACAATATACCTGAGTGCTGTTGTGTTCGGTCTCTGACTGAACACACATCTAAAGGAGGGCAACCGCCCGACCAAGAGTAAGGTGCAAGAACAGAATAACGTAAAAAAAAGTCCTAAAAGCCATTAAAAATGGATTTAAAAATAAAGAAACCATGATAAAAAAACTAACAACTACGCTGCTATTGCTCCCGTTCTTTTAAGTGTTCGGTTTTGGAATATGCCCGAGTGCTGTTGTGGTCAGTCTCTGACTGAACACACATCTAAAGGAGGGCTACCGCCCGACCAAGTTTAGATGGCGAAAGAAAGCCTAAAAGTAAGCTATACTGAGGGGGGGATTTTGGCAGAGCGAGATGTAGGCGGTCGGTTGACCGCTTCTGGATGTGTGTGAAGTCAGAGACTTCACACAACAGCCCCGTTCTTTGGGGGAAAATGGAAGACTTGCGGCAACGGGG
>JANMOF010000218.1:0-5930 GCA_031368925.1 Leptospiraceae bacterium
CCGGATAATATCCATACTGCGCTAACACCAAAGACTTATTCATCATCGTCACCTAATTCAAGGGCTGAACACATTAATGCAGACTCAAATGTGTTGTCTAATATCGCTATCATGAAGATTTCACCTCATTCACACGATGCAGAAATCAACCTAATCGCAACTTTAATTAATGTAATGGAAACAGAGTATATTCCTATTTTGGGTGATTCTCATACAAAGTTTGATTTTTCGCACGCAACGGAAAGAGACACAGTAATCAAGCACCTGGAAAATATTCGTCGTACAATGAAGGTTTTAACAGAGACAATTGAAGAGTATGCGCTATCTGAAAAACAGGATTTTAAAGAACAACTAGGTAGAATGAAAAACAAGCAGTCTAGAATTTTTATTTCGGAAGCTGGCGAGTTGTTTCGGGCATTTAAAGACTTTTTGGAAAAAGTGGAAAATGATATGGAGTCAGGTGGTGTTGTAGTAATGAACCTGGGTGATAAAATTCATTTTAATTCTAGATTTGAACGAGCAACTTTACTCGAAGGGAAAGATGTAGGTTATTGTTTGAAGCAATTCCTTGAATTTACACGTGCTGCTATGGACAGTGTAAATCTTCCCATGCTAAAGAAATAATTTGAAAAATATATTTATAACGGAAGGAGACCCGACAGGAATCTCCTATGAAATATTTGATGGAGCAATTGATTTGCTTCAGAAAAAATCAAACCGTTTTCGATTTATTTTTATTTCGAGTCAAAACAAGATTAGCTTCAAGTACGAAAAAAATTTTATAGTAGTAGAATCAAATGCTAATTTAGAAAAGGTTATTTCGGCTAAATCCAATTCCAAAATCATTTTTTATAAGAATAATATTTTAAATAAGAAAGAAGAAAAAGAAATAAGGGTAGGTAAGCCATCCACTATTAGCGGTAAAATAGCCTATGCCTCTTTACTTGCAGGTATCGCATTACAAAAAATACTAGGTGGGGATATTATTACTTTGCCGCTAAGCAAGGAATGGGTGATTAAATCTGGAATCAAAGACTTCAAAGGACACACAGAAGTATTTGCCAGCAAGTATGAAAAAAAAACCTTCATGCTTATGTATGGAAATAAACTAAAAGTGATTCCACTTACCACTCATATTCCTTTAAAGGATGTGAGTAATACCTTAAGGAAATTACAAATCATTCCTTTAATAAAAGCCATTCAAAATTCTAAACTTTTAAAATCCCCTAAAATTGCTGTTTGCGGACTCAATCCACACGCAGGAGAAAATGGAAAAATAGGCAGTGAGGAAATGGAAATCATAGAGCCTTATATAAAAGAAATACGTCGTCATGGACTTTCAGTAGAAGGTCCTATATCTGCTGATTCCTTATTTATTCCTTCTATTTCTAAGAACTTTGATTTAATCTTTGCATGTTACCACGACCAGGGACTGATTCCTTTTAAGTCGATGGAAGGCAAAAATGGAATTAATGTTACACTTGGACTTGATTTTCTAAGAGTATCTCCCGATCATGGAACTGCATTTGATATCGCAGGAAAAAATTTAGCAGACCCCGGTAGCTTTATTCAATGCATAAAGGTATTAACTAAGCATGACATTCATTGAACAAATCACTCTTCCTATTTTCATCTTGTGGGTAATTGGTCTTATTCTCTCTTTTTTTAGAAAAGACTTAGACTTTCTCTGGAAAGCATTTTTTCTTTTGATTTTTATGTTCTATGTAATTCAATTTCATGAGGAATTGTTCGCATCTTTCTACCGATTCAAATATAATTATGCGAAGGAAATTGTAAGTTGGATCTACGGGCTGGGAAAGGCTACTTACTATTTTCTCCTAATCTCCTGGCCTTTGAGCCTAATTCGTATTTACTACAGCGCGACTGATTATTTAAGCGAGCTTACGATTCGCATTCAAGTCATCATCACAGTTGCCTATTGGTTTTCTTTTTACATCTATACTTTATTTCAAGCTAGGATAGATAATTTTCTTTTGAATACGCTAGTGCACTTTTTACGGTTTAATTAGAATTTAAAAGATTACCACTAATGAAAAAACGATGGCGTTATTACATTGATAAAGAATTTCAAAACCAGTTTATAATAAAATTTTCCCTGTTAATTATTTTATCTGCAATTCTAACTTTAGGACTCTTATGGATTATCAGAAAAGAATCTTATAGTTTGCTGCCGGAAAATGCTCCTGTATTAGTTCATGTGGATGCCCATAAGGGAGTGTATTTGTCTTTTCATGAAGGTAAGGCAGTAGTCGATGAAGAGAATGGTAAATTGTTTTTTCCTTTAAAGGTAAATGATGGTAAGCCACCCAAATTATACAATGCATTTGATTTATATTTAATTCCTATACTTGCAACTAGTTTTTTAAATGTAATCATTGTTAGCTTATTTAGTATTTTCTTTTCTCACAAGATGGCAGGACCGATAAAGAGAATTAAGAATACACTAGAAGCACATAATAACAATAAACCAGTATATGTGATTAAACTTAGAAAAGGAGATTTTTTTCAAGATTTGGCAGAATTAATCAATAAAGCATTTCTGATCAAAAGGGACAAAGACATATGAAGCAATTGTTTGTGGGCTTATTGTTGCTAACCGCAGGTGTTTGGGCAGAGCCAAGCCTGGAAGAAATTCAGAATATCCAACCAGGAGATATAAAAAAAATTCATGAGTGGATGAATGATAAAAAAACGAAACCAAGATTTAAAGTAATGATACTTGAAAAACTGAATATCTTATTACTAAATAATCAAGAAGAAGTTTCTAACAATAGTGATGCATTATTAAAAATGCTTTCGGAAGTGAAGAAAAATAGTAAGGATGATGGTTCTTCTTATAATTACTTACTACGTAAAAAATCTTGTTTGCTACTTAGTTATTTTAATGGAACCGAGAAAGAAAATGAATCATATGAAATTATAAAAAAGCATATTTCTACCGAGGATAATAGTGAAGTAGCCGTTACTTGCATTCAAGCCATTGTATCCTATAGGGGCAAGATTGATCTTACAAATAGGATGTTACTAGGAATGCTTGATTCTTCCTTAAATAAGAAGAAAATGAATGAGGAAGACATTGAGTTAGCGAACGCCCTCATTGAAGTTATTGACAAATTCAAAAAAAAACAATCCTATTTGACATTACTTAAAGTATTAGAATCAAAGTATCCAACCGATATTAAAAATAAAGCAAAGAAGACATTGGAGTCATTGCCTCAATAAAGGAACTATTCTAACCAAAAAAACTATTTCTATTGCTTTTTTAAAAAATCTATTCTACAATGACTTGATAGATTTGAGGATTCACTTTTCTTATCAGGAGTTAATAATATATATGAGACCAAACAAAACAACAAATTTTACACTGGCGGCTATTTCCATTTGCCTCCTATTCTTGCAAACGGAAATAGTTTCACAAAAAAAGCTTGAGATCGACAGTGCAGAGAAAGCAAGACGAAAAGAAAAGTTAATTAAACTAAATATAAAATCTTTTATTAACAGAACTAACGAAAAAGCAACCGAAGCTTCAAGACTCGCAGATATTGAAATCGGAAAAAAATTAGCCGGTTCTCATCATGCAGATCCATCAAACGCAATGCACAAAGGTATTACTGTTAAGCGTTTTGAAAGTAGAGAAGAAGGACGCTTTGGTGGTGATGTGATGGAGTTCACAAAGAAAGCTAGCTTCGGTCATATCAATGCAATAGTTCGCGTGGTTTCAGGATATATTACTGGAATGTATGAATACAATAAAGAAGACTCTGAGTTATTGGCTTTATACATTGTTTATTACAATCGCAAACACCGAGGTGATTCGAGTTATGTTGATTCAAATTTTTATGAAAATGATGTGATTAAAAAGGAAAGACTTGGAATTCCTGAAAAGTTTGAAGGTTGGAGCGGACAAACACAGATACTAATTCCAATCGAGAAGAATATGGTAAAAGGCGGAGGTCTTGACGTTGCTACTTTTGAATTAGAAGATCAAGTTAATCCAGATATAGATGCGGGTAATCAGAAGAAATTTGCCAAGTTGCAAAATAAAAAAATAAAATCAGAAAAAGAAGATGTTCTTCAAAAATACGAAGCTATTCAAAAAAAAGAAAAAGAACTTCTCACTCGTAAAAAAGCAATCGAAGACAAATTAGCCGAGCTTATGAAAGATCCTGAAAAGAACAAAGCCGAAATCGCTCGCCTGCAAGCTGAAAAACAAAAGATTGATAAAGAACTCGAACAAGTGGCAATAGAAAAAAAAGAATTAGAAAACAAATTAGAACAAATTGCTAGAAGAGAAGAAATGCGCAAACTCGGGATTACCTCCGAAAAGGAATATCTTGCCTACCTGGCAAGTCAAAAGAAAAAAGAAATTCTTCCTCCAGAGCCAAAAGACTCCCAGGCAAAAATTGTTGAGGTAGAAAAACCTAAACCAGTGGAGTCACCTGTGGTTACCACCAATTATCCCCCTAAAGATTTGAATTTCTGGCAATCCTTCCATGTTGCAGATAGGACTATTGCTGGTAAAGAATCCTATCAAATTAAAGACGTTGGCATTGTTACTATTGGATATGAACTACCCTTTAATGAAAGATCAGAGCTAAGAGTTTACCTTTTTGGCACTAACCCACTTCATATTAAAGGAACTTCTGAAGGCATTCGTATAAATCCGGATAGTTCTCTAACATACTATGAAGGAAAGCTTTTTATCTTTGAAGATTTTCAAGGAAAAACGTATCTAACCCAGTTGACTCCATATCTTGAATTCGAACTTAGAAGTTCTGACCCGATTGATCCAAATTCGAATATTAGCTTTCATGCAGATACTATTATTTTAACAAAAAAACAAAGAACAGGCAGATTCGATGATGTATTAACCATTACCCGCAAGGATTTGAGTTTGGTAAGATAACAAAGAGTTGCCACAGAGGCACTGAGTCTCAGAGAATAGAGTTCTTGAAATTATCAGAATAGTAAACATTTCAACAACTTTAATTATTATTCTCCTCTCAAACTCAGTTTCTCTGTGATAGATATTTTTAAAACGTATAACTGCCGAGTCCTTCGAAGACCGGCTTAGAAAAATAATATCCCTGAATATAATTGATTCCTAAATCTCGGAGTGTTTTGAACTCTTCTTCTGTTTCAATTCCCTCTGCGATTACTTCAATTTCAATTTCTTGGCAAACTAGCATTATTCCCTTAATAATACTTCTTCTAATTCTATCAGTATCAATGCCTCGAACTAAAGCCATGTCTATCTTGATATAATCAGGTTGAAATTCCGAAAGTAGGTTTAATCCTGAGTAGCCTGCACCGAAATCATCAATAGCAGTTTTGATTCCCTGTCTTTTGTATTCCTTTATAATGGAAAGTAAATGTGCATGGTCTTGCACTTTTTCGCCTTCTGTAACTTCTAGTATGATTTTATCAATGCCAAATTTGTATTTGGTAGATGCCTCTAGTGTGGTTCTAATACAGGTTTCTGGATTGTAGATTGCATTTGGTAAAAAGTTAATGCTTAGTAAGCTATTCATCTGTAACCGCGAAGCTAGTTCGATAGCCTTAACACGACAGGCTTGATCGAAGCGATAGCGGTTTTCGTCGTTAACCTTTGATAAAATAGAATAGGCTGACTCATTATTTGTTCCGCGAACTAGAGCTTCATGCGCAAACACCTGTTTATTCGCAATATCAAAAATAGGTTGGTAAGCCATAGTAAAATCAAAATCAAGTCCAGCTCCTTGCATACATTCAGAGCAATTCATGGGTTTATAATTAACTTTCATCTCTTCTATACTCCTACAAATAACATAAGCTACAATCTAAGAAACAGATCCTAAAAAATAACCCTCTTTTAATTCAGAACTTGGTTCGTGATAAGAATCCAGTCTTATGTTTAAAAATTGTCCAGT
>JANMOF010000229.1:0-2978 GCA_031368925.1 Leptospiraceae bacterium
AGCTGGAACACCAATTGCATTTAAGTCTATTCTTGTTGAAAAGATATTAGGAGAGACGAGCCTAAATAAGTATTCTTTTGAAAACGGATTTGCGTATATTGCAATTGTGTGTATCCTCTGGGCTGTTCTATCCAAGAAAATTACAAGAATGATTCCCATATTGATATCCATTTCATTGATTGGAATTGCCTCTAAGTATTTACCGTTTCAGCTTTGGATCAATCTTCTCTTTGCCATTACCTGCATGAGTATTTTCTATATAGGGGCTAATCCATCTTTGCTTCGCTTTAGAAAGGGAAAAACAAAGGGACAATAAAAGATGATTTATATTCTAGAAGTTATACTGATAAATTTTTACTTGCTTTTGAGTTCCTATAGTTCAGGGATTTATATTCGAGAGAAATTATATCCCAATTTGACAACCACCAGATCAATTCTCATGGGATTTATTTTTTTTGATTTTGCAATTCCTTTGATTGGAGTCGCCATTTTTTCTTTTCAAATGCTTGCTTATTTGCATTTATTTTTTACAATCAGTCTTTTAGTTTATTTAATTCTTCGTAAAAAAATAATTATACCTACTCAAATAGAAATAAAATCTTTAGCTACAATTCTTTTGATTGGCACATTTATCTTTTTTTATCCAGTCATTCACAAGAAAAAAATGGGAGTGTTTACAGAGGGTGGAGGGGATATAACTATCTATCTAAACTTAGCGAATCATATCCCGAAGGATTCAGTTACAGCAGGTAATGATGGTTCGTTTTTGCTTTTGTATCTAGAAAAAATCTATGAGCATTTTCAAAAAGACAAGAGTGATCCAAGTAAATCCTTTTTCCGAAATACCTATCAGAAGATTTCTGATGCAAAGAATGATTTTGAAAAAGCATTGGGACAAGAAGGATCTGTTGATCTTGTATTGGGAAGCAAATACAATCCCCCTTATTTTTGGGAGCAGGAAAGATGGCATCGTGTATTTATGGGAATCAACAATTTAACTGGATGGATTTTGCCGCAAGGGTATTTACATCATATCTTTTACTTTGTTCCGATTGGAATTATTTATTTTTCTATTCTTTCTTTTATTTACTTTTTGTATTTGTCTCTCATTGCAGATTTTGTATGGTCAAATACTGGGTCAAAGGTAAAAACTCTAACTATTCTTTTTCTCTTTGTATGTTCTCATGCATTTATCTATCCTGCGTATAATCATTATTATCCAGCTTGGATTACTGGATTGCTTTTCTTATTTTCTATTCTACTATTCATCGAGAAAGAAAATTTGCAAACTAGGTTTCACAATTTAGAAATTAATATTTTACTTTCGTTCGTAGTCCTTGCGTTCTACTGGCCTTTCTGGATTTTCTTTTTGATTAGCATTTTCTTCTATTTGCTATTTGTAGACAGTAAAATAGAAAGAGTCAAATCAGTATTTTGCGATCGATTTCTATTAAAAATGGGCTTTTTATTTTCGGCTGCTCCGCTTATTTGGAATGGACTTGGTAAAGTTATACCTGTTTTTTCTGCTTTCTTTGTTTCAGACAGTGCTGCTTTTTCGATTCAGTATTTAGGCAAGTCAGAGGCTTTTTTTACAAAGAAAATTTTGCTTTCTATGTTAGGGTATTTTCAATTAGGCAATATCGGTCCTTATTCTAGTGAGTATCTCTCTACCATTAAGAATTTGCAGATTACTGGCTCTATTGGAATTATCAGTATTTGCCTAGTCACGGGAATAATTCTATTTAGCCTCAGAAAATGGATTGATATTAAGAAAATTCTACTCCTTTTCTGCGTTTATTTGATTAGTCTACTTTCTTCTCAGGGCACGCTTTACAATCAATACAAAGCTCTTTCTTATGGATTGGTTTTGATTTATTCTGCTTTTTCAATTGGTCTAATTCTTCCAAAGAAAAAATACCTGGATACAATTTTGATTTCTCTTCTAATTCTTTTTTCAGTCAGTTTACTTAGTTATAGAATTGCCATCATGCAATCCATTGTAGGCGAAAAAAATCGCGAGAGTTTTTTGAGTTATACAGAATTTAAAGATGCGATAGACGAAACCAATCCAGATTTGGTATATATCATTGAACCCTACAAAGTATCAAGCCTGTATTTATTAGATCCCATGATTGGAAATGTAAAACACCTTTACGCTAGAGAAATTTTCTATTATTCTCAAATCAAAACTAGTTATGCAGAAATGATTCAATACTTCGATCCAAAAAACTTTGTCTACTTGAAAAAGGAAAATGGACTCTGGACAAAGAAATTCTTTTTTGAAAAATTGGAAAAGGAAGGCTTAGTCTACTTAGCCCCTGCCTATTTTGAAAATGACAAATTGCTCATTGAAGGGGAAATTTTTTTTCTTAAAAATAAAAACTTAGATATCACAGTCAAACCACAGGATTGTCAAGTTCCAAAGTTATTGACATGGAATCCATCGGATAAGAAGTATATACCAGTTATCCACTCATCCGAAAATAAACAACTCTGTGAGTTCCAATTTTCTATCTCTGCTAGTTATGACCTGAATTCTGTCTTAATTGAAGGCAGAAATTTTGTGAGAGTGAAATGAAAGAGTTTTTATGAAAAATATGCAAAGAACAAGCTTAATAATATTATGGGAAGAGCTTTTATAATATGCGTTTACCAATGATTAGCGTTGTAGTTCCTGTTTATAAGTGCTTAGAATGTTTAGCGGAGCTATCACTTAGAACTAAATCAATATTAGAAAAGAACAATTTGGACTACGAAATAATCTTTGTAGATGACAATAGTCCTGATTTGTCTTGGTCTCGGCTAAAGGAACTGTGTCAGGAGAATCCAAAAATTAAAGCAGTAAAGCTAAGCAGAAATTTCGGACAGCATGTTGCCATTTCTGCGGGGCTTAGTTTTACAAATGGTGATTGGGTTGTTGTAATGGACTGTGATTTACAAGATGACCCGGATGAAATTATCAATCTCTACAACGCGGC
>JANMOF010000310.1:0-4614 GCA_031368925.1 Leptospiraceae bacterium
TTACACAACGTTGGCGCTTCAAAGCCAGTCAAACATCGAATTCAATTGAGTGCTGAAAAATATGGACAAGAACCATTACGCTTCCTTATTGAAAAGGGGTTTATTCCCGTTACCCTTCAAAAAAAATATTCAGACTTAGTAAATGAAATTTCTGAAGTATACGAATCATTTTTAGAAGACGAACCGTTCATTCGAATTCACGGAGATTGTCATAAAGGAAATATTTTAAAAGGTGAGAATGGATTTTTCTTTTTAGACTTCGATGATTTTTTATCAGGACCTGCTGTGCAAGATATTTGGATGGTATTGCCGCCACAGAATGCGGAAGGAATTGCTACACGTGATACTTTACTTTCTGGTTATCGAGAATTCAGGGATTTCGATGATTCATCACTCAGGCTAATCGAAGTTCTTCGCTCGCTTCGCTATATACATTATTCTGCTTGGATTGCTAGGAGGTGGGATGATCCCTCTTTTCCAAATGCATTTCCGCATTTTGGTGACGAAGAATATTGGACTAAAGAAATAAAAGACTTAGAAATACAATTGGGATTTATCTATGGAGATGAAATCCAGCCACTCACAGATTCTTCCACTGAGACAAAAGAAGAGTTGCCTCTTACGAATAAAGATTTTTTTTGGGATATGTGAAATTATTTCTTATCATTTTAATCTTTGCTATTTCCAACTGTACGACTGTTGGGTTTCATGATACTAAACTTCGTAAGTCTATGGACTTTGGAGAAGAGCAGACTTTAAATATATGCGTATTCTATGAAAATTCTATTGACAAATCAGAAGTAGCCGAGCTAGAGAAAGATTGGGCAGAGGAGCTTGCTTTATATAAAATCAAGCTACAATTTAAGAAAACCAAAAAAGTAGAGCGATTTGCTTTTTATGGAACGGATGTATTGGATCAGTTGCGTATTTATAAACTGGACTCTGAATGTGATCGGATAGTTTATATGGTCGGTAGAACCTGGGGTGATATGTTATATGAATTTATTACGCTCGGAATTTTTTATAAAGTTGGAATCAAATTAGAAATTCATGGTGCAGTAGAGTCTTATACAAATACGCGCGGTTTCGTCAAATCGAAATATGCCGCTCTACTTCAACTACTATTTACAAGTCCTAGCTCTACTCTCGTTCACGAAGGGTATCACCTTATGGGTTGTCCTCATATGTTGTGGAAAGATGAGTGTTATAAAATTATTTTAGACGCGAAGAATAGCAATCGTAAGAATACAAGGACGGATAAGATATTTAGTGTTCGCTCTACCGGCGATAAACGGGAATATTATTCAAGCGAGCAAGTAAATTTTTTTTGGAGCAGTGGTAATGAGTTTACAGGGGATAATAAACAGTAAACTATCCCCAGATAAAATTCAATTATTGTTTTGTAGGAGTCTCTACGGTTACGGTAATTTTCTCTAAATTTCCTTTTGAGTATTTATATAAAATCTTTTCTTTTTCTTTTTGGATCTGAATTTTTCCATCCGAAAGAATTTGGAGAGTATCACAATATAAATAATTTGGAAAAAGTTGCTCAAACATTCCTTTTTGGTATACGTAGATATGGCATAACGGTGGTTCGCCACGTGTTTCAAATTGAGCTACGATTTCAGGAATTCCGTCTTTGTCTACATCTTGGATTTTTAAATTCTTCTTATCCCCGGCTAAGAGAGAATGATAGTTATCCCCTTCTTTCCAAGTTAAATAGTAAGTAACCGCAAAGTTCCCAAATCCTTTCTTGGTTTTAGAACCTGTAGGATAACCAATGATATACGCTTTTTTCTTTTTTGTTCCATCTTTAAATGGAATTGGTTCAATTTCTACTTTACCATAGTTAATAGCTTGCTTTTCATCCGGCTGTAACTTTTGAATTTCATCGACCATTTCTTTGTCAGAAGGTTTTAATTTTTTCTTTCTGTTCTTTAATGTGTAGGCTGAAAATGCTTCAGGCGAAATAAAGCTTCCACTCTTTGCACCAATCCAACTGACTACAACATCTTCCGAATTTGGTTTTAGAGATTTAATTTCAAAATAATAGTATTCATTTTCATAGTAAATTTTCTTGCGATAAACGGGAACCACTTCTCCCTTCTCAGGGTAATCAGGCATTACCCCTAGAATTTCTCTTCCGGGTTTACGATAAAAGATTGGCTCTGGAGATTTAATCAAAAAATAACCAATTAAAGTAAGTGGGAGAAAATCTTCCTTATCCTCTTTTACAATTGTAAATCCAGAAAATATCCATCCCGTCTTTCCGCTATGTTCTACTTTTAACCAATTTCCAATTCGAGTATCAATTACTTCGCGCTCTTTGGTTTCTTCTAAAATTTCACCGATAACTTCTTCAGGAATATTGATAAGCTTTTTACCGGTTACTTTTGGTTTGTCTCTAAGAGGAGTTCCACCCTTTGCTACAACTTTAAAATAAGGCTTTTCCTTTACTGCGTTTTGCGTAGAATCAGGATTATCATCGTCATCCGCATCTTTGGTATCGTCTTCTTTTTTAGCAGATTTCGTATCCTTTGCAGTTTCCGTTACTTTCTTTTCCTTCTCAACTGGCGGTTTCTTTTTGTTAGCCTGAGCGAGTAGTTCTATGCAGCAAAAACCTGTAAATAGAAATGTGATTAGAATGAGTATTATATTTTTATTCATAATGATTACCTATAACAATTACTTTCAAATCTCTGGAAAAAGTGTCCTGATTTTTTTCATTTGTTCTTCATTGCGTTTGGTTGGATTGGTGAAGATTGAAAACTTAGAGCTACCAACTAAAGAAAGATCTTCTCCATTTCCTAAAAGCGGAATTAAGTCTGCGATTAATTTCTTCGCAGTAGCGTTGTTATGCGTTAGGTTACCGATGACCATTTCAACAGTGACAGGCTCTTCGTGTTCCATCCAGGAATCATAGTCAGTAGACATGCAAACCATTTGGTAAGCAATCTCAGCTTCACGGGCAAGCTTTGCCTCTGGGAGCACCGACATATTGATAATATCCCCACCGACCATGCGATACATTTTAGATTCAGCGCGGGTAGAAAAAAGGGGACCTTCCATGCAGATCAAAGTTTTTCCAGTATGCATTTTTATTCCAAGCTTTGTAGCGAGAGAATTAATTCTATCAGAAAGATTTTTAGAGAAAGGATCACCGAAGCTTGCATGGGCTACTACTCCTTTGCCGAAGAAAGTAGATTCTCGAATTCCTTTTGTGCGGTCGATGACTTGATCCGGTAAAACAAAATCACGTGGAGCGATTTCTTCTCGTAAGCTACCAACGGAGCTAAAGGCAACAATTTCTTCAACGCCAATCATTTTTAAAGCGGCGATGTTTGCAAGATTTGGAATTTCGGATGGACTTATAAAATGCCCTCTGCCATGACGGGGTAAAAATGCAATGAGCTTATCTTTGTAACGTCCGATTGTGATTGTGTCGGAAGGTTTTCCCCAGGCGGTGTCTGGAAAATATTCTTCCAATACTTGCATTCCTTCTAATTCATAAAGACCGGTTCCACCGATGATTGCTGCTTTTACTTTTTCGTTCACGCACTTACTCCAAATTGTTCTATTTTTTATGTATTTCGATAACGCAAGTATAGTCGAGACTTTTTTTACAGTGACCTAACCCCAGAATTTATTTTATTTGTAAAATGTCAACAGGTCGCCCCTTCCCTAATAGGGAAGGGGACTTCATTGTATTGATTGATACAATAAAAATAATATTGGGGTTAGGTCACTAACACTCGATTCAGCTTGACATCTACCGCAAGTTGTTAAAATGAAACGATGAGATTAATTCTATTTCTTTTAATACTGACTAATTCTATTTATCCGCAAGAGCGCAAATTTCTATTTCGTGACCAGGTCGTGCAAAGCTCTGACGCATTCACCATGTTAGGCGATAGTCGAACCCAATATGTATTTCAAGTTGGTGCTGAGATGGATTGGGAAAATTTAGAATTCTTAGGAAAATATAAAACTTCTTGTAGCGAAGGCAAGACAGGAATCCAAAATGCGGGAGTTGCTGGATCGACTACAGAGCATTGGTTAGAGTTTCTAAAGAGTGAGCGTTATAAGCCGGAAGAATTTCACGAGCGTGTTGTTCTCATGATTGGAGGTAACGACATACAACGTTATGCCTACAAATGGAAAGGATTTAGAATCAATAAAACCGAATCCTTAAATGAAGCAATAGACGAAATACATGCGAGAGTTGTCGAAATTGTAAATATACTAAGGCAATCAAATAAGAAAATAATTCTACAAACTCATTTTCGAGTGAACCCAAGTTTAATGGATGCACACAGTAAGGCATTGAATGAAGGCATAGATGAATTAAACCTACGACTACTTACTTCTTACGGAAGCGACAACTCCGATATTAGCCTCGCCTACTTGACTCCCGATTTTCCTGCCCCACTTTTTTTAGACTTGGTGCACTTGAATCCATTCGGGTATCAGCTTCATTCTTATTTTCTTTCGAGAGAACTACAAAGAAGATGTTGGTGGTAGCTGGCTTTTTTGATATATGTATTTACTAATAAAAAATAAAGGATTGACCAATTTATTTCATGTCTTAAAATTATATCCATGAAACTTACATTC
>JANMOF010000321.1:0-13934 GCA_031368925.1 Leptospiraceae bacterium
CTTTACGAAATTTCGGTGCCCGCGTTATCATCACTGAAATCGATCCTATCTGCGCTCTTCAAGCTGCGATGGAAGGCTACCAAGTTCTTCGTATGGAAGATATTATCGACAAGGCAGACATCGTAGTAACCGCAACTGGTAACAATGACATCGTAACTCTTGAACATATGAAGTCCATGAAAGACGGCGCGATTCTTTGTAACATCGGTCACTTTGATACAGAAATCCAAATGGCTCGTTTGAATTCTATGCCAGGAACAACCAAAAAAGAAATCAAACCACAAGTTGACAAGTATACTTTCCCTGACGGCAAATCGATCATTATCCTCGCAGAAGGTCGTCTTGTGAATTTAGGTTGCGCAACTGGACATCCTTCTTTTGTAATGTCTAACTCGTTTTCTAACCAAGTTCTAGCTCAAATTGAACTTTATACAAACACAAGTAAATATCCTGTTGGCGTATATCGTTTACCAAAAGAATTGGATGAGAAAGTAGCGGCATTCCATTTGGAGCAAATCGGTGTTAGACTCACAAAGCTAACCAAAGACCAAGCAGACTATTTAGGCGTATCACCAGAAGGTCCGTATAAACCAGAACATTACAGATATTAAGATCCAACCGCAAGTGACGCAGATATGCGTCACCTACGGGAATAGGTATTTTTTTGTTGCAAAATGATGCATACCAATACATACTATCAATATGCATCATTTTGAGGTAGCGCTATGAGAACTACAATTATACTATCCGAAGACTTAATCAACAAAGCAATTCAAGAGACGGGAATTAACGAAAAAACCAAGCTAATTCATATGGGTTTAGAGCTACTCATCCAACAAAAGGCTATGGAAAAACTTTCAAACCTCTATGGATCTGCACCTAAATTAAAACATATTCCAAGAGAAAGAAAACAGAACTAACATTGAGAATCATAGTGGATACAAATATCTGGATTGATTTCCTTGCAGGCAAACCAGAAACTATAGAATTAAAATCTCTTGTGTCTGAACTGAAAGTTTTGCGGCATATCTGGGTTGAATCAGAATTACGCGTTGGCAATATCCCGAAAGCAGAAATATTTTTCGGCTACTACAAGCAAATCCCGGAAACAATTTTCGTAAATTATGAAATCCTTTTCCAATTCATCCAAAAAGAAAAACTCTCTGGTAAAGGTTTGAGCTTTATTGATATTGGATTATATGCGTCCGCCAAAATGGGAAATCATTTGATATGGACAAATGATAAGAATCTTAAAAAACTCTGTGAAACTAAAAAAATTCTATTTAAAGGCTAACAACATGAAACCTCAAAAATATATTTTATTAATTTTATTCTTTCTTTTTTGTAATATTAATTCTCTGTTAGCCATGGACAAGGCAATCCTTGAAAAAAATTTTGAAATTTTTCAAAAGACTCATGATATGAAATTAATTATCTACTTCCCCGGCTTTGAAAATACTCGATCTGTTTTCTATGGCAAGTCAGGTCCCCCTCATGCAGAAGATGTAATTGATGAAATAAAAGTTTTTCCCACTTATGTTTATATAAAATACACGAACAGAGGGAGAGGAGAATATTTTAATGATTTGTATATAAGTATCACTCATATAACCGTGATCCAAACAACAAAGACAGCAATCGAAATTTATTTAGGAACTCCTAAAATTTTACAGGTAGGAAAATAATGGCTCATGTAGTTACCGAAACTTGTCTCGACTGTAAGTATACAAATTGTGCTGCTGTGTGCCCCGCAGAGTGTTTTCGAGAAAGCGAAAATATGCTTTATATCGATCCCGATTCTTGCATTGATTGTGGAGCCTGTGTTTCTGAATGTCCGGTAGAAGCAATTTTTCCTGACTACGATGTCCCAAAAGAGTCTAAAGGTTACATCCAATTAAACGCTACTGAATCCAAAAAATATCCAGTTATTATAAACAATAAAAGACCACTAAAAGGAGAACGCTGCATAGAAAATAAAAAGGCTTAATTTTAATTAATAAGCATTTAGCAGCTAATAACAATATGACCACACAACCAAAAATCGAAGAACTACTAAAAGAGAGAATTCTAGTACTCGATGGGGCAATGGGGACAATGATCCAACGTTACCCGCTTACAGAAGAGGATTTTCGTGGTGAACGATTTAAAGATCATCCTTTTCCACTCAAAGGAAACAACGACCTACTCTGTATTACCCGCCCGGATATAATTGAAGCAATCCATACCGAATTTTTAGAAGCCGGAGCAAATATCATTGAGACTTGCACATTTAGTTCCTCTAAAATATCTCAAGCGGATTATAAACTTGAGTCTATTGTGAGAGAATTAAATATCGCAGGTGTAAAAGTAGCACGAGCGGCTATAGACAAATTCCAAGCTAAAAATCCAGATCATCCTTGTTTTCTAGCTGGCGCATTTGGACCAACTACTAGAACAGCCTCTATGTCGCCTGACGTTAATAATCCTGCTTATCGTGCCACTAGCTTCGACGAACTTGTAGAGGTTTTTTATGAACAAGTAGACGCACTTCTAGAAGGAGGAGTTGACTTACTTCTTCCTGAAACGATCATTGACACTCTCAACTTAAAAGCTGCGATTTTTGCTATCGAAAAATGTTTTAAAGAGCGAGGAATCCGTGTTCCTATTTCTATTTCTGTAACTATTACAGACAAATCAGGTCGAACTCTTTCGGGACAAACAGTAGAAGCATTTTGGAATTCGATTGCCCATGCAAGACCAATGAGCGTTGGGATTAACTGCGCGTTAGGCGCTGAAGATATGCGTCCGTATATCGAAGACCTTGCGACTGTTGCAGGAACGAATATTAGTTGTTATCCGAACGCAGGGCTTCCAAATGCATTTGGTGGCTATGACCAAACCCCAGAAGAATTCGGTCATCATATGCATGATTTTGCAACACAGGGCTGGCTCAATATCGCAGGCGGATGTTGCGGAACTACTCCGGGTCATATCAAGGCAGTTGCCCAAGCGGTTAAGGGGATGAAACCTCATATCCCTGCTAAACCAGAAGAAGTAACACGTCTATCGGGTCTTGAACCATTGAACATTACTCCTGATAAAGGTTTTCTCATGGTAGGTGAGAGAACTAACGTTACAGGTTCCCCTAAATTTAAAAATATGATTCTTGCGGGTGACTTAGAAGGTGCAGTTGCTGTCGCGTTACAACAAGTCCAAAATGGTGCCAATATTATTGACGTAAACTTCGACGAAGCGTTGTTAGACGGTGAAAAATTCATGACTGAATTTTTAAACCTACTTGCATCCGAGCCAGAAATTTCTCGTGTTCCAATTATGATTGACAGTTCCAAATGGTCAGTGATTGAAGCAGGATTAAAATGCGTTCAAGGCAAAGCCATAGTAAACTCTATCAGCATGAAAGAAGGCGAAGAAAAATTTATAGAGAATGCAAAGCTTGTTCGGCTCTATGGAGCAAGTGTAATCGTAATGGCATTTGACGAGCAGGGACAAGCCGCAACTAAGGCAGATAAAGTTCGTATCTGCCAGAGAGCCTACAAGCTATTAACCGAACAAGTAGGATTTCCACCGAGTGATATTATCTTTGATCCGAATATTCTTACCGTCGCAACTGGAATTGAGGAACATAACAATTATGCGATGGATTTCATTGAAGCAACTCGTGAGATTAAAGCTACTTGTCCACATGCTAAAATTAGCGGTGGAGTGAGTAATATTTCTTTTTCTTTTAGAGGAAATAATCCTGTCCGGGAAGCAATGCACTCTGTATTTCTTTACCATGCAATCAAAGCTGGAATGGATATGGGGATTGTAAATGCAGGAATGCTTTCTGTTTATGAAGAAATTCCAAAGGATTTACTCGAACTTGTAGAAGATGTAATCCTAAATCGTCGTCCTGATGCAACCGAGAGACTCATCAATTTTGCAGAATCAGTAAAAGCGGCAAGCGGTGATAAGACGCAACAAGTAAAAGATGATGCCTGGAGAAAAGAGCCAGTAGCCGCAAGACTCTCCCATGCACTCGTAAAAGGAATTGTAGAATTCATAGACGAAGACGCAGAAGAAGCAAGAAAGAATTATCCAAGAACGCTGGAAGTAATCGAAGGTCCGCTTATGGACGGAATGCGAGTAGTTGGAGAATTATTTGGAGCGGGTAAGATGTTTTTACCACAAGTTGTAAAGAGTGCGCGGGTAATGAAAAAAGCCGTAGCCTACCTACTCCCTTTCATGGAAGCAGAGAAAGCATTGAACTCAGACACATCTGCACGTGAGAAAATTCTAATGGCAACAGTAAAAGGCGACGTTCATGATATTGGGAAAAATATTGTAGGTGTAGTATTAGCCTGTAACAACTATGAAGTAATTGACCTTGGAGTCATGGTTCCGACAGAAAGAATTTTGCGAGAAGCAAAAGAGCATAAAGTAAGTGCCATTGGCTTATCGGGATTAATCACACCTTCTCTCGATGAAATGGTTCACGTTGCAAAGGAAATGGAGCGCGAAGGATTTAAAATTCCTTTACTCATAGGTGGCGCGACTACTAGTCCTGCTCACACTGCTGTAAAAATAGCTGAGCAGTATTCCGAGCCTGTCGTGCATGTCTTAGACGCGTCTAGAGTCGTAAATGTAATGAATGAACTTTTAAGTCCAGAGGCTAAACCTAAGTATACGGTCGAAGTTAGAAAAGAACAAGCAAGACTTAGAGAACAATACCTCAACCGTAATGCAGAAAGAAATAATTTGACGCTGGAAAATGCTCGCCGAAATAAACCAATCTATGATTGGAAAACACAAGAAATTGCCAAACCTTCTTTTATTGGAAAAAAAGTTTTCGCAGACTTCTCATTAGCTGAATTAGTTCCATTTATAGATTGGTCTCCGTTCTTTCATACTTGGGAGTTAAGAGGTCGTTATCCGCAAATCTTTGAAGACGAAATAGTTGGAAAACAAGCCCAGGATTTATTCAACGATGCCCAAGTTTTATTAAAAGACATTGTGGATAACAAACGTTTTACCGCCAAAGCTATCGTCGGTATATTTCCTGCTAATAGTATTGGGGATGATATAGAAGTTTATGAAGACGAAACCCGCTCTAAAGTTCTAACGAAATTTCATACTCTCCGCCAGCAAATGTCTAAACCAGACGGGCAATACAATTATGCGTTAGCCGACTACATTGCCCCTAAAGACTCAGGAAGAATTGATTATATTGGTGGATTTGCTGTTACGTCAGGTCATGGTGCGGATGAATTTGAAAAACTTTTTGAAGACAAACATGATGATTACAATTCTATCATGGCAAAAGCGTTAGCCGATAGACTCGCCGAAGCATTTGCAGAATGTATGCATAAATATGTTCGTGACGAATGGGGATTTGGAAAAAATGAAAATCTTTCCAATGCCGAATTAATCAAAGAAAAATATCGTGGCATCAGACCCGCCGCAGGTTACCCAGCAAGTCCTGATCACACCGAAAAAGGAATCCTTTGGGACTTACTCGGTGTTGAAAAAGAAGTTGGTATTAAGCTAACAGAGAGCTATGCGATGTGGCCTGGAAGTTCTGTTAGTGGACTTTACTTTTCTCACCCTGATTCTAAATACTTTGCCGTTGGAAAAATTGGAAAAGACCAAATTACCGATTACGCAAAACGAAAGGGACTAGAAATTCAAGTTGTAGAAAAATGGCTTTCTCCTTATTTAGATTATTAGAATACGAGGAATCAAAATACTATGAAATATTTCAAATATCTAATATACCTAATTTTACTAACTTCCATTTGGAGTTGTAAAAAAAATCAGGAGCTAGAGTCGATTAGACGCTCTGCTACAAATGATATTGATTTGTATTTGACCCCACACAAATTTAACGTGCTTGAAGCAGACTGGATTAATTTAAAATACTATTCAAAGTATGATAAGTCAGATCTAATCAGGCATTTACGTTCCTATGGTAGAAAGCTTGATGATCTAAAACAGAATCCAGAATTAGAATACAAAGAAGAAGAAAATATTGTAACCTTAAAAGTAGCTAGAACCGCACATTCTAGTTCCTATGATTATGATACAAGTATTCCAGTTATATTTTATGGACCAAACTGGATACAGAAAGGCGAATACTCGGATGCTATCCACCAACAACATATAGTCCCTACTCTCGCTAAGATTTTAAAAATCCGAAATCCAAACGGTGTGGAAACTCACCCTTTGACGCAAATCCTAAAAACAAACACAGAAGGAATTTTACCAGAAATCATCGTTACAGTAGTAGTCGACCAAGGAGGACAGCAATATTATAAATCTCATCCCGAAATTCCAATCCAAATTTCAAAGATTAAACAGGATGCGGCTTATTTCCCTAATGCGCTAGTGGGGCATCTAGATGCTGAGACTGCTGTAGGTCATGCAGCTATCGGGACAGGTGCCTATCCGAGAAAGAATGGGATTATCGGTAACGGCTACTTAAAATATGTCGATGGAAAACTATCCAGAGATGAAATTTATACAACCAGTGATCTATCCGTAAATCCGGGAGAGCTATTAGTAGAAACTCTCGGCGATGTATTAGACCATGAATATCGAGGCGAATCAGAAGTGATTAGTCAATGTTATGCGCTACGTGCTTCTATCGGAATGGCAGGACATGGGGCATCAAAAATTAACGGAGTTGATTATTTGGGCGATAAGGATCTCGTGTATTGGCTATCTGCTCCTCAATCTAAGTGGGTAACGGATAGTCGATATTATACTCTTCCATCGGAGACTAATGATTATAGTCCTCTTGCAACGTTTAATCAAGAGTATCCAGATGGTTGGGAGGGTATAAACATTAAAGACTTAAAAGAGATTCATAAGTATTGGGGAATCCTCATGGGCAACCCGGCTGAAACAAAATCAGAGGCTGAGTTATTTAGAAAAGTAATCAAAGCCCATCTAATTGATAAAGGAAGACACGCGGACGGAATTCCTGACCTCGCCTATATCACAATTAAATCAACGGATGCAGTAGCACATCAGTTTGGATTCGAGTCTCTTGAAGCGAAAGAAACGCTCAGAGAAGCAGATAAACAAATTGGTCTACTCTTTGATTTTCTGCAGAAAGAATACGGAAATAGTTTTATATTAGTCATCACGGCAGATCACGGTGGAACTCCAATGCCAGAGATTTCAAACGCAGAGAGATACACGATGAAAGAATTAGTTGCAGTGATTAATACTCTTTTGCCGGAAAAAGTCCGTAATACGGAAAGCCTTATTAGTTTCATGACCATTGCACAAATTTCTTTAAATCACGAAGTTTTAAAAAAGAATTCGATTACCAAAGAACAAATCGTAGATAAAATAATGAGTATCAAAGTAAATCATAAGCCATTTTTCAAAAAAGTATTTACGAAAGCCGATTTGAAATAAATTTTACATTTTAATGAAATTACTTTTGTTTAGATTTATTCTTATTAGTTATTTTTTTTTTACAGCTAATAGTATTTATGCTCAGATTAAGTTAGATAATATTTTTACCATTGAAGACGGAATCTCTTATTCTATAGTTTTACCAGTCAATTATAATAAGAACAAAAAATACCTATTAGCCGTTGGGCTCCATGGACTTTTTAGCGATGGAAGCCGGATGGTAAATCCTTTTAGTTATTATTCAAGATACATGAACATAATACTAGTTTGCCCCGATGGAAATTTTACTGACAATGGAAGAAATGGAGTTAAATGGGGGTATGACAAAAGTGAAAAATACATTCTAAACCTTGTAGATCTTATCAAATCAAAGTATAAAGTCTACGATGATGTTTTATTATTCGGATTTTCGCAAGGCGGAAACCAGGGCTTACAAACAGCACTTTCCAGCCCGACAATTTTTCGTTACTTTGCGGGACTTTCCGGTGGATACACAACATTGACCGACAAACAGATTTCTAATGCAGGCAAGATCAATATCTTGTTTATTTCGGGTGATACAGGAGAAGGAGAAGCATTTACCAAACGTGAAATGGACAGCCGATTCCAAGTATTAAAGCGGTATAATCCGTATGCCACTCGAAAAATCTATCAAGGCATCAGACATGAAGTAACTCACCAGCAGGCTTTCGATATGTTTGATTGGCTAATGATGGTTAGCCAAAAAGATAGAACTACCCACCTAATAAGAGAAGATTACTTTAAGTCTTATTCAGAAAGTACAAATGCGCTTTCTAATGAAAGGTATTCAGAAAGCATTCAATATGCTTATGATAGTATTTCGAGAAATAAATTTTTTGCTCCATCTTACTATAATCTTGTCTCCTCTTTTTTCTCAATGAAGGATATTCTAAGTTTTAAAAAACATTTCTTCGCGATGACTGAACTATATTCCACTTATCCTTTTTTTGATCATACTCCTGTATTAAACTTAATTGAGGATATAAAACTTTCCGATGTAGATTTTTTAACCAAGGAAAAATTTCTAGAATTTTTTCAGACGAAAATGATCGAATATGAACCACGACTCTCCAACCTATACAAAGGAGAAATTTATTTACTGCTAGCGGAGTTACATATCATTAACCACAACACCCAATATGCAAGAGCATCGTTTAAAAAATCTTTATCGTTCTATAATCAAATGAATCCCAAAGAAACAATTTACCTAGATGCACAAATTAAAAGAAAGATGGTTTATATTACGGAATATATCAAAGAGTTGGAAGTGTCAAAGTAATCGAGGGAGAAAATTTTACCATAGAACTTCTATATTCAGTTCTATACCAACAAGAATATTTGATTTGATGATGCCTTTTTCTTTTAGCTTCTGCTCTAATACGAAACCGGCTTCTGTATTTTTATAAAGTTCTAATGTTTTTTCCTTTGGGTCTACAATCCAGTATTCACCCACTCCAGCACTTTCATAGATAGAATATTTTTTACGTAAATCATAATAGCCAGTGGAGGGAGATAAAATTTCAATAACTAAATCGGGAGCTCCTTCAATTCGATTTTCTTTAATGATAGATTGTTTTTCATTGGAAATAAATAATATATCCGGTTCGACTAAATTATATTCATTAATTTTTACATCCGTCGGCGCTTCAAACAATTCTCCTAACGCTTTTTTTCTATTATAAGATTCTATTTCAAAAATAATTTTTCGAGAAATTCTCTGATGCATTATACTAGGACTTGTCATTTTTATAATTTCTCCATCAATCAATTCATAGCCCCACTCTTCCGGAGTCATATTATCATAATCATCACAGGTTAATTTCTTTTTAGCAGAAGCAATTGATTGACCTTTTTCTGAAGTAAACATAGCAACTTAATTACAATTGCATCGAACAAACAAGTCAAGAAAAAAAGGAATCTATGTTTATCAATATTATTCTTTTTTTAAAGTCCTGACAGTTTCATGACAATTCCTATTTTATCCATGGTAATATATTGGTATGTGGTCAAATTTACTTATACTGCATTCTAATGACAAGAACCGGGACAGGGAAAACTTTCCAAGTTTATTACACTGGAAGACCTGCATGAGAACGCTTTACATCGGGGACATTCGAATTTTCGATCATTCGCAAGCGCAATTTTCGCGGCATTATGAAACCTATGTTGGTTATGAAGCCTATAAATTACTCCTAGAAATTGTAAGCGGCATCCGTTCTAGACTTTTAGGCGAAACAGAAATCTTAGCCCAATTCAAAGAAATTTTAAAAAATGATACACTACCTAAAAACTCTCTTGGCGATTATTTAAAAAAACTCCGCGACCAAATCATCGAAGACTCTCGTAAAATTAGAAGCGGACATTTGCGTTTCTTAGGTGATCAGTCTTATGGTGGATTAGCAAATCGTTATCTAAAATCTACAAAAGAAGTCGCACTCTTTGGAACTGGAAATTTAGCTATCAAAGTATTACCCTGGCTATTAGAAAAAAATAGAAAGGTCACTGTGATAGGAAGAAATTTAGAAAAACTAAAAGAGATCGCAACAAAATACCCCGTGCAGATTCAAACGTTAGACGCTTTTGTTCCAAACGATGAAGCAATCGTAATCGCAGCACCGATTTCATTAAAAGAAATTATTCCATCCATTAAGAAAAACACAATGGTTGTTGACTTTAGAGAAGATGACAAAGGGGATAATTTTGGTAATTCGCTCAATTATATTTCTTTTGAATCTATGCTTAATTCTCTCAAGGCGCAAGAAGAGCGGAACAATGAACTACGAAAAACGCTAGAAGTCGTTGTTTCCGAGCTTGCGGCAGAGCGAGAAAACGAAAGTCAGAATTTCATTTATGGTTGGGAAGATATACCTTGCGTAGCATGCTAAAGATTGGTTCCAGAAAAAGCGCACTCGCGAAATTACAATCTTACTTAGTAGCAGATGCTCTAAAGAAAAAATTTCCTGAACTAAAAGTAGAATTCTATTTCAAAGAGTCGTTAGGCGATAAAGACCTCACTTCCCCACTCTGGAAAATGGGAGACCGTGGAGTTTTTACAAAAGACTTCAAAGAAGATTTATTAAACGAAACTGTCGATGTAGTCATTCATTCCTGGAAAGATTTAGATTTACAACACGAGGATAACACAGAAATAATCTCTATTCTTGAGCGTGCCGATCAGAGAGACCTACTCTTATTTAAAAAGGAACATTTACTTAATCCGAATTTTTCTGAAGTCAAGGTATTTAGCTCTTCTCCAAGACGCGAATTTAATTTGAAAAGATTTCTAGCAAAAGCATTTCCGAAAAGGCTGCAAGACAAACCAATCGTATTCGAGCCTGTGCGTGGAAATATGCAAACAAGACTTGCAAAATGGAGTGAGAATCAAGAGGTGCAAGGTTTAATCTTAGCAAAAGCTGCACTCGATAGACTTCTTACTGAAAATTTTCCAGAAGCGTCTACCGATGAATATGCGCAAATTCGGAAAACGATTCGTTCTTACTTAAAAGATGCGGCTTTTATGTGCCTGCCTCTTTCCGAAAATCCAAATGCTCCAGCACAGGGTGCACTTGCTGCAGAAATAAAATCTTCTAGACAAGATATTCGAGAAATCATTTCAAAGCTTACAATTCCTGAAGTAAGTAAATCAGTATTAGTCGAGAGAAAAGAATTACAAAAATACGGTGGCGGTTGTCACCAAAAAATCGGTGTAAGTTCTTTCATACGAAAATTCGGTGAAGTTTTCTATCTTCGCGGGCTAACGGATAACGGAGTAGAATTAAACGCCCAAACCCTTGTAAAGCAAAAACAATCCCAACCAAAAGCAGAGAGCATAACCAATATTTTCCCACGTGAGAATGAAAAATTAAAATTTAAACGTGAAACGATAACAGAACCTACCCTGAGCGGATCAAACTTTCTAGTAGCAAGAACCAATGCATGGCATCCTAACTGGACTAAGATGAACTTAGACCAAATTATCTGGGCTGCTGGAATCAAAACATTATACCAATTAGCCGCAAAAGATCAATGGGTGAGCGGAACCTCCGATGGTCTGGGTGAAGACGAAAACCCTAATATATCCATTTTACTTGGCGAAGATAAACCATTCATTAAACTAACGCACGAAGACAGTAGTGATATCCATTCTGAATTAGAAAGAATTTATACTTATAAAATTTCACTCGATGAGAATATTCCTGATTTAACGCAAAAAACTCATTTTTTTTGGATGAGTGGCTACCAGTTTGATCTTGCCATTCAAAAGTATCCGTCGATTCTAAATAAATTTCACGCGGCAGGTCCAGGAATTACTGCAAGTCATATTAGAAAACGATTAGGCGAAAAAGGAAGTCTTGAGATTTTTTTGAATTATGAGGGGTGGTTGAGATTTCATTCGTAAAGACGTTGCATACAACGTCTTTACGAAGGACATTGATATAGATGGATTTCAAATTCGCATTCTAATCAGCGTCCTGGGGTTAATCTGTGTTTACTTCAATTGCTTTGCATCGTGAGAGATGACCTTCTTACGGTCTACTTTTACAAAACCTTTTACTGTATGAACTGTAAATGTATTGTCATCCATAGCGGTAATCACACCAGTAACCGCACTTCCTCCATCTAAGGAAAGAACTTCAAGACGCCCATACTTTGCAAAAAGACTTTTTTCTGTCTCAGTAGGAGCAGATGTTGTATCTGATTCGTCATCCCCATCTTTCCCTTCTATGATTTTTATATCAGCATCGGTGATAGCTGACCGCTTGAAATTTCCACCACGATTAATCTCTTGTGCAGATTGCTTGCTATCTAAGATTTCGATTGGTTCAACAGTCAGGGGAACTTCATCTTTGTGTTTTGTAATTCCGACAACACCGTCCAATACAGATACTTTAGTCACTTCCTCTTTTGTTTTGTCAGGGTCTACTACTACTAAGAAACGAGTTCCTCGCACACCAGCAATAACAGTTGGAGTTACAATATTAAAGTTGTCTGTTTGCTTTTGTTTTGTAACATTAGCAACTAACATTCCCTTTTTCAAAGAAACCTCTTCTGTAACGTTGCCATTGCTTTCAATCAAACGTTTAATCGCGATTTCTGTATTACCTTTTATACGTAGAGAAGAACCATGCGAAAATTCTAAGTCGACAGTAGCTTTGTCTCCAGTAATTAACATTTGGTTTGTAGCGAGAAGAGCGCCTACTTCTGGTTTAACTCCTGCATCAGAAGAGTTTGATTTTACTTTCACATCTCCTACGACGAATGTAACTTTTGCTTTTAGTTCACCAGGGGTTGCAACTTGTGGTTCTTTCGGCTTATCACCGTTACCCATAGCAAGGAATAATCCTAAAAAGATTACAGCCGCTGCACCTAATATATATATTATTTTTTTATTCATACCATTACTCCGATTCATTTTTATAATTTTCTGTTGTTCTATTTTCTGATATCTGTCCAGGATCTCATTCGAATCCGGAAGGGAAACTTCATATGTTCCGGTTCTAGAAAGAAGCTCTTCGATATTTTGAACCCGCTGCGATACTTCATTTGGTTTGTTATCAATTAAAGCATCATAAACTTTTTTTTCTAATTCTGAAAATTCATCCATATTATTACTCGCCTATCTTCATTTATGGTGCAATCCCATGCTCTTCGGCGAGTACAATTAACCTTGCGGTTGCTTTTACTACTAACCTCGAAACAGTTGAAATTGATAATTCCATTACTTCGGCAATTTCTGCTAAAGTCATATCCTTCATATTCTTCATAATTAGGGCGACCCGCTGATCCTCCGGCAGTAAAGCCAAACACTGTCTTAGCCTCATCTCCATATCTTTCAATTCTTCCTTCTTTTCAAATGATGTTTTCTTACTCTGATAAATATCCACATTGTTAGATGCGCTTTCTTTTACCGTAGAAAACTTTTTACTATAATTAATGGAATTGTTCCTGGCAATGGTGTAAAGAACCATGATAGCTTTTTCAGGTGGAAGATTACTATCTCCATAACTCCTAAAATAGCTAAAAAAAGTTTCTTGCATCAAGTCAGAAGCAACGTCTTGGTTATTGGAATATTTGTATAAAAAGTCAAAAATTCTCTTATGAAATTTCTCATACAAACTTCCCATATAAAGTGTCTTATCTAGCATCAAAACATTGTTTAGAATAACTTTGATATTTTCAAGATAAAAAACTTTGCATCCACTTGCTTAGGATAACAAATTGAAATTGTTTTTTTCTCACCCAGTGAGTTTAATAAATTTATTTTTTGGTTTTACTAGGGGACTTTTCTTTTTTTTCACGAGAGGCTTTCTGGAGATTAAATTGATTTACTGTTTCTGAAAGAATTTTATCCATCTCTGGCTCTAAAAATGAAACAAATTCTGTATGATACCCATGACAAACTGTATTTATAGGACAATACTCACAGGATTTCTTATCAGCAGACATAGGGAAGGCAGGATATTCATCAGCAAATAAGCTATTCCAAAATGGTCGAAATATTTCTTCTT
>JANMOF010000348.1:0-11138 GCA_031368925.1 Leptospiraceae bacterium
AGAATTAAAAGAATTGATAGGATTAAATATTTCAAAATCTTACCCCCACACCTAGACTACCACCACCGGCACAAAAGCTTCCCTGTGATTCAAAATTACAAAAGGAATTTAAACCAAGCCTAAGACACATATTTTTAAATTTAATACCTTGCCAGCCAACTTCGAAGTATCCGCCAGGATTGGTTCCAGAAAAAGAATCACTCCCCTTCTTATACGAAACATTCGAAGCAGACGCACCTAGATTCAAATAGAAATCAAGCATAGGTTTTTCTAGGAATACTCTACTCATGTTTATATAGGCTGAGTTATTGAAAAAAGTAATCGAATTCCCAGAATGAACAGACTGCAAGAATTCGGAACGTAAACCAAGCCGCATAAATTTCCATTGTAAGAAAGCAGGCTCTACATACAAGCCTCCTCCGCCTGAACTAGCATTTGTATCTGAAATAGGTCTTCCATTTGCAAATCCAGAACCAAAGATTCCAATTCTTGTTTCAGGCAAACGAACATTAGTCGAAAGATAGGTAGATGAAATCTCGGGTGCATTCTTAGACTTAGCAGGAAATTCAGCGACACGCTTCTTCTCTACTACTAAAAACCCTAAATCTGTTTTTAGAGTGTAACTTTCATTATTCTCTTCTGCAATCACTCCGTTGATTTTACTTCCGTCTTTCAACGTAAACTTCGAATAGCGAAAAGCACTATGCGCACCTTTCTTTGTTGAATCAGTCGATATGACTTCTGTTTTGGGAATGGAATATTCTTTATCTTTGTAAAGAATTTTATAGCTCTTATCTGTTTCTGTGATTAGGTCACAGATAAATGCATCTCCGTTTTCGAGAATGATCTCGAATGCGAAGATTGGGAGTGAGAGGAGGATAAGGAGTGTTAGGTAGAGTTTAGGTTTCATATTTTAGTTTTGCTTCAATTTAAAAACATTTATATTACTTTTTATACGGGCGTTCGACGAATCAAGTGGATAAGTAACATTAAGCGCATTTAAAAAAATACTTCACATATACCGCTGTCAGCTATGGTCAATAAATTGCGATTAGCCTCACAGAGTGAAGCATAAACAAGTATGCAATTTATTGATACCGCTTCCATCTTTAACGCGGGGCTTTGCTGTCGGATTGAATAACTCATCTTATTTGTTATTTGCCTCAATCACTTTTACCTTTTCTCATCACTCTTTCATTAACCCTTTAGCATTAACAATTAACCACTAGCATACATAGCTTCGCCGCGTCAGTCACATGTATTTTTAGGAGAAACATTACCATTTCCATTTTATTTTTTCAAATTAAATTCAAGGCCTATTTCAGTAATTTACTATTGCATTGAACGGATAATATAAATTACCCGTTCTTAGTAAACTAGATTATATTTTCTAACGATTACTAAATCCCGGCTTAATCTTCCTACACTTTTCAGCTTCTATAGAGGACTGAATACAACTCGATGCCATCAATAACTTTAAATCTCTGCCAAAGCTAATACTTGATTCAATTTCTTTTTGAGTTTTTTTGCCATCCAAGTTAGGGTTTATTTCAAAATCATTGGCAAGAATATATATAAAAGCACAGTCATCTGCTGTTTTATCGGTATTATTTCTCCTTCTACGTTCTTCACATTGATCTCTTGGATTTTGGCTACAAACAACAAACAATGCCATCGCTATTATAAATATTATTTTTTTCATTACATTATTTTCCTTTCAAACATTATTAATATGAACCCGAAAAACTAAATTTCTGCCCTGTCCCATGCCATTGACTTGGGGCAGTACGGTCATATCGTGAATGTTTAACGTATCGAGCATCATTAACCCAAGTCACTAGGCTAAATAAAATAGTACCTGTTATTGCTGCAGCATAATCAACGGGACCATGTGGATGCTTCCAAGCATTTTTAATCCAACGTTTATTCCCATCTCGATTATTTGGATCTCCTACATTACCTGCATATTTATCATGATAAAATGATCCTTGATCGACACCTTTATCAGGAGTAACCACTTTATTTGTCATAAAATACCAAACTGCAAGAGCTACTCTCGGATCTTTGCCATTTAGAATAGTATCTGCTACTAAGAATGCATTCAAATCTCTTCTGCTAATGCTATTGAGGAACGTTGGTTGTCCTCGACTTTTTTGAAATTCATAATAATAATGAATGGCAAAGGCTCTAAATATTTGCTCAGTTTGACTACCACCCTTTGCTATCCAATCTGAGAAAAGAACATAGAGTGAAGTCTTCTCGTCCGGCAATCTCGAACAAGCACCTCCCCCGCCAGTATAATTTTTATAAACCCCCTCAGTAGCTAATAATGTTGATCCACCAGCCGCACCTCCAGCGAGTCCGCCATAGTAATTGCCAATTGCAAAGCCGGTAGCATACAACATTACCCCAATCGTATTCTTCCCGCACCAATTCCCAGTATCATCTTTGAAATTAATAGGACTACCTTTAACATACATGTATTGATTCATACCTGCCTCGTCGTCCATATGTATGTCATTATCCGCAGTAATAAATCTTCCCAACACCGAATCATAGTAACGCGCCTTATAATAAAGTAATCCCGACTCTTTATCTTCCTCTTGACCTGTGTATTTGAATTTTGTAATATCAGGACCGGACGAGTCTGTTCTATGAATCTCTCCATAAGGCTTGTAGGATATATGTGATTTGCCGCCGAACTCTCCGCCAGTCACTGGATTTCCATAACCATCCGTAATCATATTCACAGAGCCTAAATGATCGTTATGAATAAAATACATTCCAGTCACAGGGGCTAATGAAGAACCACCTCCGCCGCCGCTACTCCCATTTCCTGAACCTGTCGAAGGATCGGATTCAACGGACGCTGTATTTGCATTCACTCCACTAGCTAACAGTAACCACGGCGCGTCTCCTTTTTTCTTTCCTCCGCCAAAGATTCCGCAGTTTGTGAATGTGAATAGGATTGCTACTGTTAGTAGTGGAGTAATCTTACCTATCCCCAGATTTCTTAGTAGAGGAAAATACTCATAAACCTCCCCTTTCCAAATAGGAAAGGGGACTTGTAGTTTAAATTGCCCAAGTAATAAAAATTTAGGGGATAGGTCGAACCAGTAAATGGCATACAACACCAAAACCAATAATCCCCAAACAAATATCTTGAATTCTACTTTTACCATTGTAACGGCTAATGAATATACTACGTTTGTAAAATAAACATTAAGTTGATTCTTTAAAAATTGATTACAGGTTAATTCCGTATCTTTGCAAATTGAAAATATACCACTATCATTTGATGATAGATTTGTTTCTTGCAGCATTACAGCATCATTACGACTAATTTGTGCTACCAGTTCATTTGCAAGACCTTTCATATACACAGTGTGAATTACGGACTGACCTGATCTTTCTGTAATCTCATAAATCCCGTCAAATAAATAATAGCTTTTTAAATTATCGGTTGTATTTATTTTTTTGACTCTTGCACCTGCTGCATTGTAGTTATAACTAATCTTAGCCGATGTTCCAGAAAGTATCATTTCTTTTAATTTTCCTTTTCCATTATACGTTAACACATCTCCGTTTCTAGAAATCATATTTCCAGTTTCATCATAGGAATAATTAAATACTCCTGTATTTTGAGAGTGCGTTTTAGTGACAGCGTGTTTATGATTATTGTCTTCATAGGATAATGTGTATTGTCCTCTTTGAAGCATATTTCCATTATCTCCATAGGCATACGACTCTACTCCATACTTACCAGTAGCTTTAGTCAATCTATTTTGATTGTCATATTCAAAACTCTGAGAACGATTTCCAATAATCAAATCATCAATCTTTGTCATATTTCCTTTCATGTCATAACTATATGCCAATTGTGATTCAATATGATTGTCTTTTATTCTATACGTAACGCCTATCGGATATTTTTTGATTCTATCGTATTTATATTCTGTAGCAACGGAGTTTCCATTTCGTTTCGTAATCGTAAGTATATTATTTTCAATTTTATAATCTTCATACTTCACAACCGAGTGACCTAGAGAATTACCGTCTGCCGAGTCCATTGTGATTTCTCTTAATTGACCTGCTGGCGCATAATTATAATTCAACTTTGTTCCATCTGGATATACCAATTGTTGAATTCTATTTCTTACATCATATTTCTTTTGTAAGAACGCTGTAATTTCGTCTAGACTTTTTTTCTCAACGATTTGATTCCCGCGAATATCATAACGATATTCTGTTTTGCCGCTTTCATCTTCAATAGAACTAAGTCTTCCTTTCCCATAATTTCCGTCATCATATTTCATAATGACCGGAGTATCTCCGTTAGCTGTAGATGTAATTTGTGTTGGTCTATTCAAATTATCATAAGTAAACGTAGCCGTAATATTTCTCGCATCTTTTTGAGTCTTGATATTTCCTACTTGGTCATAAGTGTAACTTGTAGTCCCAGAATTTACATCCGTGACAGAAGTCTTTCTTCCTGCGTTGTCATATGCTGTCGTTGTTGCCTCTCCTTCGGGATCTAAAATCTTAGTCAATCTTCCGGCTGTGTCATATTGATAGTTTAATGATTTTCCATCTATCGTTTTTGTCAGCACTTGACCTTTTGCATTCTTAATTAAATCCTGTGACCCAATCAATGTAGCGTCTGGCGCATACGTCTGAGTAGACTCATTAAACCCGTTATATGTCGGAATGGTATATCCTCCGTCTGGATGATTGACTTTAGTCACATATCCCTCATACGGGTTATACGTATATACTGTATACACGGGAGTTTCCACATTCTCTAAATATGGATTTGATTTTCGGGTTACCTGTCCTTTGCTGTCATATTCAGTTGTCTCGACGATTATATTATTTCCTACGCCTGGCGATTCTTTTCTTACGCTTCTTCCTAGCATGTCAAAGTATTCTTCTGCCAATGTCTCCCCACCGTCGGGATTTACAATTGCCTTAGTGACAGATTTAAAGTAAGCACCACCAACAGCATAATCGACATAGGAGTATCTCTCTACATAAGAATCAGCACCAGGAGGGATAATCTCGCTTAGCCTACCCTTATTATCATACTTCTTAGTCATCACAGCACCATTTGCATCTAGGGCTGTTAATTCAAGTCCAAGACTTGTGTCGTAAGTTTTAGTAACGGTAAAGTTAGCGGGGTTTGTTACTTTGGTAACATAATTGTGAACCACGCTGTCATATTCGTAACTAGTTATTCTATTGAGGGGGTCTTTTACTGATTGTTGGTTTCCAAAATCGTCAAGTGTTATATAGGAAGTAGCCGCAGCAACTGTTCCCGCCATACTTGTGACAGTAATATTTTTATCGTCTGAATAGGAATAAAGAGTGTTTTCGATTGTGACATTATCTATTGTTTTTTTTGTCTGATTTGGTCTGGCTAAAATCCATCTTCCGTCGTCACTTAAAAATGCATTTTCTTCAGTAACGGTTGATCCCGCAGCAGAGGTTGTTTTAGTTTTGACATTGCCATATAAATCATAAACATAACTTTGATCAGTTGTTATCAGAGGTAAACCATCTCTGTAAGCAGTCTGAGAAGTATGATCGAGAGCCATCCAATTGTCTCGCCCTGGTGGATAGGATGCATAGGGTGTATATGACATGCTCGTTTTTTGCTTATAGCCTACTACTCCGGCATTCGTGGTCTCGTTATAGTCCGACATTCCGGCATAAATATTTGAGGCATGAATATACCTTTCTAAGTGCGTATCTCCACTGAGGCTACTGGTAATTGTCCTTTCTCTAAATCCAAGTCCTACAATCTTGTCCGGTATGCCCATCCAGATACGATTATCCGAATAAAGGTAAGTATCCGTATTCGAATAGAGACTTCCTACCTTCGTTGTGATCGAAGCGACTACATCTCCAATACCAGTATTTGGTAAATTTGGATAAACGGCACTTCCTATTGAAACAGCAGGAAGTGGGGGTGTTGCAGGTATTGAAGGTGGTAACGATGACAAAGCAATTGAACAGCCATATTGAACTTGACTACCAAATTCATCGTAATCTAATGAAGGAGTATTATTGCGTTTTTTACAATCTGTATATGATAAGCTTATCGTTCTTTCAACCCCTCCATCAACTACCTCAATTTGATTCTCTTTTACTCTCGGTTTTTGAATAAAAACTTCTACCTTACTTTCATAGCTCATACTGGCAGTTTGAAGAAGCGAAAGTATATCCAACCAATAACTGAGTCCAGGTGGCATAAAATGAGTTACTACTGCATTGGTAATTGTGTTATTGCCCCCAAGACTTCCAATAGTGTTGTCCCATGAGCTTTGAGCATTTCCAATAGCTTGTAAAGCAGGGCTAACATTGCTAATAGATGATCCTTGCGTCTCTTTAATGCTTATAATATCTGTTAAGCCATCACCATTCAAATCTGCTATACTCCAAAGATGTTTTGCAGGTAGACTTATCATGCCAGGATGAGTAGGAGACTGAGCGTCACTAAATGATAAGCCATTTCCAAAGCTAATTCGAATTACTCCATCAGGACAATGGCGGATAATATCCGTATACCCATCTCCATTCACATCCGCGAAAAATTTAGGCATAGGATTATCTTTGGTTGAATAGGTAGTGTTAGAAATATAAAATGCGTCTTGTTTATTGAAACTTACTCCATCGAATAAATAAACAGTATACCCTAAACTTGAATTGAGGGTAATAAAATCAACTTTTCCATCGCGGTTAATGTCTGCTAGCCATCTGTTTCTTGCATTCTCTGTTCCGCCAGAAATAGGAAATGTTTTTGGTTCCAGT
This sequence comes from Leptospiraceae bacterium, assembly GCA_031368925.1. GTDB lineage: Bacteria > Spirochaetota > Leptospiria > Leptospirales > Leptospiraceae > UBA2033. Next base: position 6,811 of record JANMOF010000348.1, read on the forward strand.
ATACCGTTAAACGAAGAATTAAAATACTTTGCCACAATTTGGCTTGGATTTGATTGAACAAAAACATATTCAGGAATTCTATCGCCGTTGATGTCTATGAATTGACCAGGTTCTTGTCCCTCACCTAAGTCTTGGAAAACAGTCCCAACGTCGACTATGCTTTCATTTCCAAAAGTAGTTCCCTGGCTTAAATGAATTCCTAACCTTGAACCGTCCTTTACTTTTACGTAATCGGCTCGGTTATCTCCATTAATATCAATAAGCCCACCTTTCCACGCAAAATCAGGAGTATTCGTTCTATAATTGTCAATACTTAGCGGAATACTTATATTAGCCTGCCCAACAGGAGTAGAAAAAGTAGAGCCGTTTGAAAAAGCAACTTGTAATATAGAGCCATCTGAATATACAAAATCCGTTTTTCCGTCCCCGTTAACATCACCGAATCCAGATGTTTGAAATGTTTTATACTGGACATTTGCTAAATTATTTGGAGCTAGCGACTTTGTCATTGCACCATTTGTTAAAGACATTAACTCGATATGTACAGTGCCTGCACTAGTTGATCCATTAATTAAAGCAATTTCTTGCTTTCCATCACCGTTAATATCTATAGGTGTTTGAACCGCCATTGGAGAACTCATTCCTGTCATACATGGGATAAACCACGTATTCTTATACTGATTGCACTTTTGGTTAAAATCTTGTTTTTTATTAAGACATGCTGTATAGGCTGCCGTCGCGGTAGTAGCGTTTGCCTGTGCAGCCAGACAAGTTGGCGGTGCTAATTGACAAGCAGTTACTGCGGCAGCAGCAGTCTGAGTAGCTGTCAATTCCTCAGAACAGGTCGTTGTCGCAAATTTCAGACAGTCTATTTCCCCTTGAATACAAGAACTTTTATCGGACAGCGGGATTTGAATCCTGGCGTAGGAATCCGAATTTGAAAATTCACTTATAGTAGTAAAAGAAGGAGGAGAAGTCTGTTTGTATTTGAAAGAAATGGAAGTATAATTGATATTACCCCCATTAATTTTTTCAGATTTATCAATCCTTGCTAGAATCTCTTGACCATTCGAATCTGCGTCATAGAAAAAAGAATATGTCCTAGAAAGATTACTTCCTGCGGTTATAACAATATTATCTACAATCGAATTATCAGGAAATGCGGAATTATTAGAATAACTTGCTATTGGGTTTGCAACTGTCTTTAAATTTACGGTTACAGTCCTGCCCACATAGGTAAATATAATCGCATTAACCGGAACTGTCGGATAAGTGATAGTATACCCATTTTGATAAATATCTCTTACTTCTTCCAAAGCCCAAACAGCAATTGTATCTCCACTAGGCAATACACCTTGAGCTTTACGATTCCTGAATACGTAACTTGTTCCAGACTTATCATAAGCAGTCCAACTACCAGGAGCCGCATTTACCCCTGAACCATATGCTGGTCCAGGGGTAAATTTCATAAAGGTTTCTTTACGTGAATAATAATTATCATCGGCTCCGTTTCCTTTAACCAAAGCGCCACCTAGCGTTGAGGTAAACTTGTCGTTAGTCGTATAATCAATTCCATAAGTTGCATCTCTTGCAATCCAATGAATACCAGAAAGATTCCAACCTACTCCCATGTTTCCGAAACCACCGGAAGAATTATAATGGATTGATAATTCAGGATCAACACCCTTAGTTCCTTCAGGAACTTCTATTTGATAGGATACATTTGATTTACCGTTTAAATCTACAGAAACGGAAGGCATAGGCTGTAGATTATTTTCAATTCCATTAGTTTGACCAAAAGATAGATTTAATAACAAGGTCGCGCTCAATATTAAAAGACAGCAAGAAGCCCAGTAGAAATAATATTTAGTTTTAAAATTAGTAAATACGTTGGGTATAGATTTTTTATAATATTTTAAAGATAACTTTTTCATTTTATTTCCTTTTCACTTAAATTTGTAATACTCTCGTCAATTATTGAAAACATTAGACGGTTTATAGCCATAGGAATTAGGCGGGATAAAAATTTCAACTTTTTTAATTTTTACTAGTAAAAATTAAAAAATAAAAAAGCTTTCAGTAGGATTTCAAGTTTTTTCTACACTCTAAGAAAAAAATAAAGAATTATAATAAATATGTGACGTTCATTTGTCTTAGGTAGTCCAAAGAAACGAAAGCGAGACGGCTAATAGACATAATCCTTTTAGAAAAAAATAAAATGAAGAAAATAAAACTGCCAAAAGATAAATTTACCCTTGTAGACGATGAAGACTTTGAATATTTGAACCAATATAAATGGCTCATTAAAAGTATTCTCCCTAACTCTAAGGCATATAGAATTGAAGTAGATTTACAAAATAAAGGAAGAATGATTTTTCTACACAGAGAAATTATGAAAGTGTCTGATTCATCCATTCAAGTAATCCATTTGAATGGAGATAATCTAGATAATCAAAAGAGCAATTTACGCGTATTAGCCGGAAAGGAAATGCGTGCGTATATAAAAAATAATTTAAGACCAAAAAATTTTGATGGGGTTGCTTATTTACGTTCGATTGAAAAATATATTGCAACTATTTCTAAAGGTGAGATGGAATATCGGCTTGGCGCATATGATACTCCTGAAGAAGCCGCTATGGCTTATGACAAAGCAGGAATAAAATTATTTGGGTATGTCTTCCTTACAAATAAACGGCAGGGGCTAATTGAGTATAGGCAGTTACCCGATATTTCAATTAGCTTTTCAGATTTTAAGAAAGTTAGAAAAAAATTAACTTCTGAAGATAAAAAAGTATTTGCTGATTTAACGCAAAGAATAAATGAACTAAAGGAAAAGTATAAATATAAAAAACTAAGTGAGTTATTAAACATAAGTCCATCAGAACTCAGTAGCATTTCAAATGGAAAAAGAAAAATATCAATGGAAAAAATTAGAGAAATTCTTACCGTCATTAAAGAAAAAAATCTGTAAAGCTCGACTTCTGAGATCGCAATCATCTCAGAAGTCGAGTCCCCTACTATTTTCAATAAAACCTTTCATTTGGATGCGTTTTTAGGGAGCACGTCAATTACATTGGACATATAGAGATAAATGATTTTTAGAAGTTGACAGAAAGTAAAATAAGGATAGTTTTAAAAAAATATGGAGGCAACGATAATGAAACGATTATTAGATAAATGTCCAATGTGCGGGAAAGGGCAAATCTCATTAAAAACTATTGATGAATTCATTAAAGTTGGAAACAACACGGCAGTTATAAAAGTAAAGGTTGAAGCATGTGACCGATGTGGTGAAATTTATTATGATCCAGAGACAATCAGAGAAATCGAATTCGTAAGAAAAGAATTAAAAAACACAAAAAGCAAATTACTTACTCCAATCGGAAAAACATTCACCCTATCTAAATAGAATAAAAAATGATTCGATAATTAGTTTCCGCTTTCCATTTTGAACTTCTGCTTTGTGTACCGATCTTGGAAATTGAAATATCGGGGTTTATCCTCTGCTCTATTGTTTATTGCCAATCGCTAACTACTATTGCTATTACTTGTTTATTCGATTTATTCAATTCCGCAATGAATTTTGAAAAAGATTCCTGTGCATACTCAAAGCTAATATCACACAAAAGCAAAACTACTAAACCCCTATCCTTCCAAGAATCTAGATATTCTATAATCTGTCCTTTTGCTCTTTTAACGCCGGATGAATTTATATTTTTCTTCATTTCAATTAAAATAGTTTCACTGATAACAATGTCCGCTCTTCCTCTATTAGAATCTTCTTTACTACCGAGAGGATATTCTTTATTAATCACTTCAGAAGGCATTTTTTGTTTTAACAATTTTATTAATTTATATTGATAGACAATTTCATCATGATTTCGACCTGGATTCCAATTTTCAAGAATAAGAAGAAACTTTTTAAATATTTCAATATGGCTATTGGCACTTATAAGAGTATTTATATGAGATTGATTTTTTGCATCAATAACAAAGATTCCGCCAGTAGTAAAGCGACTCCAATCTATAGATCCTGGTTTAATTCTTTTTAAAAGAAAACTTATTTTAATATACCCTGGGTATTTCAAATATATGTAAGCAAAGATAAGTGTTCCGAAAGCAGAAATAAGAAGAGAGTAATTAGAAAAAATTTCGAATGTATGCAGGAAATGGATTCGTATCTCAAGAAAACTTTCAAAAATTTTCCTTATCACTAAAGAAGCCTTCCCCAAACCCGCAATGATAATTCCGGCATAAAAAGTATAAAAAGAAATATTATAAAGTCTCTCTTCTAACTTTTTCTCCCTAAAGACTTCATTCTTTGCTAA
>JANMOF010000370.1:0-5798 GCA_031368925.1 Leptospiraceae bacterium
CCGGAGGATAGACAACCAGCCAAATTTTTTAGGTAAGCAATTCAACTTAAGTCAAAATAGTATCTTACATAAACTTTTTCTAATTCTAAAAGCGATTTTATTTGACAGAAATATTTTAAAAGCATCACTTTGTCGAAAGCATCATAGTCATTAAAATAAAGTTTACCCTATAAATAATTAGGTATATTTACTAGTATCATTTTTTTAGTAACGATTGGTATGTTTATTTCATTGAGAGGTTAGTTTAATGCAATCCAATCCTTTAGCACTCCCTTTAATTATTGAAATGAATTCAAACGGAAATCTCGAATTTATAACTCCGAATATTAATCAGCTATTAGGGTATCAATCGGAAGAGCTCATCAATCAAAACTTAAAGAGTATCCTTCACCCGGAGGATTTGCTCTTTTCAAAAATTGAATCTTCCTTTTGCGAAGAAAAGGAAAACTCTGTTGTTACAATTTCTCGTTTCAAGCACAGGGATGGTGAGTTCCTATTTTTTGATTGGAGGCTTTATTTTTATAAAGGTCTGGAAAATAAAAATAGAATCGTTCTTATTTCTAGCCCGATTCATAATTTCGAAATACACTCTAATACAACTGAAAGAAAAAAGTTTCAGGAAGTAGATTCTGTAAATTTTTTTAGACCATTCGATGGAAAAAATACTAACGCTAATCAAAACTTAGCGACTATCCTAGAACACACTCCTATCATGATTGTATATCTTGATACCAAGTTTAATTTTCTCTATGTAAATGGTGCTTATGCGGCTACTTGCAAGTTACCCGCTTCTTTCTTCCTCGGAAAAAATCATTTTCATTTATATCCAAATGAAGAAAATCAGAGAATCTTTCAGAATGTAGTAGAGAAAGGTGATCCTTATTTTGTGGAGGCGAAGCCTTTTGAGTTTCCTGATCAACCAGAGCGTGGAATAACCTTCTGGAATTGGAGCCTAGTCCCAATCAAAGACGAATCCGGAATTACTAAAAACCTAATACTTACTCTTGAAGAAGTAACTGAAAAAATTAAAGCAGAGAGAATAATTGAAGAAGCAATATCTCTAGAGTTTGAAAATTTAAAGAAAATACAATCTGCACATTTCGAAATAAATCAGCGGCACTTTGCTATTGACCAGCATGCAATCGTGGCGCTTACAAATTTAGCAGGAACAATTGTTTATGTTAATGAACGATTTTGCGAAATTAGCCAGTATTCAAAAGAGGAGTTAATAGGAGGTAACCACCGTATTATCAATTCAGGTTTCCACGATAACAAGTTTTGGGCAGAGATGTACGCAGCTATACATATAGGACATACATGGCATGGGGAAATTATAAACAAAGCAAAAGATGGAAGCTACTATTGGGTAGCCACAACCATTGTCCCATTAAAAAATGAACAAGGAAAAAACTATCAATACTTCTCAATTAGAACTCTAATCACAAATAGAGTAATGGCGGAAGAAGCACTCCGCCAGAGTGAGAAAAGATATAGGGGACTGCTCACAAATATCGAAGCAGGAGTTGTAATACATGCTCCTGATACATCAATAATAATGAATAACCATAGAGCTTCTGAATTGTTAGGACTAACCGAAGAGCAAATGAAAGGTAAATTAGCAATTGACCCGAACTGGAAATTTTTAAATGAAGATAAAGAACCAATATCATCGGAAGATTATCCTGTAAGTATTATTGCGCGTGATCATGTTTCAATCAAAAATCAAATCTTTGCAGTGAATCGTCCTGCTACAAAGGATACTGTGTGGGTAATGGTGAATGGGTATCCAGCATTGGACAGCAACGGCAATATTTCAGAGATAGTCATTAGCTTTATTGATATCACTGAAATGAAAAAGTCAGAAGCAATGTTAAAGAAATATACACAGGAGTTACAGACATTAAATAAAACAAAAGATAGATTCTTTAGTATCATTGCACATGATTTACGAAATCCCTTTGCCGGTATAACAGGTCTTGCCGAGATTATGGAAACAAAAATAAATGCTGATAGTGATCTGTCTGAAAAACTAGGTCGCTATTGTAGGTTAATTCAAGCTACATCTAAATCTGCCTTTAGCTTATTAGAAAATTTACTTCTATGGGCAAAAGCACAAACCGGGGAAATAAGTGTTAACCGCAGAAATCTTTCAATCCATTCATTGTTATCTTATACCCTGCCTCTTGTAGATGTAAATGCCTTAAAAAAAAATATTACAATTGAATCATTGGTCTTAGAAAATGATACAGTGTACGCAGATGAATTTCTGGTTAATACAATTTTACGAAATCTCCTAACTAATGCAATTAAGTTTACTCATTCTTACGGCAAAATAACAATATCCGTAACTAAAAAAAATAATTACTTAGAAATTGCTATTCAAGATACAGGAATAGGAATCGAATCCGGAAATCTGAAGAAGATTTTTAAAATTGACTCTAAAATTAATAGGCAAGGGACTGAAAATGAAAAAGGAACAGGTCTCGGGCTTATACTATGTAAAGAATTTGTAGAAATGCAAGGGGGAAAAATTTGGATAAAAAGCAAAGTAGGGATAGGAAGCACCTTCTATTTTTCTTTGCCTATTTCAGCTCGTTAATTATTTCTCTGTCAGGTTCAAGCCATGAATTATTTAAATCTTTCGTATTAAGCGGAATAAATTCCTGTCTTTGTCGAATCAAAGTCTTTTTTCGAAAGTATAAACTTATCTTGCCTACTTTTTCAGGTCCGGGACACTGAACTGTATAAATATTTTTTTTAAAACTAAAGGAAGAGATTTCTTTTTCGTTTAGGAAATAATACACTGGTTTTTGAACATCTACAGATTTTAAATAATCGTAAGAACCTCCGTTCTTGAATAATAGCTGTACGTCAATAGAAGTGTCTTCAACCAAAGCGAGGTTATGACTAATCCTAAACTGAATTCCTTCCGATTTAATAAGCTTCTCAGTGTTTGCCTTAAATTCATTTTCTCTCTCAGCAATGAGAGGTAATTGTAAATTTTTTAGAGCAGGATTTAATTCTAAGTAACTTAACTCTTCTTCTCCAATAAACGCTACATCAAATCCTGCCTTATTTAGAAGATTAAAATGAGCTCTCATATTTTCACCAGTTCCAGAAAAATTTCCGCCGGAGATTAACAACACTTGTCCCTTGTGATCATAAAACCGTTTCGACTCCTGACGCTTTAGTTCTGAAATTGTAGCTAGTCCCTTTCTTCCATCCTGATCGAATTCGTATCTGCCATTCATATCACAAAAATAAAAAATTACAAATTCCTTATCAGCTAGAGAAATTGGCTGATTAGAAATAAAACATAGAATTGAAACAAAATAGAAGAATATCTTTTTCATATTTCTATTATCGTCTCATTATATAATCTTCTCCATTATTTGGAGAGGATTTTCTTAGGAATAAACGGTTCTTAGCTTCAAGACCTAGAATAACCTGATAGAGATCTGTTAGTATAGGACGTGATGAATAATAACCGTGACCTAGTCCACCGAGACCCATGACAGGAGAATCGACGGGATTAACATTTACCATATCAATTCCTGAATGTTTTTCACAAGAACCCAGTCTTTTATTTTGATTTATCTTACTTGAGGCAACTAGCGCATTGTCGCCGGGTGAACAATATACTGTTATGCGCTCTGCTGATTTTTTTAAATTCTCAGCAATTCCTTTAAATTCAGCCGAATCAAAATCGGGAGCGTTTAATACCATTTGTTGAATTAATTTTTCATTTTTCTCTCGATTCAAATTGGCAACTGCGGGTAATACCACTTGGTGTCCCATAGAGTGAACGATTAAATGAATTTTCTTTTTAGTCGTGTCTAAGTCAGACAGAAATTTTTTGAAAGTAAATATAGACGCTTTCGCATTCGTTAAGTTATTTTGATAGGTTCCCTTAATCAGTAATTGATTAAGAACTCCATCTTCGGATCCAGCAGGCCAGGAGAATAACACCACTTCGCCGGCAAACTTCAGATCATATTTTATTTGTGCAGCACGTAGAACTGCTTCCTCAAATTTCACATTGAATCCATGCACGAAAACAATAATTTCAGGAAATTGGTTTTTATTAATCTCTGTTTTAAGCGAGTCGATATTTGAAATGGACTGATGGTTTTCCAGTTTATAATATTTGTCACTGCTGCCGGAAGCATCTTGGTCAAGACTGCCGATATCATGAGAGGCAGGCACAATCACTTCACAGGCTCCAAATTTCTCTGTTGTATCAAGTTGAGTAGAATAATAATTATTTGAACAAGAAACGTCAGCCGAAATAGGTTTTCGTAGAGTTGAAAATAAAACTCTTAAAGGAAGGGTAGTATCGTAAGAATTAACAATTCGTTCGTTCAATTGGGTCTTTATATCTTTTACTTCTGGTTGTGTAGTAGAGCAATTATAAATATTCAAAGCTAGAATACTGAACAGAAACTTTTTCATGAGAAACCTCTTTGTAAAATCTTTCATAATTACTTTTCGCTTTGTCAATAACCTAACCTATAGGGGACTTGCAGTCTAGGTAAAAATTTAAAAATCCGACGAGCATTTCAGATTGTCATTCCCGAGTTCTTTTGTTGGGAAGGACAGTTTTAAAAAGATATTTAACCATGGATTAAAACTAAAAACTAAAACCTTTGATAAAACTAGTAGGATTCACTGACCGTTCATTCTTAATTACTTCAAAGTGCAAATGGGCGCCGAAGCAATAACCAGTGCAACCAGATCTAGAAATTACTTTTCCGCCTAACACATAGTCGCCTTCCCTAACATATAACTTGGAGTTATGCGCGTAGAGAGTTTTCAAATCACCACTGTGTTCAAGTATAACCACATTTCCATAACCACCCATCCAGCCGCTATAAATTACTTTACCGGATCTTGCAGCGCGCACAGGTTCATAATTTGATTTTAGATCCAATGCTTCATGGAATTGATACCTAGGATAAGAGCGCCAACCAAATCCAGATGTGATAATATTTGAAACTACTGGCGAATACCAAACAGGGGTTGGATCAGGAATGATTGCACCAGGAAGAAATATTTTTTGCCCGGGCATAAAAATATCCGCTTCCTCTAATTTGTTTTCTTCAATGACTTCATCTACACTAACTTTATAGGTACTAGCCACTTTTGCGAGTGTGTCTCCATTCTTAAATTTATAGAGAAGACCACGACGGTTGGGGATACTGAGGACATTGCCCGGATAAATTTTATCTGTTGGTTTTAAGTTAGAAGCTTCTCTAATCGCTTCCGGTGTAACATTAAAACTAGAAGAAATGGACTGCATGGTGTCTGATTCTTTTACATGGTAAGAAATATGTTTTACTTTTCCTTTGCCAGAGGCATCGGAGGATTTTATAATTGCTAGTTTTTGTGCTTCTGTTTGCTTTAAATAATTTTCATCAGCGTTCTTTGCTAGTTTATCACGCTCGTCGTTCTCTACTATTTCTTCTTGCAATACCTCTTTAGGCTCTATCATCGCCGAAGTTGGATTTGTGCCTAAAACAAGATAAGAGGTAATAAGAGTAGCAATGGTTAAAAGCGGGATGACTTTGAAATGATTTTTTTTGAAGTCTATATCTCCATATACTAGTCCTTTATCTCCTATAAAGGAATAATGAAGGTTACCGGCTCCCAAGTAAATCAAGGTAAACTTTTCTGTTCGAAGAAGTTCTTTACCGTGGGGCAGTTTTCTGGGCTTTTGGAATATCATAAGCAGTTGAACTCAATAGAAATTTTAAAGGCGATTAAAGACTAGAAAACTCCAATTAGAAATTTTCTTAAAA
>JANMOF010000410.1:0-12417 GCA_031368925.1 Leptospiraceae bacterium
AGAATGGTTTTTAATTGGGGACGTTAGTGGACATGGGGTAACAGCCGGTTTAATCATGATGATGACCCAGACTGCAATTCATACGATCCTAAGCTCTATGGAAACAAAAGATCCATCCTTACTTTTAAGTAAAGTCAACCAGGTGATAACTTCTAACATTCATAAAATGAAGCTGAATAAATATATGACTCTTACTCTTTTTCTTAAAGAGCCAGATGGAATGATTTACTATTCAGGTATGCATCAGGATTTACTTTTGTATCAGGCAAATAAAAAATCAGTTAAAATAATTGAGACTAACGGAAGTTGGATAGGATATTATGATTTACACGACGAATTTCAGGTAGATAATTTCTATATGGAATCGGGTGATGTATTAGTTTTATTCACGGACGGTGTAACAGAGTCCATCAATTCCAAAAAAGAAATGTTTGAAATAAGTGGACTCATTGCAATTTTAGAAAAATCAGAAAACCTATCTGCACTTGAAATTAAAAATAAAATACTAGTTTCTCTCGCAGATTTTAAAACAGAAGATGATATTACGTTTATGGTTTGCAAACGAAATTAAGCAGGTAAAAAAATATGCAGGAATTTGAAAGCTATCTAATTCAAGAAAAAATGCAAGAAACAAATCATATAGAAATATATAAAGGAGTCCACAAAGAGAACAAAACAAAAGTAATTCTAAAAGTATTAAAGAGTGATTTCCCTACGCCGAGCCTAGTCGCAAAGCTACGAAATGAATTTAGTATCTTATCTCAATTCGATTCTCCCTTTATCACAAAAGTCTATGAACTAACAAAACAGGACAACCGTCAGGGAATTGTAATGGAGGATATTGACGGTATATCCCTAAAAGAATATCGCAAAACTAAATTTACCTTGGAGGAATTTTTTAAAATTGCTATTCTAATGACTAAAGCAGTAGAAGAGACTCATAGAAAAAATATTATTCATAAAGATATAAACCCGTCTAACTTCATTTATAATCCACAAACTGAAAATCTAAAACTGATTGACTTCGAAATTTCCACAACTTCAGATATTGAAAACGTAGTATTAGAAAATGTGAATATTCTAGAAGGCACACTTGCCTATATTTCTCCGGAGCAAACGGGTAGAATGAATCGGGGGGTAGATTACCGGACTGACTTTTATTCTCTTGGAATTACTTTTTATGAATTTTTGACCGGCAAATTACCATTTGACTACACAGACCCTATGGAATTAGTTCATTCTCATATAGCAAGACATGCGACTCCTCCATCCGAAATAGACTCATCAATACCTATTCCTTTGTCAGATTTAGTAATGAAATTAATCGAAAAGTCATCTGAAGATAGATACTTAAGCAGCAGTGGAATCCTATATGACTTAGAATCTTTGAGTGCCGGCATATACAATTATACCGCATCTTTTCCTGCCTTAGGAAAGAGAGATAATTCGAATAAGTTTCGGATTCCACAAAAACTATATGGTAGACAAAAAGAGTTAGAAATTTTACTAAATGCATTTGATAGAGTTATCTTGAATAAAAGTGAAATGCTTTTAATTGCTGGATATTCAGGTATCGGTAAATCATCATTAGTCAATGAGATTCATAGACCTATCACAGAAAAACGCGGATACTTTATATCTGGAAAGTTCGATCAATACAACAGGAATATTCCTTATAAAGCCTTCGTTAATATATTTCAGGACTTAGTCAAACAGCTATTATGCGAAAGTAAAATACAATTACAGGAATGGAAGAATAAGCTTTTATCTACCCTTGGAGAAAATACACAGATAATAGTAGATGTAATTCCCGAAATAGAACTCATCACAGGAGAACAACCACCGGTAGCCCAGCTCGGACCAAATGAATCACAAAATCGCTTTAACCTTGTATTTCAAAAATTCATCAAGGTATTCACCAGAACAGAGCACCCACTTGTTATTTTTTTAGATGATCTTCAATGGGCAGACAGTGCATCTCTTAGGCTCATGCGTTTATTGATGAGCCATGCCTCCCCTGGGTTATTTTTAATCGGTGCTTACCGGGATAACGAAATATCCACTACAGATCCATTGTCGATTACACTCAGCGAAATTTCTAAGACAGGGGCTATTCTCAATTATATTTCTCTTTCCCCTTTAAGCTTAGACAGCGTAATAGAAATCATTGTGGATACTTTAAATTTGCCAGTGGAAGAAGTAAGTTCACTCTCGAGCCTCGTATATTTAAAGACAGCAGGGAATCCATTCTTTCTAAACGAATTTTTAAAATCACTCTCTAAAGAAAAATTACTCGAGTTTGACGATAAGAACCGAAGATGGGTATGGGATATTGAGAAGATAGAAAAGAGAGGTTTTACTGATAATGTAGTAGAATTTATGACCGGTAAGATTAAGATTCTCCCAGAAATTACTCAGGGTTTATTAAAATTATCCGCTTGCATAGGAAACCAGTTTGATTTAAAAACCTTATCGCTGGTTGCAGAAAGATCTCTAGAGGATACCCTGATTAACCTCCAATATGCGATAGGTGAAAATTTTATAATTCCTATTGGTTCAATTCCAGATATAGACTCTCCTTCTTTTTTGAATATTGATAAAGAGCAAAGTATTCCAGAATATAAATTTGCACACGATAGAGTCCAGCAATCCTGTTATTCTCTAATCCCCGAAAAGGAGCGTGCAAAGACTCATTTCCTGATAGGTAGGCATCTAGAGAAAAGAATGTCCGAGGAAATAAAAGAGGAGAGAATTTTTTCTCTAGTCAATCAACTCAATTATGGAATTTCATTTCTACAAAGTAAAGAAGATAAAGTAGAATTAGCTGCAATGAACCTATTAGCCGCTCATAAAGCAAGATCTTCGAGTGCTTATCAGGCAACTATCGAGTATGCGAAGATAGGTATTGCATTACTCGGAACAGATGCATGGTTGGAAAATTATAAAATGACTCTATCACTCCATGAACTCGGAGCAGAGGTTGCATCTCTAGTTGGAGAATTTGATCTAATGGATAAATGGATGGAGGACTTAAAACAAAATGCTAAGACTATTCTAGATCAAGTCCCCATGTACTTTGTAAAGATACAATCCCTCGCATCTCAAAATAAATTACCGGAAGCAATTAAGACGGGACAGTTGATATTAGCAAAATTTGGTATCCATTTTCCTGAAAGCCCGACTCCCGATGACTTTGTAAAGGGGATGAATGAAATTAGCCACTTACTGGGAGAACGAAAAGTAGAAGAATTATATTATCTTCCTAAAATGATTGATCCGGAAAAACTCGCCATCATGAATATCGCCGCCTGTCTAATCCCTGCCTGCTACAACGCTGGTTCTCCTTTATTCGTATTAGTAATTATCTTACAGGTAAACTATTCTATCCGCTTCGGAAACAGTCCTATCTCTAGTTTCAGTTATGTAAATTATGGGATTCTCTTAAACAATATTATGAAAGATGTCCCAATGCTAGATGAATTTAGAAAGCTAGCTTACCGTTTAGGGTTAGAGCCGGATTCCAAGTTAATGCGCTCCGGAACATTTACAGGGATAGGTTTATTTCTACATCATCGGACTGCTCATCTAAAAGAAACAATTCCAATTCTTCAATCAGGCTACCAGATTGGACTTGAGACTGGCTCTTTTGAATTTGTAGGTTATAGTGGTTATGCGCTTTCTCTAAATTTATTCTGGTCAGGAGAAATTTTACCAGATCTAAAAACAAAAATCATCTCTTACAAAGAAAAACTTAAAGAAGTAAATCAACTAACAGCGGCTAATTACTGTTCTATCTTTTTAGATGCAACATTGAAATTAATAGGTGGAGAGAATAGTTTAGAATCGAACTCTGTTACTCATCAAAACAAAATCATAGAAGAGGCGATTACATCAGGGGATAGAACCAGGCTTTTTTACTTTTATCTGCATAGATTTTTTGTGCATTATTTATTAGAAGAATTAGAGCTCGCAAAAGAAGATAGAATTCAATTAAGAGAATACTTAAGCGCCGGCGGTGGAACTATTGGAGAAGTAAATTCTTATCTATATGACTCTCTACTTACCCTATCATCCATTAGTGCGAATAAGCAAAGTTTACCGTTAAGTGAAAATCCCGAGTGGAAGAGAATAGAAGAAAACCAGGCACAACTAAAAACCTGGGCAATGTATGCCCCGATGAATCATCAGCATAAATGGAACTTAATAGAAGCTGAAAAAGCAAGAGTCTTGGGGGATAGACTTGTTGCACAAGATTTTTATGATTCTGCAATTGAATTAGCGAATAAGAACGGTTATACCCAGGAAGAGGCTCTCGCCAATGAGCTATTTGCAAAATTCTGGATAGAGCAGGGTAAACGAGAATTTGCCTATATACATCTCAGGAAGGCTTACTATGCCTACTCAAATTGGGGGGCTAAGAATAAATTAACGCTGCTAGAAAAAAAATATCCTGCACTTGCTGCGCCCACAAACGAAGGTGAGTCCGATTATTTTAGTGGCAGAACAATTATCTCTAAAAAAAACACCCATAGCACGACTAAGATGGAAGCGAATCTTTCCCTGGATTTTGTTTCCATTCTAAAGGCATCTCAAATTATTTCAGGTGAAATTATTCTAGACAAATTACTCGGATCTTTAATGAAAATTCTTGCCGAAAACGCAGGAGCTGAAACTGGATTTTTATTATTAGAAGAAAATGAAAAACTCTTCATTGAAACATCCTGGAATGCAAACGTAAATAAAACAAATATTACTCGAACGGAGTTACATGAGAATAGTGAGCTATTATCCTCATCAATCGTGAACTTTGTAAACAGAACCAAGCAGGAATTAGTTATAGAAGATGTAACAAGAGAAGGAAAGCTGAAAGATTCCTATATCAGAAAAAATAAACCCAAATCTGTTTTATGCATTCCACTACTAAGCAAAGGAAAAATAGTAGGAATTGTTTACCTGGAAAATAATCTCACCTCAGGTACGTTTACGAAAGATCGAATTGAGGTTATCAAGATGTTATCCTCACAGGCTGCAATTTCTATTGAAAATGCAAGTCTCTATTCCAACCTGGAAAATATTACAAAAGAAAAAACTCGCGTTACAACAGAAATGGAAATTGCAAAGGATATTCAAACATCTCTCTTGCCTACTACTCCCACTCTTTCCGGTTTTGATGTGGCAACTTATATGTTAACCGCAGACCTAGTAGGTGGTGATTACTTTGATATTATTCATACGGAAGGAAGGGAATGGTTTGTGATTGGAGATGTCAGTGGACATGGGGTAACAGCCGGTTTAATTATGATGATGACCCAGACCGCAATTCATACTATTTTAAATTCCATGGAAACCAAAAATCCATCTCTACTTCTGAGCAAAGTCAACCAGGTAATTACCTCTAACATTCATAAAATGAAATTAAAAAAATATATGACCCTGACTCTGTTTTTAAAAGAAATGGATGGAACTATCTATTATTCAGGAATGCACCAGGACTTACTTTTATATATAGCAAAGACAAAGACAGTTGAAATTATTGAGACAAATGGAAGTTGGATAGGATATTATGATTTACACAATGAATTTCAAGTAGACCATATCACTATGGAGTCGGGGGACGTGTTGCTTTTATTTACAGATGGAATTACAGAGTCAATAAATACCGACGGTTCCATGTATGAAATTAACGGGTTGGTCAAAATTTTAAACGAATCAGGTAATGAATCAGTCGAAATTATTAAACAAAGAATTTTAATTTCTCTAGAAAACTTTAAGACCGATGATGATACTACCTTTATGATTTGCAAACGAAAATAGAGAGGCGAAATTTTATGAAACAAAAAATGGATATAAAATTTTATATGAAATTCAGTGCTAAGCCTATTTGGAATGTTGTAACAGATATTCGCAAGCAGATCAAAGCATTGATTGAAAAAAAAGATTTTACAATAGATAATATTGATGCAATGGAAATTGTTTCGATGGAATTATTTGAAAATGCAATCAAATACGGATTATCCACAGATGATGCAACCGAGGTCTCACTTGAGATAAGCTACGATAATGAACTACGAATTTCTGTTTCCAACGGAATCGAGTCAATCGAAAGTATTCAACACTTCATAGATTTTTTAAATAAAATAAAAGACGCGCCAAACTTAGAATCTCTCTACATGGAAAGACTGGGAGAAATTGCACAGAACCCAAAGTCAGGACAAAGCCAACTGGGCTTATTTCGAATAGCCTACGAAACACAATTCAACCTAAAATACGAAATCGTAGGAAAAAAATTAACTGTTATTGCTACAAAAAAAATAGAGGATGCATTATGAAATCATTTGAGTTTGGAAATTTATCAATTAAAGCAGAAGAAAAGGATGATTCCTATTTTTTATTATGGCAAGGAACTAGTGACAACAAAGAACTTATTAATACTTTGGAGCCTTATTATCTGGAAATAATCGCTGCGGCTAAGGGCAAAAAAATTGTTTTAGACTTTACCCAATTAAAAGCAATGAACTCTTCTTCCGTCCCTGCAATCATAGGATGGATGAAAGCAATGAGTGAAAAGAAAATGGATGCGACTATTCTTTACAATAAAGACTCCAACTGGCAAAAAACTTCTTTTCGACTTTTATCTGGAATCGGAAAAGGCTTCAACATCGAAGTAAACCCCGCTTAATAAAATGCTAACTGTCCAAGAAGCGCTAAGTCTAGTTTTAGAAAATACTGTCGAGCAAGTAAGACAATCCAAGAAAAAATTACTTGATGCAAAAAATTTTAGTCTTGCAGAGAAAATAACGACAGATAGGGATTATCCTCCTTTCCATCGGGCAACTATGGATGGTTATGCGCTTCGATTGGAAGAATTAGAAAAAACAAAAAAATTCCATCTAATCGGGGAAATATTTGCTGGAGATGTCTGGACACCTCCAGCAAATAGTAAACCTAATTCAACTGTAAAAATTATGACAGGTGCGGCTGTCCCAGATTACTTTGATGTAATCATAAAACGAGAAGACATTTCCGAAAATAACAATACCGTTACAATACACTCTGAGAAATTTCACCAGTGGATGAATATTGCAAAACAGGGAGAGGACGCAAAACAGGGAACAAAAGTAGGTGAGCACGGAGCATTGGTAGATGATTCTTTTTTAACAGTTGCTGCATCCATAGGATACGGTGACATATATGTGTATACCCCTCCGAGTATTAGTCTAATATCAACGGGTAATGAAATTTTGCCGGTAGATACGAATCCATTACGACATCAAATTCGAGATTCTAATTCGGTAATGATCCGCGGGATGCTCAGAAAATATAAAGCAAGGATTCAAAATTTATGGACAATACCGGATAATCCTGAATTGCTCCTAGAAAAAATTCCGCGGTGCTTTAAGACGGATATATGCATCATTACAGGTGGAGTATCTGCAGGTGATGCTGATTTTATTCCACACACGCTTAAAAGTTTAGGAGTAGAGGAAATTTTTCATAAAGTAAAGATTCGACCTGGAAAACCTATCTGGTTTGGGAAAAAAGGCGAGACTCTTTTTTTTGGTCTGCCAGGAAATCCAGTTTCTGCAAGAGTCACGTATAAAGTTTTTGTAGAGCCCTGCATTCGAAAATTTCTCCATCTTGCGCAAGAGTCCAGTTATTATTTGCCTCTTTTAAAAGCGCGAAAGAAAAAGCATGATATGGAAGAATACTTTCGCGTCAAAGTTATCAACGAGGGTAATCATTCTTATCTGCAAGAAATTCCATCCAATGGAAGCGGTGATTTTATCAGTAGCCTCCATTCTGATGGAATCGCAATTCATCCAGCAGCTAAGTCAGAATTACCACAAAACGAACAAACTCAATTTCTATTCTGGTAACTAGTATACTAGTTAGATACAGATCCTTTGTTGCCATAGAAATAAGATCCCATTAATGAATCAATGGTAGCTGTGCTATCATAAGCTAAATGGTAATGGTAAGTAGCTGTGCTAAAGTGGATTGTCTTCTTTGTATGACCATGCAATGAATCTAAATCCGTTGGCTGAAAATCATCAGAAGTCGAGCTTGTGCCATTGTCACATTTTTTTCCATAGATCGCATACCCATCGAGGATAATACCGATTAGATTCGCATCATTATTAGTAAGCTTTGTAGGCTGTGTATGATGATGATAGGTTCCAGTGGTTTGTGGGTGTCCTGCATATGCGTCAAACGACTGCGCCTCTGTCGCCAAAGTATCCCCCGGTGCCGCCGCATTATTAAATATCGCAAGTCCATTTACAGTAATTCCAATCGACACTAGCCCACCTTGCGTGCTATCCGTTCCCGTTCCTTTGCTTACGGTAGATGGAATTGTATACACCAATTTTTGACTTACAATCGAACTTGGATTTCCAGAAGTAGAGGAATCATAAAGTGGAGAAGAGGAGCCATAGTAATAGCTTTTCGTATTCGGAACATTTTGCGATTTGAAAACATAATTTGTCCCACTCGTATATCCAACCGCACATTTAAAATTATCTTTGATCCAGGAAGGCAAACCCGAATCCATGCAGGATGCAACTCCTGAAACACATCCAGTGCTTGCATCTAGAGTAGCCGAGGCATTTACCACTGTCGTCCCTGTTGAAGTACTAGAAGTGCATGATGTCGTAGCTGTCGTAGTCGTTCTACTTAAAGAAGCTGCAACTACAAGAGCAGCTGCTGTATTATTTGATTTTTCTTTCTCTAAACCTAATTGTTGACACGAAGCAAAGATAATCGCTATTAACCACATAGAACTCAGTAAAGCCAAAGCCTTAGTATACCAATTTAATTTCATTCTTTTCTCCTAAATAAATATACTCCTAGTATAGTCAGTTCTTTTAAAAAAACAATCGGGAAAACGCGTATGACGTTTAGTACTATTACTAATTTACTTATGAATTTTTGAGTATACTTCCTTTGTAAAAATCTGAAACTTACATTATGCAAAGAGAGTTCAAAAATTGAAATACAAAGTTGCCATTGTGGATGACCATTCAGTTGCGCAGTTTGGAATTGAAGCAGTCTTAAAAGACAATTCTAATTTTGAAGTTATCCATAAAATGTCTTCCAGTGCAGAAATTATAGAAAAGCTAGACAAAATTAAAATAGATATCCTAATTCTAGATGTAGACCTCCCCGGTAAAAGCGGAATTGATTTCCTGCGAGAAAATCGCTCCCGTTATTTAGAAATGAAAATTGTATTATTCACCGTGCATGAAGGAGAAGGTTTTTTTAGAGAAGCAATCAGGCTAGGGGCAAATGGCTATATACTCAAATCAGATAATATCTTAAATATGCCAATAGCATTATCATCTATTCTTAAAGGAGAATTCTATTGTTCTCAAAAGCTTATGAAATATCTGGTAACAAAAAATTATTCATTAGCTTTGACGGAAAAAGAAATTTCAGTTCTAAAGCTAGTGGCAAATGGACATTCAGCACGAGAAATCGCTGAGAGAATAGGAATTTCTAGACGAACCGTAGAATATTATATTGTAAAACTAAAAGAAAAATTCGAAGCGGAAAATTTAATTGAACTAGTAAATTCTGCGCGAGAAAAATACTTTCAATAAACCATGAAGCTCAAACTAAAATTTTTATTCTTAATTGTTTTACTCTGTAGCAAAGCAATATTTGCCTTTGATACTGTTATTATTGAGAAAAAATTGGAAGAACAAATTCTAGGTAAAAATATTTATTTTCTAGAAGATACAGAAAAAGATCTAGAGATCGAAGAAATCCTAAATCCCAAAAAGCCGTTACGCTGGAATAAAAATAAAACTGATGTTCCCAATTTTGGATTTACCAATAGAGTAATTTGGGCAAGTCTTTCTCTTCAAAATAATTTAGAGGATGACGCCAATTATCTACTTGAGATTGATTTTCCAAGACTTGATTATATTGATTTCTATCAGGTAGTAGATGAAAAAATAGAAAAAAAATCAAGTGGAAATTTAATTGCCTTTGATAATAGAGAAATTAAATATCGAAATCCAGTTTTTGAAATTTGTATTCCCGCAAAAAAAGCCAGGACATTTTATTTTAAATTTGAAAGTAAAACAGTGGTACAATTTCCATTAATTTTACATTCCAGACAAAAATTCGAAGAAAAGCTAAACAAAGAACAGCTATTACATGGATTTCATTTCGGCATATTACTATTATCTACACTATACGGGATACTCCTCTTTCGCCTAATGAAAGATTGGGGCAATTTACTTTTCTCACTTTATAGTATATCCGTTTTATTTATATTTTTAATTTTGACCGGCATTGGATTTCAATACTTCTGGAAAAATAATCCTGAAATAAATCATCTAAATAGTTTCGCAATAGTCTCTTCCCTTGGATTTGGATTACAATTTTCCAGAGTAATACTAAACTTAGAAAAATACTCTAAAAAGGCAAATATCTTATTTAACTGGTTAACTGTTATTATCCTCATTTTATTTGTCCTACTTTTTTTTATTCCGTATTCAATCGGACTTAAGATTGGAATGATAGCAACTATTATCGAGGCTCTCCTCATTGTATCCATGGGATTTATAACAAGTCTAAAAAATTATAAGCCGGCGATCTATATATTCATAGCATCCATTTTTGGTCTTATGGAATGGTCAACTCGGATACTAAATCTTTTTGCCATTATACAGTTTGATTTATCTTTTACAGATACAATACTGATTAGATGCACAGAGAGGATAATTCTTTGTTTGGCGCTAATCGTAAAAGTACAAGTAATAAAGGAAGAAAATGAATCAATTCAAGCAAGACGCTTAGAAGATGAATTCAAAATACAAGAAGAACTAAGTAGTATCAATGCTGAAATGGAAAAACAAGTTACAGAAAGGACAAAAGACTTAGAAAGGGAAAAGGAAATAGCAATCAAGGCAAATCGACTGAAGGATACTTTTATTACAACTGTCTCGCATGATTTAAAATCCCCAATTTTAAATACTAAAAATTTACTAGATATATTGATCCAAAAAGAAGAAATGGATTGGGAGGAAAGACTCTATTATCTGCAAGCCTGTCAGAGTGCACTCACATCTTCTTATCAAATGGTCTATAATATTTTAAACCTTGATAGGTTTGAATCAGGAAACGTTGAACTCAATCATCAATATATAGATTTGAATTCAGTTTTAAATAAAGTAATCCAGGAATTAGAGTATTCTTATAAACTCAAAAACATAGCAATCGAATTAGCGGCTAAGGAAGATTTGATTCTTATTGGAGATCATCAATTACTTCTTCAATTGTTCCTTAACCTTGTCTCCAACGCAATAAAATTTTCATTTAAAAATAGTATTATAAAAATCAAAGTTTCAGAGTTAAAAAATTATTTCAAAATTGAGATTATAGACTCGGGGATTGGAATATCAGATGAAGATAAGAATGATTTGCTTACCAAATCTATTCTACTCAAAGAAGGGACGGAAGAAGAAAAAGGCACAGGCTTCGGACTTGGAATAGTAAGACAAATACTATCTATTCACGATGGGTATTTAGAAATTGAATCGAAAATAGGCAAAGGTAGTAATTTTTCTGTTATCCTCCCCTGCCATGAAAAAGTAGCAATTTGTTTTTCAGAAGAAGCCACTTTTTGCGAATCGATAAAAAATCTACACATAGAGCTTGGTATTAGAATTATTTATTTGGAGGAATCTAAAAAAATACTAGCAGCAATTCAGAATTTATCGCCTGATTACTTGCTCATAGGTATTATCAATCAATACGGAAGAGCATTCAAAGAGCTAATAGCAGTTAGCCAGTATAAGATGATTACCCCTACTCCTGTTTTTATTCAAGATTATTCGTATTCTATAAAAGACTTTTCGGATTTAAAATTTTCAGAAATACGAATAAATCGAGAAGACAGAAATTTAATTTCTAGTCTAAAAGAATTTTTAAACTAATTTTGTAAGCCAAATACTACGGGGCATAACGGGTATATGTCTTATCACCAAGAATTAAATTTTCACCATCAATTTTTACTTGTACAGTTTCTGTCTTACCTAGATCTGTACGCTCCATGGTCAATTTATTACTGGCAACTGACCATTTGCCTTCCCACATAGTAGCTTCTCCATCCGGACCCTGTATATGCAAGCGCCCATCGGGAAAAAAATCCAGGGAAATATTGTCTGCTGTTGTCTGCCAACCAAAAGTTCCTTCTTTGCTCACTAGAAACGCTTTGATCTCTGCCTCGGATGCTTTTGCCTTGCAACCAATGACGAGAATCGACAGGCTCAATACTGCGATTAATACTTTTATTATTCTTTTCATACTTATTTCTACTCCATTTGATTTTACTAACGTCATTTTAAAATCCTAGTTAAAATAAAAAACCAGAAAAGAAAATTCCACTTTTAGAATACAGCTGAAACA
>JANMOF010000120.1:0-18831 GCA_031368925.1 Leptospiraceae bacterium
GGGGATACTGGCTATTTTCCTATGTTTAAGGAAATTGGTAAACGTTTTCCTAAAATAGATGTAGCTATATTACCAATCGGCGCCTACGAACCACGATGGTTTATGAAGCCTATTCATATGAATCCAGAAGATACTTTACAAGCATTCTCTGATCTTGGCGCAAAATACCTATTACCCATGCACTATCTCACATTTGTATTAACCGATGAGGCATTAGATGAGCCTCTAAAAAATACCAAAGCATTATTTGAATCCAAGAAAATAAATATAGAATCACTCTTAGATTTAAGAATTGGTGAGAGTAAATTTTACTAATTTTTTTACTTGCAAAAGTTTATACCTAATATAAGATACGCCCATTCATCAAAAGGAGATTTTTCAATGAAAAAAATCAGTTTAGTAATCAGTTTAGCTATAGCAATTACATTTGCTGCGTCCAGTCTTTCTGCAAAATGCTATGGATTCAAAGATGCGGACATCAAAGTTTGCGTAAACGGTGACGGCTTTAAAGAAAGAAAAAAAGCTAGCGATATTTGTAAAAGTGTTTCTGGAACAGATTGTGGTGGAATCACCGGAAATTCTGGTTCATGCACAGGACCTAAATGTTACGATGAAAGCGGAAGCAAAAAAAGCAATATCAAGGTAGATTAATTTTTTTATTTACACGTAGAGACGTAGCGCGCTACGTCTCTACATCAAATACGTCTCTATGAGATTAAATATTTTGACCAATTCTCCAACAAACACCGGCAGGATCTTGAAATGTAAAATCAATCATCTTCCATTGTCTTTTTTCCGGTGCTGTTAGTCGCATTGAGTATTTTTTAGTCAATGCTTTCTCAACAAAAGAATTATACCAATTATCCGCACTATCCACAAGCAAATGCATCGTTAGATTTTCGGCAAATTCTTTAGAGTAATAATCTTGAAGTAAAAAGCTCGTATTCTGAAATGCAAAATACGCAACTCCATCACCTTCTGATTTTTTTGTAAAACCTATGTCCGTGTAAAATCGTTTTGATATTTCAAAATCTTTAGCAGGGACAAATGCTTTTATTTCAATTGCATTCAAATTCATAGTATAATCGTTATTAACCTCATTAAAATAAAACTAATAGCTTTCTCCAATCTTCTCTTTCTGGGTTACCGGGTTTACGTTTGCCAAAGAACTGCACAATAAGCTCATTATCCGCATCATACACTTCAATAGAATTCACATCGCCATCTTCCGTAGGTTTAATTACATGCCAAACGGACGTAATCAAATCCTGTCTGAGATGCAAATTAAATTCTGGATCCATTACATTTACCCACTCGCCCATAATTTGAATATTCTTCACATAGCCGGTATGAATTTGAATCATTCCAGGATTACCTACAAATGCCATAATAGGCACTTCTTGCTCGGATGCATTTCGTAGAAGAATTTCAATAGATTCGACAGGAAGTTTCTTTGAAAATTTCCCTTCTGCGATTTTCAGGGCTTGCACTCTAGGGACATTAAAGTTTTTTAGAAGCCCAAAAAATTGGTGGGTATCTTTTAGGGAAGACCATTCTTTTAAAAATTCCTCTTTATCTACACTTCCATTATCTTCCTGTCTGGATAACACTGATTTGTCGATAGGCTCAGATAGAAATTGGTTGGGGCTTTTGTATACAGAAATAATTCTTTTAAATTCGTTGAAATTACTTTTATCTGTTAAGTGAACTTTATGCACTGGAGCTCCATACTTATCAAAGAATTGTAAACTTCCACGAGATCCATTTTCTTCCGCAAATACAAATTTCCAACACGAAAAGAAAACTCTTAAATCAATGTCATCGCCTACTACGAGTCCCATATTTCCATGAGGCATAATTTGCACTTCTCCGTAAGAACCTTTTCTCTCATGGACACAAGCCTCATTGCGGGTAAGAGCCATTACATGCCCAAGCGTTGGGACTTCCTTAAAAATATCCTTTGGCTCTCCCGCAAGTCTTGTTACGGATAATCCGCATTTGGTTGCGAGAAGTTCCATTTCACTTACTCCGAGAGTAGTAGCCGCATCTCTGATTCTAATCTTTGGATTTTCTGCTGTCAGAGATTCCCATTTTTCTTTTAATACTGTTGTCATTTAATTACCCTGTAATTGAATTTGATTCTGATTTTTATAAATTTTCGCATTTAGTTTTTGTCCTAGCGGAATGCTGTAAGGTATACCATTCGTATCCGCTTTAACTTCCATTGTTATTTCAAAAATTTCTTCCAAAATACTCTTTTGCATAATTTCCCTTGGACTTCCTGTTTTAAATATAACCCCATTTTCTAATACACTCATCTGATCAGAGTAAGCCGCAGCTAAATTCCAATCGTGCAATACGACAAATACCCCGTATCCCCTATTCGCCAAATCCCTGAGAATACTCATGATTATATGCTGGTATTTCAAATCAAGAGCAGTGACCGGTTCATCCATAAATATATATTTTGAACAATTCCGTTCTTCGCTCCATACTTGAGAAAGAACTCTTGCAATTTGTATTCGTTGTTTTTCTCCACCGGAAAGACTCGCATAAAGCCTGTTTCGTAAATGTAATGCACCTACAAGTTTCAAAGACTCTTCTATAATCCTACGATTTTCCGTTTCTGGAAATTCATTTAGGTAAGGATACCTTCCCAAAAACACAACTTCTTCCGCCCGAATTGGAAATTGAATTTTTGTATCCTGAAGCAATACCGATCGGTACCTAGCTAATTCTTTTTGCGAATAAGAACTGAGTGTTTTTTCCATGAAATGAATTTTTCCATTTCCAGGTTTTAGATCTCCTGTGAGTAACTGGAGAAGAGTAGATTTTCCTGAACCGTTTTTTCCAAGTAGGCAATGAAGATTACCCGCCTTAATTTCCAAGTCTACATCTGATAGAATGTAATCGTTCTTATGCGCAAAAGAAACAGATTCAAACTTAAACATTATAAACCTGCCTTTTGTATCTGTGTCTTTAAGACCCAGAGAAATATTGGAGCACCGATAGCAGATGTCATAATTCCGATCGGTAATTCAGATGGGGCGACCAGGGTTCTAGCCAGACTATCTGCAACTAAAACTAAGACTGCACCCATTAGAGAAGAAGCAGGGATTAACAGCCTGTAGTCGGAGCTAATGGAAATTCTTAGAATATGCGGAACGACTAATCCAACGAAACCAATGATTCCCGAAAGGGAAACACAGGTTCCAACAATTAAGCAGATAATTAATATTATTCCCACCTTAATTGCTTCGACAGGAAAACCAAGATGAGCTGCCTCCCTTTCTCCTAGCTGCATTACATTCAAACTCCTAGAAAAAAAAGGAAGAAATAAATAAGGCAGAACTAGAAATGGCAAAGCTTTTACAATCATATTCCAATTAGCCCCCGCAATACTTCCCAGGCTCCAAAAAGTAATCGACCGAAGCTGTGTGTCACTTGCAAAATAAACAATAAACCCAATGCAAGCCCCGGCGATTGCATTAATTCCAATACCTGTTAGCAAAAGTTCGAATGTTTGTATCCTTCCTGATCGAAGAGAAAATCCGAATACAAGAAAGGAAGCAAGCATTGCACCAGCGAAAGAAGCTAAGTGAAGTATATAATAGTTATTCGCATTCATGCTTCCTAAAAATACAATGCATAAAGAAGAAGCTAGTGCCGAACCAGTCGAAACTCCAATTAAACCCGGCTCAACTAATGGATTTCTAAATAAACCCTGAACAACGACACCGGAAACTGCAAGACCAGAGCCTACCAGTATTCCGAGAATAATGCGGGGTAGCCGTATATTCATCATCACGATTGTTTCCGTAGACGAGTCAATTCCGTTTTTAAAATCCAAGAATAAATTTGTGATCGAAATCTTTGTCGCCCCAATCTGGATTGAAATGAATATAGATAAAAAGAAAACAATAGCTAGGAGGATAATTGGAAATATTTTTTTCATTGCGACTACTCTTTATAAGCCGCTTTTACTTTAGCTTTTAAACTTGTTACCGCTTCACCAAACCTAGCACTAAACCCTAGCAATAATAAATCATCCATAGGAACAATCGGAACTCTTTTTTCAACTGGAATCTGATTAAATCCCTGTAACTTCCAAAGTCCTGCTTCTCCCCCTAGGCTTTCAAGGGACTTGGTAGGAATTAATAACACGTTCGGAAAATTCGTAAAAACAGACTCGGGGTTAATTGCTTTATAGCCGCTAAATTCGGTAATTGAATTTTTAGCATTGATTTGACGAATCATTTCATCCCCGGCAGTTTCTTTTCCTGCCACATTTACCGTTCCCTGTCCTCTTGCATAGACAAAGAGGATAACAGGTAGTTTCTTCCAAGCTTTATCTTTCTCTGATTTAGTGATTTGTTTTTTGATTTCGAGAATGAGTTTTTCTGCTTCCTTTTCTTTACCGATTGCTTTTCCTACGAATTGAATTTTTCCAACTACGCCTGCCAAAGAATAATCTGTTTTTTGGATAAGCGTTTTTTTTCCCGTGGACTCTAATTGTTGCAATACATTCGGTGGTCCTGCTTCATCTGTTCCTAATATCAAATCTGGGTTTAGAGATAAAATCCCCTCTGCGGATAACGCTCGTTGGTATCCAATCTTGGGAAGAGCCTGGGCTTTTTCAGGATAGAGAGAAGAAGTATCACAGCCTACTACCTTATCGCCAGAACCAAGTGCAAAAATAATTTCCGTGATAGACCCGTTGAGAGAAACAATTCGCTCAGCTTCCGCATAAATTCCACTAACAGCTAATACTGAATAGACACAAAGTGACAGAGCTAAGTATCTAAGTTTTTTCACAATTACTTTGTGATTTGTTTTTCTATTTTTCATGTTTTTACCTTTTCTTTATATTTTATTTAATCCATTTGAATTAAGAATAAATGAATTCCATCCGCGCTCACGGGTGAAATCACTCTCTATTTTCTTTAGCAACTCTAATTAGAATTACTTACATAGTTTCCAATTTTATTTCCTTAAAATCGAATTTACCATCAATGCCAAAATAATAATACCTAGGGCGCTGCGGATTATATTGTAAGTCCCATACATCTAAAATATTGTCCACTCCCGCAAACCACTGGAACGAAGTGAGAAATTTTTGGCTAATTCTTAAATTCAAATTTGTATGTGCGTTTACCATCCTGTAACCGTAAGTGGTATTTGTTGTGCAATAGGACAGATTTCTCTCTGTGCAATAATCTGACATTGCCTGCGGAACTCTAATGGTATTTTGAATACTTGCCTGGGCTTCAGCGGCTAATGCTGATTCAACTGCAGAAAAAGAATCCGGCAGGTCAGGGTTACACCAGAAAGGATTTTTGACACAGTAATATGGCTGTTTGCCAAAGATTACAGCGAAAATTGCAATCGAAAATCCTGAAGGCTTATGATCTGCTCTGAAATTTACATTCCAGCGATGTGGTCCCCTTCCTTCGAGCGGCAGGTTGGTAACTTTATCCTTTGTCTGTGTATAAGTGTAACCGGCTCCAGTAGAGATAATATCCGTTAACCGCAGACTCAAAGAGGTTTCAATTCCCTGCGTTTCTGCACGTAAATAATTGGAAGTCTGAAACACCTGTAACCCGGAAGGATCTCTTACCGGGTTAGTCCTAAATCCAATCAAGTTATCAATCTGGTTATAAAATAAATTGGAGCTAAACCATATTTTCCTCGTCACGTCCCATTCAAATCCAAGATTATTACTTCTGGATAATTCCGGTTTTAAACCTGGATTACCCGCCACTCGATAACCGACCCCGGGATTTAAAAAATTAAAATACAAATCTTGAAAGCTCGGCGCCCTATAACCCAGACCAGAGGCTGTGCGGATTCTGAAAGTATCCGTTATATCAAATCGAATAGCCAGTTTAGGAAGCCATTGTCCGCCATAGATAGAATCCCTATCATAACGAATACCAGGAACAATTTGAATTCTTGGTTTGTCAGATATTCTCCATTCATCCTGTAAGTAAAATGCATTTCTAAATCGCTCTGCATTTCCATTAATCACCTGACCTTTATTTATTTCGGGATATTTATCCTCGATACAAATATTCGGAAATGTCCTGCGGCAATCCTGTGATATCCGCGACGATGAAATTTGATCGAATAGATTTTCGGCTCCAAAAGAAAGAACATGAGTTTCTGTAAATTTATAGTCCAGACGCGAACGAAATTCTGTTACGGCATTGTCTGTTCTCTGCTGTGAGTCCAAATCGTCTGCCTTTCTCTGGTCGGTAGTAAAAAGATCCTGAAAGCGAGAGTAATTTGTATTTAGATTTAAACTCCACTTCTGAGATAACGCCAAATCCATATTAAGCGCTCCCATAAAATCATGGGTTTTATTTCTCCTATCATAAATCGTTCGAGGTAAAACTGCGTCTACTGCAAATTGATCCAAGTAGCGATAATAAAACTGAGAGGTAATAGTAAGAGATTCAGTCGGACTATAAACTGTTTTATTAGAGACATTCAAATCAGTAAATGCACTACCGGATGTAGATTCTAAAGGTGGAGTGTAACCCGGGTTTCTAGTTGCTAGGTAATAAGAAGTAGTCGCTGGCATATTATAAGGATAAGGATTATAACCCGCTGCGTTACTAGCAATTCTTCCATTTCGTGGACCTGGTGTTGCATCTTTTGTTAAATCATAACCGTCTCCTTTGTGCCAGCCAACTGTAAATAGAGTAGATATCTTTTCTTTTTTTACTCCAATGGATGCATAATTTCTAAACTCCATTGTATCTCCATAGTATTGCCTACTTCCAGTCCCGCCCTGTGTTCGAAAGCTAGCGGATAATGGAGATTGTGCTTCTCTTGTGATTATATTAATTACACCGGCAATCGCATCCGATCCGTAAATAGCAGATGAGGCTCCTTTTACAATTTCAATTCTTTCGATTTCTTCTGCTTTAAAGCGGGTAAGGTCGATTGCCCCACTGAAACGCCCTGTTGTTCTTTGCCCATCCACAAGAATAAGAACGTTTTGAGAGGCTAATCCTTGTAATCTTACTGTATCCCCTCGCTCACCAGCCTGTGCAGGACGCACTTCAATGCCCGGTACATTACCAAGAGTTTGTGATAAATCCCGAGCTCCCATATCGTCAATGTCCTTTCTTGTAATTACCTCTGTAGTAATACTCGAATCTTTTAGCAAGCCTCTTCGCCTTGTTCCAGTCACGGTAATAATACTGCCACGATCATAATTATTGAGCCCATTTGAATTGGCACTCTTTGAACCATTTTGAACAGGCTTATCGTTTATTTCCGTCTGTTCTTTTTTATTTACATCTTTATTCTCTTGCGAAAATAATCCAGACCAACGAAAAAAGTTACTGAAGATAAAAGAGAAGATCAGAAAAGAATAGATATTTTTATTCTTCATTAGGAGGATTATATTTTTTTCCAGGTAAACTTCGGATTACCGCTCGTGCCAGCACTACTATAATAATCTAAAAATTTTAAAATATATTTAGTGTTATCACTTCCAATCACAATGTATGCGAAATTGCGAGTAGTTAGAACATGCTCCGAGGAATAGTTATACCAGGGGGAATTTGCCGGCTTAGTTGTTGAATCCAATGGAGAGGCTAATATAGGATTAACGCTTGCATTAAAAGAAGCAGCCCCACCTCCGCCGGAAGAAATTAATTGTTCATCAACACTTCGAGTGCATTCCGTTCCTGTCCAAGTCGCATTAAAATCTGTAGACCCAGTTGTACATGCCCCACCATTTCCACCTCCAGTTACACTTGTTCCACTATAAGTTCCAACGTTCATCCTTTGGAATTTTAAATCCCAAGTATCAGAGGAAGTAACTTTAGCACCTCCATTTTTGAGGCTAACATAAACCCACTCAATACTAGACGTTGCATTCACTGAAGTAGTATAAACTCCAGAACTAACAGTCGTTGTGGCAGAGCCAACGGCACCCGAGGACACCGATGCAGAAGAGGATACTGGCTTACTGCCGCTATCCGACAAAAGAAGTAAAGCTGCTGCGTTACCATCGTCTGATTTTCCGCTTCCATTGCAGTTAAAAAGCTGAGCTAATAAAAACGTAACGATTAAATATTTTAATTTCATAATAGTTCTCCTA
The DNA here is from genome assembly GCA_031368925.1 of Leptospiraceae bacterium. Taxonomy (GTDB): domain Bacteria; phylum Spirochaetota; class Leptospiria; order Leptospirales; family Leptospiraceae; genus UBA2033. Next base: position 8,117 of record JANMOF010000120.1, read on the forward strand.
ACACATTACAAAGATAGAATTGAGTAATAACTTCTGGTTTAAGTAGCGGAGGATATTCAATATATTCCTCTATACGAAAGAAAAAGCTTTTACTCAATTTCTAAAAAGTTTTCTAGACTACTTGATTGCAGTTTCTGTCGATACCGCAATTTTTGATAAATAGACTCCAGTAGCAGAGCTTGCTTTAACAGCGACAACTCCTGTGTCGGATACAGCAAAACTAGAAGTCCAATCGCTTTTAGTCCAAACCGCAGTAGTAGAAGTAAGAGTGGAAGTAGTATTGCAATTAGCCCCGTTCACTCCAGTAACCCAAACCGTCACTCTTGGAGGTGTTGCTGCACTAACGTCAAAGCAAATGGTAGCCTCTGCATCAACGAAACTATTATACAAAGCAGTTCCAGTGCTCGCGCCGGAGGCTGTAAGATACGTAGCATTAACCCCATCAGTAAAATAAGCGTAGGGAACACCGTAAGGTGCACTGCCGGTAAAACTTCCTACATAGTGATAAAGGCTAAATTTTCCATTGCCCGTTCTAGCTGTGGAACTTGGTGTAGTTGTTGTTCCAATTACAGAGCTATCTTGCCCCATTAGAAAATAAAAAGCACCATTCGCGTTTTCGGTTTTATTTAGTTTTAAGCCTTCCAATCTAAAATGCCGTCCCTTTCCTGCTGAAGGTGTGCAAACTTGCTGGTGGGCTGCAGAGGCAGCAGTAAAAGTAGTTTCACATTTTTTTGCAGCCTCGGCTACAGCCACAGCGGCATTAGCCTTTGACTGCTGATCCATGACTCCCAAGAGGACAGCAGTCAAACCAGTTGTATTATTTGATTTATTTTCTTGGCAGGACGCCAAGAAAAAGGTTAGTCCAATGGTAAGAGCAATGGCTCCGATTTGATGAATAAGTTTCATATTATTTCCTTTTTATTGATTTTGATTCTCAATAAAAATAAAAAGGAAATTTTGTCAATCTTTTTTGAGAATGAAACTCAAAATCTTTTATATATTATATAAAGCTTACCGAAATTGAATGAAAAACCAAGGTATCTAGAGGAATGGAGAGGATTTTATTCGCGAAAATACAGTCCTACAAAATAACAAAAATTTATTAGGATTATTGAAAGGGGTCTATCGCTTTTATGATACGGGTGCAGTGAAGGAAATAAATGGCTTACAAAACTTTGCTGATTATTGGAAAATGAATTTCCAGTTATCCGATGCACCAGAGAGATGTTGGTCTCTACGGTGCATCGGATAATGTCAATAAACCGGACTCAACCACATCGCATACTCGTCCTTATTCGCTGTAACAATATCAAAGAACAAGTCATGGATTTGTTTGGTAATAGGTCCCATCTTTCCATTACCAATTACACGCTTATCTATTTCCTTCACCCATGCCACTTGCACGCCGGTTCCAGAAAAAAATACTTCATCACATATATAAAGTTCACTTCTAGTAACATCACGCTCGATTACTTCTATTCCTTGTTTATGGGCGAGTTCAATCACAGAACGGCGAGTAATCCCTTCTAAAATCGAAGATGTAAGGGACGGAGTGATTAATTTTCCATCGCGGATAATGAATATATTCTCCGCAGATCCTTCCGATACAAGCCCACGGGAATCTAAAAAAATTGCTTCATCACAACCATTTTGAACAGCTTCAGATTTTGCAAGAGCAGAGTTTACATAACCACCTGACGCTTTAGACATCGTGGGAATCATGGTGTCGTCAATTCTTCTCCAACTTGAAACCATTGTCTTCAGACCTTTCTTTGTATCTAAATAGTCGTTTAGCGGCAAAATGTAAATAGCCAGATCAGCTTTTACATCATGAAACCGAGGGGATAGTTGCAGTGCTGATGTGTAAATATATGGACGAAGATAGATGTTTTCTTTATACCCGCATTCTTTTACAAGTTTCAAGATAATTTTTTCAAATTCGAGTGGATCAATTGAATACTGGAGCTGAACTAATTTAGCAGAGTTTAACAGGCGTTTGACGTGATCTTTCAATCGAAAAATATAGACATTATCTTTTTTTGCATTATAATAACCACGAATTCCACCGAATACTGCAGTCCCATACTGCAATGCATGAGTTTGAATACTCACCATAGCTTTCTCGGCTGGAACAATTTTCCCTTCAAAATAAGATAAATTCTTAAACTTTCCCATATGCCCTCACTTCTATTCTATTTTTCAGAATTTTAGAAAAGGATATTTTAACAAGTAAATTTCGAGAAGGGTTAATAACTCAAAGGCAAAACTTTAAGACGAATGTTAACTACGAATTATCGTCTTTTCTTTTAAGTAATCTCCTGGAAAGAAAGAACCCAAAAATACCAACGATGAGTCCACCTAAAACCATAGAATAACTGTTGTTATTCCCTCTATTCAAATAAGCGAGCAAGGAACTATCCTCTTCGCTATTTAAACTAACAGGCAATCCATAAAGACTATCTGTCTGTTCGAGCGACAAAACACCAGTATCCGTTCCGGTAATATCTATATTGGAAGAGTTAAAAACTTTAACCAGGATGAATGTTTTTGCATAACTATAAAACTCTCCTGTCGCTGGATTACGAATCGTAGTATCTTCTTGCGTTACTGTTGTAGTCTTGTTCCCATAATTAGAATCTACCCAGGTAGGGAAGGGAGAATTTACATCTCTTTGAAGATACAATTCACATTCATGGTCAGGAATTTTGTATGCTCCGTAAGCTGCGACAATCTTATATTTTGCGCCGGCTGTTTGATTATTGATTTTAAAATAAAAGCTATTAGAACTTAGATGATCCCATCCTACTATTGCTACTTGACCTAATTTTGGATCTTTAAAAGTATTTTCTTTGATTTCTAAACCAACGGTATTTCCGCTTCCCCCCGAAATTCTTTGTATTGGAACAGGAAAAAAGTGACTGGAAGGATTACAATAATTAGCCGCTGCAACGAATATTTTTTCAGAATATTCCAAATTTGTATTCTCTTCCAGAAAAGAAATATTATAAATATTATTAGAATCAAGTTCTGTTTCGGGAATAAATTTTAAGTTCCCATTTTTGAGGATTTCTATTCTCCCCGCGATTTTTACATTTGTAACCGCATTACTAAGTGACAATGACCCGCTTAACTGATTGTCTTTTACAAGAATTTGACTTTTTCCATTTCCATTTTCTAAAACGCCGGCATTTAGAAAAAGTTCTATGTATCCTAATTTAACTTTGATATTGGGATGAGTCGAAATTCCTATATTCCCAGCCTTTTCTGAAAAATTTTTTCCTGTCTGTAATTCATTCTGGAGAATTCCATTGTTCTTACTTTCGCTGGAAGGATGCGTTGAACTATTAGAGTGAGATGCTTTATCTTTTTTATCCGAACATGCTTGCAAAGATAAGAAGACTATAAGTAAATAAAGTATATATTTCATCTGATTCCCTCTATGGTGTAAGAACTGCATTATATTTTTATTAGGGCGCACGTCCGCAATATCATACTAGCATTTTTAATCAATTCTAACAACTGTAAAAAAAACATGGTTGCAGATAAGAAAAGTAAGTTTAAAACCTATACAGATTGCTTTTCCCAAAGACCATAACGTGGCTCAAAATCAAAAATAAAGAATTTTCCCTCCTTAAGAATTACATCAGGCTCCCATTTATCAGGAATCTCTACTGCCTTGTAAAGCCTATCCAGATAAATTTCCTTGGAAACTTCATAGGCTCCTAAGCTCCATGTAACTTCATTGAGTTGCTGTGTGTCAAAGAGGGTAAACCCATCTCGAAACAAAGCCTCAAATAAATGAGCGAGCGCGACCTTTCCTGCATCTGATTCTACCGAGAACATACTTTCTCCTGCAAAGAATTTTCCAATCGCGACACCATAAGCTCCACCTACTAGCTCCCCTTTCTCATTCCAAGCCTCCACGCTGTGAGCAAAGCCTTTTTTATGAAGCTCCGTATAGCCCTTTAAAAAGCCTTCTGTAATCCAGGTAACTTCGTTTACACGATGAGCACAACCTTTCATAACCTCTGTAAAAGCCTGGTTAAATGTAACTTTATAAATATTTTGGCGAATTTTCTTACGAACAGTTCTTGAAATATGTAATCCATCAATCTCAAAGATAGCACGGGGATGAAGACAATACCAACGAATTGGATTTTGCGACCAGGGAAAAATTCCATGCATATAAGCATAAAGCAGTCTATCAGAGGAGAAATCTCCACCAATGGCGACTAAGTCATCCATCTTTCGAAGGGGATCGCCGAAGAACTTATGAAAATCTTCCATTCCACTCATGGCAATGCATTGACTCCAACTAAGGAATTTTTCTGTAAGTGAGAATTAGTATCTTCGTAAAATTCGAGCATTGATCTATGAGCAGTCGGAGTTAACTTCAAATACTGGTCATTCTTTAGAAATTTTTCAACGGGTAATAGATTATACTGAAACCCAGTCTTTTCATTTGAAACGTATACAAAAACAGGGACATAGCCAACATCTTGAATCGATATTTGCGCTTTTCCATTTTGTATCTTCTTAGTTAGTTTAAAATTAAATATCATTCCGCCGTTCGTATACCGTTTGATTTGACCTGAGACAAAATTTCCCAAAGAATAGATTACCATTCGCTGCTTTCGCTCCCCATATTTATCTTGAATCCAATCGATTTCATATGGCTGCAAAACGTGGGGATGACCGCCTAGAATAATATCAGCCCCTTCTTGAAATGCAAAGTCTACCATTTCCTTTTGGAATTTATCAGGGAATCTTGCATATTCTGTACCAAAGTGATATGCGACAATTACTAAGTCTGGGTTCTGCTTTCTTGCTAATTGGATATCCTGGCTAATTCGCTCTTTGTCAATTAAGTTGACTACTTTGTCTTTGGGAATCTGGATTCCGTTTGTGCTATAAGTATAACTTAAAAAGGCAATGTTAAATCCTTTCACGTTATAAAGTAAAATTCGATTTTTCTCAAACTCTTCTTGAGACTTATACGTTCCTAAATGCCGAATTCCAAATTGATCAAGAGTATCAATCGTATGGTCTATTCCTTTGCGCCCTGTATCAACAGAATGATTATTCGAAGTAGTGAGTATGTCAAAGCCAATGCCTTTCAGCGCGTGCACCAGTTCATCGGGTGCTCCAAATTGTGGGTATCCGGCAAACAACTTAGAATCTCCAGGAAGTGTAGTCTCTAAATTCCCAAACGCAATATCAGATCCAACCAGGTATTCCTTTACGTTTTTGAAGACTGGATGAAAATTATGGCATTTACATTTTGCATCATAAGCTGATGTCAACTGGGTAGAATGAACCATAATATCGCCAACTGCCGAAATTTGAATGGTCTTTTCTTCAGGTGCTGTTAAATCTCGGAGAAAATGCCTCGTGCAATTTGCAAAAACAATAGGCAAAACCGCACAAAAGATAAACAGCTTGAATTGATTTTTAGTCATTAGAATGGAATCCTGTGAAGTTTTAAATAATTCAATTAGGAAATGGTTTTCCCTTTTCCTACAATTTTCCATGGATATACGGTTGCGTAAATCATATATTTCCTTTTACCTTCGTATAAGATGACGATATACCAAAGTTAGGGTAGCATTGGGTTCAAACATAGACACTATATAGGTTCCCATTGCACTTCTAACCTAATGGTAAGGTATAAGAGAAGCGCCTCCTAGTCTATGTTGTGTGTATAGGCTTCTTATAGAAAGGTAAAAGGAAACTACTACGTTCTTTAAAACGTCAAAGTTAAATTAACCATAAAAGCTCGTCCGGGCTGCGGGAGAATAGAAGAGTCATAACCGAGCGATCTTGCGTAAAAATAGTTACCTGCATTTCCCTGACCTGTTCCTGGATGAAAGTAAGAAGTATTGAACACGTTATTTACTTTAAATGTAAAATACCCATAATCTTTAAAGTTCATTGTTAGACCGGTATCGAATATAAAATAAGGAGCTATTTTTTTATCAGGCTGTAGCGTAATTCTTCGAGATAAAGTGTCTACGTCGGTTGCGGTAAGCGGTCCGTTATCACTCAGTGCATTTCTAGAATAAAATTCTCTTTCACCTACATAATTGCCTCTAAAGTTTAAAATAAATAAATCTTTTACAGGCAGGTTTATACCAAGATTCACTTTGTGCGGAGCTATATCTCCTAACGTTGAATACTTACGTGTTCGAGGAATGAACTTTGCCTCTTCTACAAACAAATATTCATATTCTCCTAATGGAGTTGTACCTTGTTGCCATTTTTTCATTGCATGGTCATAGTAGGAATCTGCCGTTGCTTGTGTGTAGGTATAATATGTGTATAAGCTAATTGGGGGAGATTTATCTATAAAATTTGGAAGGTTCCATCTAAATTTATACTCAAACCCGTAAATCCTTCTTCGACCAGCATTTTGAGGAGATTCCCGAATTACATCTTCATAGCGGGAATAATATACAGAAGCCTCATTGGATGCTTGCCTAGTTTGATACATAAAAATTGCTTCGGAAGTCTTTGCTTTTTCAGGTCTCAATTTTAAATCTGCTGTCCTACCTGAAAATCCTCCAAATAGATTTAGCGGCGAAGGCTCGTTAAACGCTTCTCCGTATAACAGCTTAAAGGCAGTGCTATCAGTAAATTTATAAATTCCAGTTACCCTCGGATTTAGAGCACGACCATAAATAGAGTTTTCATCATAACGAATACCAGGGCTAAATCGAAATTTGCCCCAATCAATAATGCTGAGTAAAAATCCACCTCTGTCGAAAGTCCCAATTGTATTTTCTTCTGGCATCCTACTCTTGGGCGATGGTCCTTTTAAAATATACGGGTCATCGCTATTCCCAATTGCATATCCATTTTCGAATTCCTTATCCACTCCTTTGTTTACGTTAGGATTCAAAAAATCAACAGAGCTAACATACGATGAACCCCACCAATAACCTGGGATGTCATAAGATTTTGTTAGCTTCTTAAACTCAACTTTAAGCCCTGCCATTAGCTTTACTTTTTCTGTAATCTTGTATTCTATATTTTGATTTACGAGAGCGCTTTTACTGACTTCATTCCATCTCGTAAAACTGATATAAGAATTATTAGCCTTTTGACCATAGCCATACCCGTCTGCTTCTGCCCAATCCCCATAAATTCGGCTATCTCTAAAAGCAGCCAAAGAATAGGAACTTAGCTTACTCGTAATTTCTACTTGATTTTCAGCATAAATATTGGTTCCGGACTTTCCCCACATTGCTGCGGGTTGTGCTTTATCACCTGGGTATTGCGAACCATATGCCTCATATTTATTGGTAATGTTCGCTCCTATTTTTAGAGTCTTATAGGTTCCGCTTAAGATAGTTCCCCAGTCATTCACTGAATCTGAATACTTTCCGAAAGGTTTCCCCCCGCTACCATAAGCAAGAAGTGGTCCCCAAACCTGTGGATTATTAACCCAATACTGGGTATTATACCCATAATTCGAAGCATTCTTATTTGCATCATCGCCTTCTTGTTTTCGGGCAGACATGGCAAGACTAAAATCTCCAATCTGAGAAGTAACACCGGCATCCGTAGCCCATGACCTTCCTGTTCCATGAATAAAACTTGCTTTACCAGAGAGAGCTTTTCCATTATTCTCTCTTCCATCTTTTGTAATAATGTTGATGATACCCTGGAAAGCATTCGGTCCATAGACGGCTGAGGCTGGTCCATATATAATCTCGACTCTTTTAATATTGGAGATGGGATACATGCGCGATGGCGTAGCTACCTGTGCCCATAAATCATTCTCTACAATACCATTAATCATGAGTAATGTTCTAGAAGTAAACGGTGTTCTATAACCCCTTTGGTATAATACTGCATTATCCGTTCCCTGTTGACCTATATAATCAAATCCAGGGAGGTCTCGAAAGATGTCGTCTAAGCTAGTGTAGCCTCTGTTCTTAAAGTCTTGCTCTGTTACAACCATTGTAGTTGCAGGTACGTCTATTAGACTTTCCTTGGTTCGAGAAGCTGTAACAACTTCGGTTTGCTGTAAAAGTTTGAATACATCTTCGGAGGCTTTTGAATCTACAGCAACTACAGGTAACGCTAAATCTTTTCCAATAGATGTAGCATTTACATATTCATCTACGTTCTCAGCATTTTCTTTTCTAGAAGTATTAAATTTTACTTTTTGAGAAAGCTTTTTTGCAAATCTGTCAGCAACAACACTGTCTTCAATTTTTATTTCTTCTGGTGGTAAATCGACTTCACTCAAATCCCCCAGGGAATCCGAAACATTCAAAGCATCGATGATATTACCTTTATCCGGATTGTATACGTGACCGTAGACAAGAATATTTCCGTTTGGTTTACGTGAGTAGTACCCACTCACATAAAATTTTGCATTGTTATCTTTAGCAGTTTTAAGATTTTCCGCATTATTACCGTTAGCCACTCGAACATCGTATCCCTTAGCCGCTAATTCTGATTTTAAGTTTTCTAAAATTAAATCTCGATTTGCTGGTTCTTCTTTTGTTTTATAAGGAAGAAACTGACCTACATATACAGTATTCGATGTTGAACCATCTGCAAGTAAACCTACTATTGAAATAGTAAAAGTAAGAATGAACATCACTCTCTTGTAATTGAATAATTTTATCATAAATCCCCAGTATAGTTTTCGGAAATATATCGTTATATTTACAAATATGCAACAAGACATGACATACGGCTAAGGATTTTACAATATAAAAAAAAAGTAAGGAAGATTTTTTTTAAAAAAGTAGGTATAAGGATTTTTTATTTTAATTAGCGTATAAAAAATGGTGGGAAGCCGTTCGTAAAACGAACGGCTTCAAAAAAAATTTAGAGTGGTTAACCAGCAGTAATCGCTAACTCTACGCGACGGTTTGCAGGATCGGTTGGTCCTACTCCCGGAGCAAGTTTTTCTGCACCTACACCTTTAGTTTCACCGATTTGGTCATCGGTTATTCCTTGGGTTTTTAAGTAGTTCTTAACAGAATCTGCTCTTTGTTGACTTAAAGTTTTATTGAAATTTGGATCACCAGAAGCATCAGTGTGACCAGAAATATTTACTTTTGTATCAGGGTATGCTTTGATAGAATCAGCAACTTTATCAAGGGTAGCTTTTCCTGTATCAGGAACCTCTGCTTTTCCAGGATTGAATTTAATAGCTTGCTCACCCATTTTTAAATTGAGTGCTTCAGTATCTCCATCAGCACCTTTTACCTCAGCAACGCCAATTTTTTTAGACTCTAGATCTTCTTTAATATCATCTTTCATTAAATCAAAATAAAGACCAGTGCCAAGACCAATTGCACAACCGGCAGCTAGACCAACAGCCTTACCTTTGTTGCTAGATTTTTTCTTTTTGAACGCAGATTTTATTACGTCATCGATTTTGCCACCAGAAGCTTTTTTCTTTAATGCCTCATCATAGGCAGCACCAGCTAGCAAGCCAGTTAAACAACCAGTCAATCCACCAATCACAGTATATTTTCCAACTTTGCTTAGTGACTCACAAGAAGTCACAGAGAAAGCTACTAGCAGAATCATTATTAATGTATTTTTTTTCATTCATCATCTCCATTTCCATCAAAGAAAAATAAAATCCGTTTCGGGTCAACCAAAAACGGGTTGCTTTCTTTCTCAGTGGTTTTGATTCTGTAAAGATAAATATGAAACAATCAATTCAGATGAGCGTAGTCTGCGGAGTTTTTGGATTTGTAGCAGGTCTATTCGTAAGTAATAATGCAACCGGTGCGGGTTATGAGCTATTTCCCCTCTTTTCAATTTTTGCTTCACTCTTCTGTGCCTTTATTCTCTGGCATTTATTAATAATAAAAAAAGAATCAAGATCCATCGGACTAGGAATATTTGTGGGGGTAATGATTGTATTCCTCTCTCATTATTTTACATGGTATTTCATGTCTTTGTATTATTTCTTATGCAACGAACTTACAGGGAAATGCCTGAGTTCTCTGGGTGAAAAAACAATGAACCCTCTTGAAGCAATTTATTTACTAATACCTTTCACGTTCATTAGCCTAATCATTGCATGGCCAACAATTCCGCTCGGAGCTTTTTTAGGCGCAATCGTAATCAAATTACAAAATAATTCTAAACCTGATGAAAAAAATTGACTTGCAAAAAAAATACAGTAAAATATAATTTCCCTCCCTATCAAACGGGAGGAGAATATTGTGAAAACAATTTTTATTTTATCAGGATTTCTTTTTGCTTTTAGTTTATTTGCGACAGATGAAATGGAAGGAACTTACATTGCAAAATCAGACCGCACAAACGAAGTCTACGAGTTAAGTCTAAATGTGGAGAAGGATGAAGCAGGAGATGACGCTTATTTCTTTCACCTAACAAAGGCTTTACAGAAAGAAGAAGGAAAAAACGAAACCTCTATCACCGGAAAATATAAAATAGATAAGAAAAAAATCATTCTTTACGGAGAGTCGGTTACTGCTTATAAACAAAATCAGACCACAGAGCACGAAGATAAACAAGAAAGCAAATATACCGGATCGCCTATTCGTGTTTTTGTTCGAAACGAAGATAACAAAACAATTCTAGTATTAAGCGCATTTGGGAAAATTCTAAAACTAGCAAAACAATCTTAAGAGAAGTTATGTTAAAAATATTTACACTTATCTGCCTGCTATTTGCGGGCAGTATATTTTCCGAAGAAAAAACAATTCAAAAAA
>JANMOF010000468.1:0-9515 GCA_031368925.1 Leptospiraceae bacterium
GTCCGTTGAAAAATAAAATATCATCAGGAGTAATCTCTACTCCACCGCGCTCATTTACTTTTTCTGCTAGGAACTTACGCGTGTTTTCCGCTCCTTGCGTTGCAGTGTAAGCCCAGCTTATATCTTTTTGAACTAGGTCTGATACAATTTCTTTTATCCAAGGGGCGATATGCTCTCCCTTTTGAACTGGGTCGCCAATATTTTCCCAAGTGATATTCACTCCTAACTTTTCGAGTTGTTTACCAACTCCTACAATTTGACGAATCTCGTAAATTAATTCGTCAGCTCCTGGATGAACAATATTTCTTCTCATAATTATGCCGTCTTCTTACTATTTCTAAAATACTCAATCACTGCGGGCATTACAGAAATAATGATAATTCCAAAAATTACGTAAGTGAAATTTTTCCTTACTTCGGGATGGTTTCCTACAAAATATCCGGCGATAAGAAAAATACTAATCCAGAGAATTCCGCCTACAATATTATACATGATAAATTTTGAGTAGTTCATCGTGCCTATGCCTGCGACGAAAGGAGCGAAGGTGCGGACAATCGGAATAAACCGCCCGATGATAATGGTTTTTCCACCATACTTATCATAGAAGTCTTGCGTCTTCTTCAAATGATCTTTGTTGATGAAATGAATGGTTTCAAGCTTTGGCTCTAGAAATTTTCCAACCCAATAGTTTACAGTGTCCCCAAGTATTGCGGCTATCGCTAAGATAAAAAATAATAAGAATACATCGAGTGTACCTCTCGCGGCGATTGCACCGATGGCGAATAGAAGAGAGTCACCGGGCAAAAACGGAGTTACGACGAGTCCCGTCTCTGCAAATATAATTAAAAATAATATGACATAGGTAAGAGTTCCGTATTCGGTTGTGATCGCGTCGAGATGTCTATCTATATGTAATATGAAATCAATAGTTCCTTTGATGAATTCCATTTTGCCCTCTTTTAATTTACATAAAATCAAAGGTTATGTTTCTGAAAATATAAAATTTTTCCTTGTCAGATAATAGTTTTCTAGCTGTTAGTATCCATAAGGAATATTAAGCATGTCAAAAAAAGTTATCGTTGTTGGAGCATCGAGCGGGATTGGCTCTGAAATCGCAAAGGAATTATTAAAATCTGGTGCCTATGTTACACTCGTTGCACGTAGAGAAGATGAGTTGCACAAACTCGTTGCAGAAATTCCCTCTTCCAAGTATTGCATCATCAAGCATGACGTAACGAAGTTTGCAGAAGCTCCGAATTTTTTTGCTGATGCTGTTAAAATCATGGAAGGCTTAGATGAAATTTATTATTGCGCTGGAATATTAGAAAAAGTAAATATAGATGAATTCTCGACTGAAAAAGATATTCGTATGCTTACTATTAACACTCTCGGAGCCTTCGCCTGGCTGAATGTAGCGGCAGAATTTTTTCAAAAGAAAAAATCCGGTAAGATAATTGGAATTTCGTCAATCGCGGGAGATCGCGGGCGAGTAGGCAGTCCAGCGTATAATACAAGTAAGGCGGCGTTAAATACTTATCTAGAAAGTTTACGAAATCGTCTTGCTCGCAAAGGCATACAAGTATTAACCGTTAAGCCGGGATTTATTGACACTGATATGACAAAAGGAATGCCAGGATTATTCTGGTTAATCTCTGCAAATACTGCCGCAAAAATTATTTTAAAAGCTACGGCTAATGGCAAAGAAAATATTTACGTTCCCGCAAGATGGGCATTGGTGGGACTCATTATAAAAATGATTCCCTCATTTATTTTCAAGAAACTCAATGTATGAAAGGTTAATGGTTATATACTTATGAATGATAATACTGCAATCTATTTTCCAATTACAAATCCAGAAAAAGTCGAAACATGGGGAATGAATCATTATTCCATGAGCCGCGTTTTTAGCCCCAAAACAGAAAGAGAAATACGCGACTTATTTGCATATGCCGTTGCAAATAAAACAAAGATCGCATTTCGCGGTGGCGGATGTAGCTATGGAGATGCTTCTGTAAACAACGCAGGTATTGTCGCCGATATGCGCGAGTTCAATAAAATTATTAACTTCGATGAGGCTACTGGTATATTAACCGCTCAGTCTGGAGTTACGATCAAACAACTCTGGGAATATTCTATCGAGAAGGGATTCTGGCCTCCCGTGGTGAGTGGAACTATGATGCCAACGCTCGGCGGTGCACTCTCGATGAATATTCACGGGAAGAATAATTTTGCCGTCGGTCCGATTGGAGAGCATATTGTAGAGTTTACTTTTTTGACTCCAAGCGGAGAATTAATTAAGTGCACGAAAGAATCGAATAAAGAATTGTTTTATACTTTCATCAGCGGGCTTGGAATGCTTGGTTGCTTTGTGGAAATTAAAATCAAGTTGAAAAAAATCTATGCCGGCAAAATGAAAGTAACCCCAATTCCTGTAAAGAGTTTGAAGGAAATGATTGCTGAATTCGAAAAAAATCGAGCTGATTCTGATTACCTCGTAGGCTGGGTAGATGCATTTGGCTCGGGAGAAAATCTAGGTCGTGGTCTCATTCATCGTGCGGATAATCTCAAAGCAGGGGAAGACAAGGATTTTCCGGCAAATTGTAAATTAGAAAAACAAAATCTCCCTTCTACTTTTTTTGGGCTTATTCCTAAATCGTGGATGTGGATATTTATGTATCCTTTTTCTAATTCTCTCGGAATGCGACTTGTGAATTACGCGAAGTATCTGCTCGGGTTTGTTTCTAGAAAGCCATATATGCAGGGTCATGCGGAATTTGCATTTCTACTAGACTATGTTCCTAATTGGAAATTCATTTACAAACCCGGAAGCATGATCCAATACCAAATTTTCATTCCAGAAGAAAATGCGTTAGCTGGAATGACAGAAGTTTTAACTCATTGCCAGAATCATGGGCTAGTATCCTATCTTGCAGTATTCAAACGCCATCGCAAAGACGAATTCCTATTTACCCACAGTGTTAACGGTTACTCAATGGCAATGGACTTCCCTGTGACTAAGGGCAACAAAGCAAAACTCTGGAAGATGTGTTCCGAGCTAGATGAAATCGTTCTAAAAAACAAAGGCAGATTCTATTTCGCCAAAGACAGCACATTACGCCCAGAAACCGCTGAGCGCTACCTCACCAAAGATGCCATAAATAAATTCAAAGCATTAAAAGCAAAGTTTGATCCCAACTCAATCTTGCAATCGGATTTGTATAAGCGGGTATTTGGGGCTTGAGAAGATTACCATGCGAAGGCGTTGGTCGCGAATACTTGGAGCGAAGGGGGGAATGGACACAGATGGGGATTGGCAAAGCTGGTTTTAGTTGTTATCCCCGAGTTTCCACCCGCTATCGCCACGACCGCCAAGCGATATCGGGGATCTCAATATCTAAAAAGCATTACTCCAGTCATTTCGAGCGGCAGTCGAGAAGTGCTAATAAAATAAGGGCTTTAAACATTTGTAGTTCTCGACCCTGCTCGAACTGACACTTAATTTTTCAATAAGTCTATTCTACGAATAACAAAAATTACCCGCTCATGAAAAAAATTTCTTTACTTCTAATCTTTTGTTTTTTATTTCAAGGGTGTATTTCAATGATGGTCAGTAGTAATAGTGATACATTAGATAGACCAAAAGTAGAAGAAACAATTTTAAAGGATAATTCTTGCAATTTTGAGGAAGTTCTTTCCCAGAAGGTAGTTAAAGCAAAGCATTTTTATTCTGCTAGGTTTGTATTAGCAGGTTCAGTTTCAGATTTAGGATTGAGTGCTTACTATTTTACTGCTTTTAATCCTAAAGGTTTAGTGTTATTTGCTACTGCAGCTTATGCTTATCTCTCATTTGGTTTTGCTGTTTTGACAATAGTAACTATTTTTGATGAATCAAAAATAGTTACTCAGCCAGTGGGCTGGAATCAGTCGAATGGAATTGAATGCAAAGAAGAGTATTTTATTTTAAGGTATGAGAATGAAGACCAGTTAAAGCAAAGCGAAGCATTTTTCCTAAAAGCTATTCTAAATTATCCGCACGATTACGATATTTCACAAGATCAAAATTTTATAAACTTCCAAAAAGATTTTTTACGAAATTATAAAATCCAAACTTATTCTAAAGGCAATTACCTCTATCGCTACATCCATTACCCTGGCGGCAAAGCAAAGTTCGAAGAAGACTTCGGAAAGTATTTGTATAAGCAGCAAAAGTGATTCGTCTTTATGTATTATCGCTTGACAATAATATCGCTTTCCGGTAATATGAGTTGTGATTCTGTCATTTAACGACAAAGAAACAGAAAAAGTTTGGAAGCAAGAGTTTTCTAAAAAGCTACCTCCTGAAATTCAGTCAGTAGGTTTGAGAAAGCTTTTCATGATAGCGAGAGCTAAAGACATAGAAGATCTTATGATTCCGCCATCTAATAAACTGGAAAAGTTAAAAGGTGATCGAAAGAATCAATATAGCATTCGAATTAACAACCAGTTTCGAATTTGTTTTTTCTGGGATAATGGAAATGCTTACAATGTTGAAATTGTAGATTATCATTAGGAGTTAAAAATGAAAAAAATACCAAACATACATCCAGGCGAAATCTTATCAGAAGAGTTTTTAATTCCCATGGGCATTTCTGCCTATCGACTTGCAAAGGAAACAAAAATTAATCCAACTAGAGTCAGCGAGATTGTAAACGGTAAACGCGGAATATCCGTTGATACAGCTTTACGATTTTCTAAGTTCTTTGGTAACTCTGTAGAATTTTGGATGGGCATTCAAGATGAATACGAAATCCGAGAAGAGAGAATTAAAATTTCTAAGCAGCTAAGCGAAATTAAATCCTACAAGGAACTTGCATTGGCTTAATAATCCTTACTCCCCAATCATCTCCGCAATTACCTTATGCCCGTCAGCATTTAAGTGCGCATCATACGGAAAATACAATCTCTCCGGATCTTTATCAAAAAAATACTCATTCGCATAATAGCATTTAAGCGCATTGTTCTTACAGACTCTCTCGATTTGGAGGAAGTGGGGGTTAGATTGTTTATGTGCTTCGTTTGTGTGCTCTTTAATATTTCCTGTAATTCCACCTTGCGCAAAATACTCTTTAGCCGGAATGTAGAGAAAAGAAAGTTCTACATTTTTATCTCTACAGATTTTTAGAATTTGTTTTAGGTAAATTTCATTTTTCTTTAGACGACTCTTCCAGATTTCTTCGTTTGCATCTTTGTAGAATCCAAACTGGTTGCCATATTTCGTATTGATTTCGCTACCTAGACTTTTGAGTCCTCCAAATTTTCCGATGGAATCTTTGTGGCTAAGTACTGTTATACTTGGTTCTCGTCCGACTTTATAATACAAAATAGGAGAAGGCTGTTTTTGGAAAAATTTATAGACCTTTGTTGTTAGTCTATAGAGAGTTCTTTCTTTGAAAAAATTATATAGATCTTCTCCAAAAATAGTAGCGGCTAATCTTGATTTGGGTGCGCGAACGGTTCCGTCTTCGTTTAACTCTGCGAATACTTCTATTTTGTCGTTATCGTCTAAGTCATTGTCGAATAATTGAATGATTACTCGTTTGGGTCTGTATATTTCTAGATAGTATTTCATTTGGAGTGCAAATAGAATAGGGGATGATCCGTGTAAGCCTAAGTTTAGTAGCTTAATTGTTTTAGAATTTTGATTGTAAATTTCTGTATAAATTTCTTTTTCTTCTACTCCCCATCCTTCTGTAAAAGAATCTCCAATTACTAAAGTCGAATACTTCGCACCCGATTCTAATTTTTGTCTAAACCCGTTTGCATTCGTTTTTACCAGAACAGAATATTCTTCCGAAACAACCATACCGGATTTATTAGGATACATTCGAAATAGCATTTCCTTATCGAAACCTTTTACCAAGATGCTTTCAGGGTCAAATGCACTCAGAATTACTTCGAATATCGCTAGGTTAATTAGAATAAATACAATTAGGAAAAATTTTTTCTTCATAAGAATGTCCTATTAGAACTATTTTTTTATTGCCTTTTATTGAATACTGAAAAATCAATTGCAGTATGAAACGAATCGTAATTCTAAACCCCAAAAGTCGCCATGGCGCTTCCCGTGTAGCATTTGATAAGATGAGACCAAAATTAGAAGACCATCTAGGACTCTTTGATATTTATTTTACATCCGCTCCAAAAGATTGCACTAGAAAGGTGCGCGAAATTTTACAAAAAAAAGAATACGATCAGATCCTAATTGCGGGCGGGGACGGTTCTGTCAATGAAGCGGTTAATGGCTACTTTGAAAATGGACATTTGATTCCTACTGAAATTCCAATGGGTGTAATCAATCTTGGAACCGGTGGGGATTTTATGAAGACGCTTAACAAGCATTCGTCTCATTATATGGAAGCTCTAAAAAATAATTCCTTTAAGCTTGTTGACTGCGGACTCTCTACTCTAGAGCACGGCAAAGAGCCTTTTTATTTTATCAACATTACTTCCATTGGAATGGGTGGGGACATGAATCGCCAGATGAAAGCCTCTTCCTTTCAATTTGGAATGGCGGCTTATTTCTATCACACGCTCACCGTCTTATTCAAATATACCCCTGCAAAATGTAAAATTCGAATCAAGCAAGTGGATGGCAATTGGCAAGAAACAGAAGCAGAAGTTGTAAACTTTTTTGTCTGTAACGCAGGCTTTAGTGGTGGCGGAATGATTTGGGCTCCTGGCGCAAATATTGAAGATGGAATTTTTGATATAGTGCTAGTTGCTAATATTCCTAAACGCAAACTTATTTCTGAATCTCATAAAATATATTCCGGAAATATTGCAAACATGACAGGTGTAACTGAATTCAAAGGCGTAGAAGTTCATGTAATTCCAGAGAGAACTCTTTCGCAAGAGATTGATGGCGAAATCCGTGAAATGGATTTTTTGCAAACACATGAATTTCATTTCAAGCTCATTCCAAAAGCAATTCCGATGGTAATGTAGGAGTATGAACCTAAAAAAGTTTTTCCTTATCGTAAGCGTTTTTTATCTTTTTATTTTTTTAGTTTTACCTCATACGGAATACCAGCCGGCTGATTCAGGAATTAAAATAATTCAAATCCGGGATTTTATTAATTCCGGCTATTCCAAATTTTCCGCTAGTTACATCGGCAGAGAGTTTGATGCTGAATTAAAATTTTTTCCGACCAAACCACCCTTTGGTTATATCATTTCGGGTAATGCTTATTATGTGTTTCCTTTTTTTGTGACCTTATTTTATGCTCCATTTTATGCGATAGGCGGAGTCTATGCTCTTGATTTATTAAGTTTACTTTCCGGTCTTGCGATTTTATATCTTGTCTATCAAATTTCTATTCTTCTGGGAGTTGAGGATAAGTTTCGTAAGCCGATGCTTATTTTTATAACTTTGGGCTCGATTAATTCTATCTATTCTTTTATGATGGGGGAAGCTATTCACGCGTCGTTACTTATTACGCTTTCTTATTTCTTAGTTTTAAGAGCGCAGTCTCTCTCAAGAACCTGGCATTATTTTTTTATTTCCGGTTTACTCGCAGGATTTTCGGTATTATTTCGAATTGAGTTAGCACTCTTTTGCTTGTTGTTTTTTATTGGAATTATTTTATTTCGAATTTATAAAGGCAAATTAGATTTAGTCGCTCTCAGTTTGGGCTTTGCAATACCTGCCTGTGTTTTGATTTTTGCAAATTATAAAGTAACTGGAAATATTTTAGGTCTCAGGGGAATTGAGTTTTTGAATTATTCTGGTGTTGCCTATCCAATTGAAAAACGACTTTTTAGTTTAGTAAAGGCACTAATCGTCTCTGATAAAGGCTTAGGGCTATTTACCGCTTGGCCTGTATTTTTATATTTAATTCCATTTTTTATTTTTAGAAAAAAGTTAGAAATTTCTAAAGAGTTAAATTTTCTTTTATTTATTTCTATAGTCTTTAGTGTTATGGTTCCCATTTTAGTAAAAAATGATGATGGTTCAATTCTTGGACCGAGATTTGCTGCAAGCGCACAACCACTATTAATCGTTGCTACATTTTACTGTATTGAGCTTATTGCAAAATCCGATAGAATTACAAAATGGATTTCTTCTCTCAAGTATATTGTATATTACTCTGTCTTTATTACTTGCCTTGGATATGTAATTCTTTTTCTTTTTCTGAAAACATCTCACCGCATGAACATTGAAATTGATAAAAGTATTTCCGGTGATTTGATTATTTTGAAAAATGCTGAGTTTTATAGCTTGGTGTTTCCTTCCTTATATAAAAAGCCGGTTCTCGCTATTGAGAATTCGCAAGATATGTCAGATTTTTTTCAAAAGAACGGTGAGAAAGTTCCGCGCACAATTTCGATTATCTCCTCCGCAGCCATGAAGGGTAAAGAGCCTATTCTTCCGTCGGGGATTGAGTTTGATTTAGAAGAATCATTTTCTAAGAACGGCGTGGTCGTTCAAAATTTGAAAATTAAAAAATAGGATAAATTTTTGAAGCCTTCATTAAAAAAAATAATTCAGTATGTGATTTTAATTCTTTTGTTTCTTGTTGCATTGCGGATAATCGACCTTGGTTTCTTGTTTGTAGGACAGGAAGGGAAAGCGGTTTTTTATCCACCAAATGTGACTGCCCACTCCGATTCTAAAGATTATTATTATACCTTTAAAACTAATTCTTTAGGCATTCGTAATCCAGAAATAGAAGAGAAAAAGGGTAAAAGAGTATTAGTCTTAGGGGATTCATTTGTGTTTGGTTGGGGGGTTAATGAAGAGTATACTTTTGTAAGGCTCGTCGAAAAAAAACTTCAAATTAAAGATCCAGATATAGCTCTTATCAATGCAGCTATTCCTAACACAGGACCTGAAAATTATCTTCTTATGTATCGTGCTCTTCGAGACAGGATTAAACCTGATATAGTGGTTACTGTTATTTATCCGAATGATGTGACTGATAGTGGACCGACTGTTTTTTTTGAGGCGATTAAGAATGCGCTTAGTAAGAAAAAAGTATTTCGTTTCGCATTCTTTCTAATGCCAAATGCTTCTGATTACTTCTTGAAATTTTTTTTAGCACGTATGAATCAGGGAATCAATTCAGATGCAGAATCTACAACGTTGCAGAAACAGGATAACTCTCCCGCTCCACCACCGAAAATACTTACCCCCGAGCAAGTGAAAGCTAAGAAAGAAGAATACCGCAAGTTGATTTATGTTTTAGCTGATAGCATGGGCATTAAGAAAGATCGGGTATCTGAGTGGCTAATCGAAATTGGCGATGAGAATTTGACTTTAGCCGCTGAAGGAAAAATTAGTCCTAAGATTCTTTTGACCGGTCTTCTCTCTCCCGATTTTTACGAAGAAAATCTTGATCTAAAGAAAAAGAAACTGGATAGATATGGTCGAATGCTAGAACTCATAGAAGCAATGAGAAAAGAAACTTCTGAGAGAAAAGAAAAATTTGGTCTCGTCTATATTCCATCTGAATTGCAATACGATTCGAAAAAGACTG
>JANMOF010000482.1:0-3864 GCA_031368925.1 Leptospiraceae bacterium
GTAGATGCCTGCCTTAACCTTATCAATTTGGCTCTATTCAAGATGTCTTTAATTGATCCTCCTGGTTTGTCTTTAAATGACCTTACATACTCTGTCTCTATGAAGTCATATATTTGTCTTTGATGGATGTTCATTTCAACTTCTATAATTTTCTCTTCTTTTCTTGGCAATTTTAAATCAGTTTTTTTAATCCTTATAAAAAAGGGGGATATGTTTTCTATAAGCTGCTGGACTTCTGAATTCTCGGGTTCATTATTCCTGGTCATTTCAAGTAGGTTTATATAATGGCAATTCAAGATCGACTTGAATTTAAAAGGATAAATGAATTGAAAAAGATTATATAGGTCTTCATATCCATTAGGAACGGGTGTTCCTGTCAAAACAACTCTCGATTTTGCTTCTTTAGAGATTTCAATTGCACTTCTGCCCCAAATGCCTTGAGGGTTTTTAATACGGTGAGCTTCGTCAACCACTACCATTGTGGCGTAAGTTTTTAAGAAATCTATTATCTCTTTCTGTAAACTTCTAACTCCACCATGAAAAATTAAGGTAAGCTCTGCGGGGTTTCCAGAATACAAGTGCTCCTCTTTTCTTACCCTGGAAATAGTAGAATCGCCAGAAAGCCGCTGACTGTTCGCCTTTTCTCCAAAACATTCTTCATACTCATTTTCCCAAGGAGCAAAAGACGACAAAGGGCCAATTACTAATAATTTCTCGACATATCGGGGATCGTTCTTCGGTAAACTTTTCAAATAGGCATAAGCTCCATAAACAATAGATGTTTTCCCCGCCCCTGGTACAGCAAAATTACATGAATTTTGAGAAAATGCCATGTGAAAGGCTGATAGCATCTGTAGAGGATATAGATTTCTTGTAAAGTTAAAGTTAAGGGATTTTTTAAAGTCATTAAAATCGTCTATTAATTCTGGAAACTCTTCAAATTCACCATTACGAATGCTTTTAGCTTTTTGCGAAAACTGTTTAAATAACCTTTCTTCCCGTTCAAAACTCTGCACATCCTCGATAGTCTCTTCAGTGAGGTGTTTGCTAAATCCAAATTTGACTAATAAATTTTGAATTTCAGCAAGTATAGGTATTTTAGTTTTCTCTTCAAATGGGATACAGATGTTTGAATTATCAATTTGGTATTCTAATCTTTTTAATGACATTACGAGCCTTTTATCACTGGTCAACTGTTTTGCACAATCAAACAGAATAAAATTCGATTTATTATGGTCAATATGAATCGTGATTTCATTCATACGAAATATTATTTTCCAGTTTTAATATCCTTGGTCATTTGATAAATTATACGTTGAATGGTTTTAACTTTTTCCATTAACATATCAGGGTCTTCTGCCGATTTTTCAAGATAAATATTTTCCAGAAGATGTATAATGTGCGATAATAATTTTTCCGCAGAAGTACTCGCTAACATTTTTGAAATGAAGGCATTTAAATAATCTATCTCCTTTGAAACCTCACTCGTATTAAAGCTTTTATGCTTTTGGTTAACAGCCTCCAATGCCCTACGAGCATTTTTTAACAATTTTTCAGGCTGTCCTGCTGCTCTTTTATATTCTATTTTCTGAATATGGTTATCAAAATTTTCGTCCAAAAAACTCTCATCATCTTTATTCCTGCTCAGTGCATAAAATTGATTATCTCGATCATTAAGGTGCCTTTCAAGGTTTTGAGAGTTAAGATCGACCTTTTCTTCTATAATGTTCTTTTTACCTAAAAAGTGATAATCTCTAAAACTTGACCATATTTCTTTATCCCCAAAAAAGTGATTCTCCTTTAAACCATTTCCAAGGTAGCGGAATTTCTTACCCTCATACTTTATTCTAATGTAATCGAAAGCGATAGTTTTAAAATCATCAACATCGTCATTTTTATACCCAGCAAATGCTTTGCTGCTTGCTTCGCCATAAAAGTTGTTAACCCAACTGGTAAGTTTTATAAATGGATCTTCTCTGCCGTCTAACTGAGTATAGATTCCCTGGTAATCAAGATAGTCAAGATATTCTTCCATGGTCTCCATAACTTGGAGATATTCTTTTACTATTGGTTCCTCTTCACCCATCCAATTGGCAATTTTCTTAATTGCTTCTTGATCTATTGATTTAACTGAAAAGCTCCTGCCTGCTAATTTCTTATAAAGACCTTGAGTTTTTAAATATTTTTCTACAGGATTGTAACCAAGTTTTTCGTCTTCCCCCATTTGGAAGGAAGTCTCAAGTTTTTCAATTTCGAGGGGATTTTCTTCAAGGGTTACAGGAAGAATAACAGCTTTGAAATAATCAAACATGCCGCTTCTTCTTAGCAGCATGGCTCTTCTGTTGCCATCTATAATAATCCCATCGCGCGTGATGATTCCAGGCTTTTGTTGTCCGCCAGTCGTCTTTATACTATGAAGGGTTTGTTTATTTCTATCTTCCTTAGAATCCCACAGGAGATCTTCAATTATTTTTCTTCCTTCTTCGGTTTCTACGTCTATGCTTTTACGTTGTTTCTCCAAAGATTTTGTTCGACTCAGTATCCTACCGTTGAATTTGTTATATACTAAGTATTCGAGCGGGATTTTATATACCTCCATGGACTCAAGGGCATCCTTCCAAGGGATTTCCATTTTGCCAAATGAATCACTTTTCGATTCTAAAATGCGCTGGATGTTTTCGATTCGACTCTGTCTATTCATAGTCAGTGGTTATTTTTATTGGCGGTAGAAGAAATTTTATTTATTGCATATAGAGCGAACAGCTGCTTTACAGGCACAATATGTTTGTTTTTGAATATTATTTTTTCAGTTTGAGTAAAATTTTCTTGGTCAATTTCAAGTTTTTCAATCAGCCTCGCAACTTCCTCAACCAATGCTGTTGGCTCCAATAAGCCTTCTTTCGAAGACTGTATTTCGTACATTTCCTGTAGAGTAGTTTGTCTACCAATTTTGGAGGAAAAGCCATTATTTATGATTTCTAAAAACTCACACCCTTTCCTTATATTTTTGATTACATTCTCAATCTTTTTGTAATATCCGTCTGGATAATTATAAGTTGGAAAGCCTTCTCCATTACCATATTGAACAGAGGTAATCCATTTATTAGGTGTTTTTTCATTTTTATCTATATCATAATTTGAAAGGGTAACAGTAATGCTTCCATCCTTGAATGGGTGCCTTCTGAATCTTGAACCAACATTCCTCTTGGGGGGGTTATTGAATTTTTTTGATGAAAATGTATTTAGATTATTTTTAGGAATCAAATCAGGAATTGGTTGAATTATTGGTATCTTTATTTCATCCCAACTAAGTTCTTTCCTGAGTTGTTTTGCAAAAGCTCTGGCAACAGAAGGGCAAACTGCATTACCGACTAATCTCCATTTTGTTCCTTCGCTTCCAATAAATTGGTAAGTTACAGGGAAACCCATTATGCACGCGGCTTCTCTTACTGTCGGTGTTCTAAATTCTCCATTTCCTGAACGTCCATATTCGGATCGATAGATAATGGCTTCTCGTGACGATCCAATCTTCGTAGCAGTAATTGTTCTACTTGGTTTATTGTCATTTTCCGGGAAAGCCATTTTCCCCATATAAGGATGGTTTATTTTCAAGAATTTTGATTGCTTCCACTCACATTCAAAAAGGCCGGTATCGTAAAAGTGGTCAGTTAATTTGTTTAATCCGATTGATATCCAGGGGTAATTGGGGTCAAATATATATCTAGAGCTATTATTACAATTAGGTCTAGGTAGTCGTCCTTTCACTTGCTTAATGGTTGTCCAAAATGAAATTATAGAGTTATCAAGGATATCTTGTGCATGAGTTGTTTCAGGGATAATAAGTTTCTTTCGCTTAATAATTTC
>JANMOF010000527.1:0-5153 GCA_031368925.1 Leptospiraceae bacterium
GTTTAATTCGAAGTTATCCAGATCTAGTAACAAATGCTGCTGATTTTACTTTAAAGGCAATTGATTTACTTTTAGAAAGAAATGGGTTGAAAGAGTCTGATATAAAATGGGTCGTTCCTCATCCAGGAACAGACATTGTAGTGAAAGACGTTTTAAAACGCACGAAGATTGCGAAAGAAAAGTATTTAATGAACTTTCCTAAAATGGGCAATGTTTCTGCTGCCTCTATTCCTACTGTTTTAGCTGAATATTACAATAATGGTACAATTAAAAAAGGGGATTTGATTTTAGCTCCTGCAGTAGGTGGTGGGTTTTATTGGGGGGGAATACTGTACATTGCCTAGATTGGGTTGGGGTGTGAGCCTAGACCTTGTATTAGGTGCACCCCAAATTTTGCTCAATCAAGAATAACTTTTTTCCTAAGGAAAAAATTCCTTCTAAAAAAATAAATTGCATGACAAATTTTTATTAACCAAGACACTTCTTTAATCTACAAATAGAATCTCAATCTTGAGGATTTTTTTTATTTATGCAAGTAATCGAAGGTTATGAAGTTAAAGAAAGAATCAATACTAATTCAGACATAGAAGTTTATAGAGCCATTGATAAATCAGATAATAAACCGATTATCTTAAAAAGCATTCCTATACATAATGAATTTCACGCGTCAATTATCAACCTCAAGAATGAATTTGATATTTTAAAATACCTTAAGTCTGATTTGATGCTTGAAGTGTATGCCTTCCAGAGATACGCGAATGGCTTTTTTCTTGCATACCAAGACTCAGGCGGAATTTCTTTAAAAGAATATGCGAATGGCAAAAAATTACCACTCGATAAGTTTTATGAGATTGCAATTCGTTTAGCTGAGATTCTTTCCGAAATTCATCGAAAGAAAGTAATTCATAAAGATATCAAACCAGAAAATATTATTGTCAATCCTAATAATATGGATGTTAAGTTAATTGACTTTGGAATTTCTACGAGGCTCTCTAAAGAAGAAACAAAATGGACGGCGGCTAACGTTCTAGAAGGGAGTATTCAGTATATATCCCCGGAACAGACAGGTCGAATGAATCGATCTGTAGATTATCGAAGTGATTTTTATTCTCTGGGTGTGACCTTCTATTTGCTCTTAACTGGAAAACTTCCATTTGAAAATACGGATCTACTTGAGTTAGTCCATGCTCATTTAGCGAAAACTCCTGCTATGCCGCATGAGATAGACCCTGCAGTGCCTGTTTCCATTTCACATATAGTAAATAAACTCATGGCAAAGACTGCAGAGAATCGTTATCAGACAGCTCTCGGACTTAAACATGACTTGGAATTAGCTGCTAAAGCAGATCCAACTCAATTAATACCAATTGGCTCTAAAGATTTATCCGACGAATTTAAAATTACGCAAAAGCTTTATGGTAGATCGGAAGATATAATTGAATTGATTGAAACATTTGCTGATGTGCATGAACACGGTACTTCGAAGTTAATGCTGATTTCAGGTTATTCAGGTGTAGGCAAATCCTCGTTAGTCAAAGAAATTAATAAACCGATTACTGCATCGAAAGGATATTTTTTAACCGGAAAATACGATCAATATAATCGGAATTTACCGTTTAGTGCTATCATCCAGGTATTTACGAATTTAATTCGTTTATTTTTAACTGAAAGTCCTGAAAGCATTGATGCATGGAAAGCTAAAATATTGGATGCTCTTGGATCAAATGGTAAAGTAATAACCGATGTTATCCCCGAATTAGAATTTATAATCGGGGAACAACCAGCAGTAGCAGAGCTTGGAGCGCAAGAAAATTCAAATAGGTTTTATTTAGTATTTCAAAATTTTATTAAGGTATTTGCTAACTTTGAACATCCCCTTGCTATATTTTTAGATGATTTGCAATGGGCTGATTCTGCGTCTCTTGGTTTAATAAAAAACTTAATGTTAGATTCGTCGACGCGTTACCTTTTTTTAATGCTTGCCTATAGAGATAATGAAACGGATGCAAACCACCCTTTCACGATTATGTTAGATTCAATAAAGAAAGAAGGTGTTGATGTTGGATTAATTTATCTCAAACCTTTGCATGAAGAGCATGTCAATGAAATGCTTCGAGATAGTTTATTCTGTAAGACAGAGGAGGTTGCTCCTTTAGCTGAATTGGTATTTCAAAAAACAGGAGGGAACCCTTTTTTCATTACAGAGCTTTTAAAACAGCTTACGAAAGAAGACTCAATTTCATTCGATTATGACAAAGGGAAATGGCAATGGGATTTAGAGAAGATTAAGTCTACTCGTATTTCTGAAAATGTAGTAGAGTTACTAATAGGTCGAATTCAAAAGCTATCGAATAAAACCCAAAATATATTAAAGTTAGCTTCTTGTATTGGGAATAACTTTGAATTAGCCACACTTTCACTCATTAATAATGCATGGCCACAGGATACAAAAAAGGATTTAACTGAGACTATTAAAGAAGAGTTAATTTATCCAGTAGGAGACAATTATCGATTAGTCGACTCAATGGGATCTGATATGAAAGATATGCGAAGAAATTATGAAACCGCTAAAAAAATTGCTTATCGCTTTCAGCATGATCGAGTTCAGCAGGCAAGCTATGAGTTAATAGGAGAATCAGAGAAGAAAGCTCTCAGGCTAAAGATTGGAAGAATCTTATTAAAGAATGAGGGTTGGGAAGAAAATTTATTTGATATAGTTAATCATTTGAATATTGGGTCTGATTTAATTACTGATATTGCTGAGAAAAAACAATTAATCGAATTAAATCTGCAAGCCGGTAAGAAAGCAAAGACTTCCACTGCGTATAAACCTGCTTTAGAGTATTTAACGCAGGCTTATAAATTAATTAATAGTTTTGAAAATTCATGGGAAACTTATTACGATTTAGAAATCATTGTCTTGAGAGAACTTGCTGAAGTAGAATATTTGAACGGAAACTTTGAAAATTCCGAAAGGTTAATTAATGTTATCCTTAATCATGCTAAAACTGATATCGAGAAGGGCGAAGCATATAATATGCTTCTGATTCAATATAATTCTCTTGGTAAATACGACCTAGCTATGCAAAGTGTTAAAACTGCCCTAACTCCACTTGGTATTAATATTCCTTCCGATGATTTTCAAAAAGTTTTAGGCGAAGAAATTGAAATTCTAAAATCAAAAGTTGGAAATAGGACAATTGCCTCACTAGAAAATGAAAATAAAATGTCAGATCCAGTAAAAAAGATTATGACAGATTTATTATTAAATACTATGCCAACGGCTTACAACACTAATCCGATTTTATTTCCAATACTAGGCATAAAGATGGTAAATTTATATTTAAGTCATGGAAATTTACCCGATTCGTATGGCTATACCTGCTATGGAATTCTTTTAGGCTCCGGGTTTGGCGAATATAAGGCAGCATATGAATACAGTCTTTTATCTTTGAGAATTAGTGAAAAATGGAAAAGCCTTTCAGGTAAAACGAAAGCAGCAAATGTTTTGGCTAATTACGCTATACCTTTTGTAAAGCATATCAAAGAGTCGGAGGCAGTAAATAAGGATGGTTTTCAATCATGCCTAGAGTCTGGAGAATTCTTGCATGGAAGTTATATAGCTATGAATACTCCTGTGAATTATTTTAACCAGGGGAAAAAGCTGGATATTGTAATTAAAGAAGCTCAAGCGATGTTACAATTTTCAAAAAAAGTAAAAAGTAATTTAGCTATTGATACAATTTTAGGAGTACTTATTGCGAGTGAGAACCTGAGCGGGCAAACTAAATCAAAGGATGAATTTGTCTACGAAACTCTAAACGATAGCGATTACCTTACTTTATCCACTTCACATCAGAGCGCATTTGGAATAGCAATTTATAGAGTTATGAAAGCCCAAATTTTCCTGTTATACGACTCTCCCATTAACGGGTATAAAGAAATCTTGGAAGCAGGAAAATTATTACCATTTATTGCAGGAATCAATTCAGCAGCAGAGCATAATTTTTATTATTCGTTAATATTATGTGCGCTGTATAAGGATGCGAGTAAGGAAGATAGGGTTAAATATATAATCCAGGTGAAGAGCAACCAGAAGCAGATGAAGATATGGGCAGAGAGTTGTCCCGAGAATTTTTTACATAAGTATTTGTTGGTAGAGGCAGAAATTGCGCGTATTGAATACAAGAACTGGAAGGCAGCGAAGCTTTATGATGAGTCAATCCTAGAAGCGCGTAAGAATGAGTTTGTGCAAAATGAAGCAATAGCAAATGAGCTTGCGGCAAAGTTTTGGCTAAAGAAGAAGAATTATCGTTTTGCGCAGAATTATTTTTTAGAAGCATATAATTGTTACGAGGGTTGGGGAGCAGTAAGGAAGTGTGAGGATTTACGCGAGAAGTATTCTAATTTCATAACAGACCAAAAGATACCGTATGATTTTAACAAGACGTTATCCGGGACGATGACGATATCAAGCCAGACGGGAAATGGTGCATCTACCCAGTTGCATACGACGAATACATTAGATTTACAATCCGTGTTAAAGAGTTCGTCAGTAATATCCGGTGAGATAAAGATAGAGAGCCTGCTAAATAAGATTATGAGTATAGTGATTGAAAATGCGGGAGCACAGCGTGGAGTATTGCTATTAAAGAAAGACAGGAAGCTTTATGTAGAAGCGGAAGGATCAATTAGTTCTAATGAAGTGAAGGTAATGACGAATATCCCGATAGAACAATATGGAGATATTGCAAGCTCAGTTGTATACTATGTAGAAAGAACCAAAGAGAATAAAGTATTAATAAATGCAACGACTGATGAGAAGTTTAACAAGGATGTATACATATCGAAGAATCAGGTTAAGTCTATATTATGCGCTCCAATCATGAAGCAGGGAGAATTAACAGGAGTATTATATTTAGAGAATAATTTATCAACTGGAGCGTTTACGGCGGATAGGCTGCAAGTGGTAAATGTATTATCGTCTCAAGCAGCGATTTCTATTGATAATGCGCTTTTGTATGCGAACATGGAGAAGTAGGTTCTTGATAGGACGAAGTAATTAGCATAGACAAACGACCAGTTGGCGGAGAAGAACCAGCATATAACGGATAGTATTAATTATGCGAAGACTATCCAAGAAGCGATATTAC
>JANMOF010000530.1:0-2542 GCA_031368925.1 Leptospiraceae bacterium
CGATCACTAGTCGAAAGCTCACCAAATATTATTTTTACGCTGGATAAACATTTTAACATAACCTATATTAATTATGTTCTTTCAGGGTTAAAGTTGAAAGACCTAATAGGGTCTAATTATCTAACCTACATCCAGAATGAAGACCTACCTAATGTCATAAAGTATTTAGAGGAATGCTTACAAAAGGGAATCGTTCGAGAGTTTGAAATTAAAGGAAGCGTTAAAGGGGAATTAACCGCTTGGTATTTAGTTCGAATTGCTCCTGTTAGAAATAATCATTCGGGTGACATTGAGTCAATCATAGCAACTGCTTCAGAAATTACAGAAAGAAAACTAATTGAGACAGAAGTAAAAGAATCTCTAGAAGAAAAAGAAATTTTACTAAAAGAAATTCATCACCGTGTTAAGAATAATTTGCAAATAATATCTAGCTTACTTAGCCTTCAATCAAACCAACTAGGTGATGAAAAGTTGACTCGTATTTTTCAGACGAATATAACTAGAATAAAATCGATTGCCATTTTGCACGATATGCTAAATCTTTCTGCTGATCCCGCTAGAGTTAATTTCAAAGAATACTTAAAGCTAATAACGAATTATCTATTAACTATTCACGGTAAGAATAATCAAAACGTAAAAATTTTACTCGAAGTAGAAGATACTACAATTACAATTAACCAGGCAATTTATTTTGGACTCATTGTAAATGAACTGGTTTCAAACTCCCTTCAATATGCATTTCCAGAAAATAAACAAGGAGAAATAATTGTGCAGGCTAAATTAAGCGCAGAAAAAATAATCCTTTTAGATATCAGTGACAATGGCGTAGGCATATCTTCTGAGATCGAATTGACAAATGTAAAAACACTCGGATTAAAATTAGTCCAAATCCTTGCGAAACAATTGCAGGGAACTGTTTCTTTAGAAAAAAAATCGGGATTGGTATTTCACTTTTTTTTACCAATAGACCCGCAAAAAAATTAACATATATATAGCATAAGCGAGGCAAACAACATGAAACCGGTAGAAGTTATGATTGTAGAAGATGAAGCGATAGTAGGAATTGATATTCAGGAAAACCTAGTCAATTTTGGATATAAAGTAGTAGGAATTTCTAGTTCAGGGGAAGCTGCAATTGAAGATGCAATCAAGAATAAGCCTGAAATAATTCTAATGGACATTCAATTGAATGGAAAATTAGACGGCATCGAAACGGCAAAGCAAATAAGAAAGAAATTGGGTATACCCATTATTTACCTCACTGCCTATGGAGATGATAAAACTCTAAGTAAAGCCCTGGAAGCTTCTCCCTCTGGATATTTATTAAAACCTTTTGTTCCAAGAGAATTACATACTTCAATTCAAACTGCTCTTTATAAAAACTCTACAGACAAAGAAACAAAACTTGCAAGACTAAGCTATATTCAAAAGAATATCTTAAAAAAGAATACTTTAAAGAAACGACTTCAACGAATACAGGAAAATTATAATTACCCACCAATCCAAAAAGAGAAAAGACTGGATCGATTAAAATATATTAGACAAATGGTGATTACTAAGAAAAAGATAGAAACTGAATTACGAACTGTAATACAGCATCAGGAGCATGTAGAAATACTACTCGGTGACTTACTTTTCTCACAGGATATTACCGAATCGACTACATATATTTTGCCGCTCGAAGAATTTACTACAATTTTAGAATATACTAGAGATGAAGTTCTTAAGATGGGTAATTTGATTATACCCCTACTTATTCATAGTGAAGACTTTGAACTAATGGAAGGGTATTTTAGAAAAATAATCTCGAATCCAGGTCAAAGAGCAGAATGTGAATTTAGACTTAAACATAAGAGTGGAATATTTCGCTGGTTTTCATTGAAAGGTGTTTTTAATAAAACAAAAGATAAGAATGGGAAAATATTTCACTCAGCGAAAGATATTACCTGGATTAAAAATTTACAATACACATCTCATATATCTCGAGAAAAATTCGGGGCTATTAGCAATAATCCGTATTTTGGAATTGCTATACTCGATACAAATGCAAAGATATTGAATGTTAATCCGACCATTGAACACTTAACAGGCTATACAAAAGAAGACTTAAACTGGCTTCATTTTTCTGATTATATTGGATTAAAAGAACTTAGGGGCATTTGCCAGAACTTCGAAAGATTAAAAACTGGTCTTATTGAATCTTTCCAAACAGAAGTATTTTTACACACGAAAGGTAAAGGAGCCATTTGGGGTTACTTGGTATTTAACGCAATTTATAGCCCCGAGAAAGTGATTGACAGAGTCGTTTGCACTCTAGTGGACATATCAGAATCAAAATTATTCGCAAGATAATGAAATTGCCGATGTTAAATATTAGTTTTCTGAAATAAGCTCATTTGGAATTATGTAAAAGCAAAAGAAAAAAATTGCAGTATGATTCATTAGGATAATATTGTGAAAGAATACTATTGCATACAAGCCTATGACGAGATTTAAAATATTTCTATTTCTACTCACTTTATCAACACTAAATCCGATCTAT
>JANMOF010000581.1:0-21903 GCA_031368925.1 Leptospiraceae bacterium
GCGCTTGTAGAGATTCCATTTAGTAGGTCCGCCTCACCGGATAACTGTAAATACCCGTTCGCTAATTTTCTAAGACCGGCAGTAAAATTTAGAGCAGTGTTTTTTAATTGAGCATTTGCATAAAAATTATATAAGTCAATTGAATCATAGGTGACATGATTTGCTGAATATTTTATATCCGCAAAAATTGATGACTTTTTTTCTTGTGCTGTAGTTTCTTCTCTTCTTGTGTTGGAATCCTTTTTACCTGTATTAGACAATGCATTCACCAGCTCTAAGATTGGGCTGATATGAACAAAAGAAGAATTCACATTCGCACGAATAATTGGATGGTAGGTAAAGTCTAAATCTGAATCTATTTTTAAATGAAGTAGTCCGGGTAAGGTTAATTGTAGATTTTTTGTTTCTATCTTTCTGGAAAGAAGCGGATAGTTCATATTACCTTGTAGAAGAATTTGTCCAATTCTTCTACCATTGTTTTCTTTATTTTTATAGTAAACTGCGTCTACGATTAAATCTAAAGTATTCGCAATAAGCATTTGATCTTTATCTTTTTTTGTCTTGATTTTTAGATTCAGGTTTGAACCATTTACGCTCAGATTCGGAAAATCTCTTAGATAACTTGCATATTCAAAGAGCGGTAGGTTACTTACGATTAGCTCTGCATCAAAAAAAAGAGATTCTAAGTCTAACTTATCAGGAGAAATTCCTACATTGCCATTGAGGGTAATATTCGTTTTCCCGTAGTCTAGATTTATACTGATGTATGATTCTAGAAAAGACTCGTAGCTGATTTTAATTTCTTTAATCTTTGGATCGTGGTAAATCGAAGAGTGAAATGGTTTTATTTTTAATTCAATATCTTGCAATACAAGTTGTTTTACTCTAAGTTTTTTGTGAAGAATATCTATTATATCTATAGAGCTTGTTCCCTCTTTAGGTTCTGATTTTGAATCAGGAATGGAATTTAAAAACGCCGGTAGATCAACGAAGCCATTTCGCAAACTGAGATCGTCTACTTGTAATTTGCCGCCGGCGATTAATGGGATGAAAAACACAGCGAGATTTACCTCTTCTAATTTTAACAGTAGAATTTCTTTTTCTTTTGTTTTTAAATCTACTTCTTTTAAATTGAGTCTTAAGTCGGGGTAAACAGATAAGTCTAAATTTTTAAAACTTAATTTGTAGTCGGAGTATTTTTCTACATTGTTTGTAATTAAATCTTTGTAGAAATTTTTATCATAGAAAAAAGGAACATAGAGAAGGAATGGCAGTAATAAAATCAAAAGAAATAGAATTGCTAAAAGTTTAATTATTTTTTTAATGAATTTCATTTTGATTTATGGTAGATTGTTTATTTATTGTATTAAATTGTCAATTAAATAGAGTTTGTCTATATTAAAGTTGGAGTTGTCAGTTCGAGCGATAGTCGAGAACTACAAAAATGAAAAGTGTCATTTATTAGTACTTCTCGACTGCCGCAAATTTGGAAGCCGCTGCTCGAAGTGACATCGTTCGGTAGCATGAATGTTTTAATAACTCTAATCAAAGGATAAATTTTTGCATAGCTTCAAATATATTTCATTTTTTTTACTCTTACTTTTTCTAGTTTCCTGTCAGCTATTTCTTAGAGTCCAGAACCTGAATAATACTGCTTTGCCTACAATCAAAAATTCTATTTCGATGGAATTAGTAGAAATTCCTTCGGGAGATTTTCAAATGGGTTGCAGTGATTCTGACCCGAGTTGTGATGAAGATGAATTACCCGCTAGAAAAATTAAAATTGATAGCCTTTTTTACCTAGGCAAATATGAAGTAACCAAACGAGAATTTTCTAGATTTATTTCTGAAACCAACTATCAGACAGATGCACAAACTCTTGGTTTTGCGAACACATGGGGAAATTGCCAGGGAATAAAACAAAAAGAAAACCATCCCGTAATTTGTGTGAGTTGGAACGATGCAAAAGCGTTTACAGTATGGTTAAGCCAGAAAGAAAGAAAAAAATATCGACTCCCGACAGAGGCAGAATGGGAGTATGCGGCACGAGCTTCAAATGCATTCACGCGCGCGACGAACTTGGTTAATACGAGATACTATTGGGGACTGAATATGGATGAGTCATTTGCATGGTACAATAAGAATTCCAAAAAAACAACACAGGCAGTAGGCACTAAAAAACCAAATTCTTGGGGATTATACGACTTATCCGGTAATGTTTGGGAATGGTGTGAAGATGATTATGATCCAAACTATTTTAAACGAAAGGAAAAAGAGGATTTACCATTCATTAAAAATATAGACAGCAAAGTCTTGCGTGGTGGAAGTTGGTTTGACTCCTACTTGATGCTCAGGCTTTCTGCTAGAAAGTTTGCTCCTAAAGACGCAAGAGAGAACTATTACGGCTTTAGAGTCGTAATGGAAAAATAAAAATATTTTCTGATTCTAGTTTACAGAATTTTAATTGGATTTTAAAAAGGGCATATGCCCTCCTTAATTCTCACATTATTTTTTTTCTATGCACTTGGCTTTTATTTGATTCATAAAATAGTCACAAAGGAGAATCTATGATTTTAGGTCACTATGCTTCTGCTTTAATTCCTTATAGCAAATTCAAAAGATATCCTTTCTGGATACTTCTCATTTGCTCCAACGTGCCTGAATTTCTCTGGTTGCTATTGGCTCTTGTAGGTGTTGAAGAAACCAAGCCAGCCTCTTTTTTTGATGCGACAATTCAAGGTTTACAAGTTCAGATGACTTACAGTCATAATCTAATTCCTGCCGCATTACAGGGATTTGTCGTAGGGGGAATTGTATTTGCTTTTTTTAAAGATCGCTCCTTTGCTTTTTGGTGTGGGTTTCTAACCTTATTTCATGTGCTATGTGATTTTATTGTAGGCTTCGAGCATCAATTACTCACAGCAGACTCTATGGTAGTTGGTTTGAATTCTTATTTAAAGTTTCCGCATGTTGCTATTCTAATTGAATTTGTATTTAGCCTTGCCTGTATTTTTTGGTATATGCATACGGAGAAGAATAACGGTAATCCGCTGTCAGCGCGTAAAAGTGTTTACCTGCTTTTAGTCTTTGGCATTGGCGTATTAATGTGGCTTCCTACTGCCACTATTCCAATGAAAGATTTGTTGCCTTTAAAATTTTGAGATGACAGCCTAAACGCTATATCGAATTCACCTTAAAATAAAACATTCATTGACTCTCAAAATTTCACAAGAATTACAAACTGCGTATGAACAAACGAACTATAAAGTATTTCTAGAACAGGAAGAAATTTTACTTCGTGTTGGTAGAATTTCAAGAGAAATGGATTTACTTTTAGAAGAGTTAAAAAAAGAAAACTTTGCATTTATTACAGCGGCAAATCCACATTCCGTGCTCAAATCTGAAAAGGAAAATACCAAGTTAAACCGAGAGCTAGAAAAAAAAATCAAAGAACAAAAGTATTTCTATCTCAATGGAATTGGAGAGTCACCTGACGGTAATTGGAAAGAAGAATCCTTTTGTATATTGGGAATTGAGTTAGAGGAAGCATATATTTTAGCAAAAGAATTTTCCCAGAACGCATTTCTATTTGGTAAAAAAAAATACTGCTATTGAACTCATTTGGTGTTCTTGAAAAACCTCTGAATATCTTTATCTTTCATGAATTCGTAATCGTAATCAGGACCGTAATCTATATAAAGTTCCTCTCCTTTCTCTATTGCGCGTAACGTTCTTACTAAAACATAAGGTGGCGTACAAAGTTTTTCAAATTTTACATTTTGAAATTTTGCAGGAGCATAATTAATTCGAGTGGCTACACTTCCTTCTTCTCTACCGTCCACGCCTACATATTTTCCTGAAGTTTGTTTTGCGCAGTCTTTGAACCACATTATATATTGCCATAAATCTTTTTTGACTAGTACATTGTATTCTTCTTCTGTGATAAATTTGCCCGTATACGCTCCGATTATAACATCTGCTTCTAATTTATTTTTTGCAAAAACTCCGTTGCCTGATTTTGGAATGAGAGATGTTTTAATTTCGAGTGACGACTCTAAGTTAGGAATATCTTTTTGTTTAGGGAGTGATGTGCAAAATAAAAGTTGAGTGATTAAAAGAATTAGGATTGTTTTTTTCATTGACTCTTTCCGATTGAAATTCCAATCTTTTAGTAATATGTTTTTTGAAAACCAAAGAAATTTTTTAAAAGAAGAAAATACCAATAGGATTAAAATAAAAAATGGGCTACTCTCAATTAGCCGTAATTGCAGCTTTGATTTCAAATTGTAATTCCTGTTTCAAAAGTAAAATCAGATTGATTTACTATAAAACTTTTAAATTCTGGATAAAGAAGAAAAGAGGAAAAAATCATGATATTTGAACAAATACTTAAGTTTTTTGGAATAGAGAATCATCAAGCTGGTTCCACTATTGAAACATTTCATACAATTCCGGAAATCATCGCTTTTTTTCAGAAATTATACCCGGAGGCAAATATCGAGAAAACGCCAGAGGATGCAGAAGAATTAGGAATCTTTATAGAGCGAAAAAATTTAAGTCGAATTTTTATTCCAATTAGAGAAAGCCAAAAGAGCGGTTATTTTTTGATCGAAGTTCCAAGTGAAGCTAGCCTTTCGTAGTAGGTAGTTAAAACAGTTATGACATGGAAAGGTGAATTGCAATTGAAGATGGTTGAAGTATTTCCGTGGAATTCCAATTTTGAAACTGGAATTGTGCAAATAGACGAGCAGCACAAACGACTAGTTGATTTGTTAAATTTACTAGCAGGACATTTAGCATTTAGATCGGATGTGCCGACTCTGAATAGTATTTTTGTCGAACTAACGGAGTATGCGCTGTTTCACTTTCAGTCCGAAGAAGAAGTTTGGACAAAGTATCTAGGCGATGATTCTCTAAACACGGTGCATCAGGCAGAGCATAAAAAATTTGTAACCGATATATTAAAATTAAAAAAAGATGATGTTGATAAATCTGTCGATGGAGTGATCGAAGACATTCTTTCTTTTCTAACGCATTGGCTGGCTTATCATATTTTAGATAGCGATAAGCGTATGGCAAAAGTAGCCTTAGCGGTAAAATCGGGTATCCCCTTAGAAGAAGCCAAAGCCACTGCGGAAAAGGAAATGAGTGGTGCATTAAAAGTTCTAATTGAAACTATACTTACCATGTATGATAGCCTTTCTACTAGAACACTCGATTTGATGCGTGAGATCACACAAAGGCAGATGGCAGAGGCTAAACTCCGTTTGGCGGCAAATGTTTTTGACAATACATTAGATGCGATTTGCATTACTGATCCGGATTTCAAAGTAATTGAAGCAAATCCTTCTTTCTATCAAGTAACTGAATTTTCCCAGGAAGAGATAATCGGAAAAGATTTAAGTATATCTAAGTCAGGCTTAAAAGAAAAAAAACAAGCAGAAGGTTTTTGGAATACTTTAAAAGACTCCGGTCATTGGAGTGGGATAATAAGCAATCGCCGCAGGAGCGGTCAGATAGAAGCGGAGTGGTTAACTCTATCAGTGGTTAAATCAGAAGACGAGGCTATCAGTAATTATGTGGCAGTATTTTCAAATGTAAGTCATTTGATTCAACAGCAGACTGTCCTCGAAAAAATGGCACACCATGATGCGTTAACCGGTCTTCCGAATCGATTGCTATTAAAAGATAGATTGAGTTTGGCTATTGCGCGTTGTGAGAGAACAAAAACTTCCCTCGGGATTTGTTATATTGACTTAGATGGATTTAAACCTGTTAACGATGAGTTTGGTCATGCGGTAGGTGATTTATTATTGAAGGAAATCGCTGATCGGTTTCGTAAGATTATCCGCAGTCAGGATACGGTGGCACGATTGGGAGGAGACGAGTTTGTAATTTTGCTGGGCGATTTTAAAATGCCCGATGGCTATAAACGGGTATTGAATAAGGTATTAGAAGAAGCAAGTAGACCAGTTGACATCGGGCAGGGACGCTCTGTAAAGGTGAGTGCTAGTATTGGCATTACTCTTTTCCCGGAAGATGCAAGTGAGGCAGACACACTATTGCACCATGCAGACCAGGCAATGTATGAGGCAAAGCACAAACGTTCAGGCAAAAGTGAATATTGTTTATATGAACCAAAGACAAAAGGCGCCGACATCAGCTAAAATTTGAATTTACTCCAAAGTCCCTTTTATAGCCATAGTATTAGAATAGAAATTTTAAATAATACGCCCTAGGGCAAGAAAAAGGTAGATTTATGGCAAAATTAGAACATCCAAGTTCAGCATTATTTTCGGGAGAAAAACCATTCCCTATCATCCCAGCTTGCGAGCATTTCGCTGGATCCGAAAAACTCATCACCAAAGCACTAGAGCTCCAAAATAAAATGGGCGGACTCTTCGACATCACGATGGATTGCGAAGACGGGGCACAAACAGGAAAAGAAAAAGAGCACGCAGAAATGATCGTGCGAATCCAAAACTCAGACCTAAACGTTCACAAGATGAGCGGGGTGAGAATTCACGACTACTCAAACGCACATTGGAAATTAGACGTAGACATCATCGTTCCTGGTGCGGGAGAAAAAATCGCTTACATCACAATTCCAAAACCAACCAAAGCAAAACAAGTTGCGGAGATGATCGCATACATCCAAGAAGCCGCAAAGAAGGCAAACCTCAAAAGAGAAATTCCAATCCACGTTCTCGTTGAAACCCACGGAGCGCTACTCGAAGTAGAGCAAATTGCAGCCCTCCCTTGGATGCAAGTTCTAGACTTCGGGCTAATGGACTTTATCTCCGGTCACCATGGAGCAATTCCAGCATCAGCAATGAGAAGCCCAGGGCAATTCGAACACGAACTTTTACGTCAGGCGAAAGCGACAGTAGTTGCAGCAGCACTCGCACACGGAGTAATACCTGCGCATAATGTTACCCTCGACCTAAAAAACCAATACCAAACTTACAGCGACGCAAGCCGCGCTAGAAACGGTTTTGGATTCTTACGTATGTGGTCTATCTACCCAACCCAAATCCAAGCAATACTCGACGCAATGACACCCGACTACAGCGAAGTAAAAGTAGCCTGCGAAATTTTAATTGCAGCCCAAGACGCAGAGTGGGGACCAATCCAACACGCAGGCGAACTCCACGACCGCGCAACCTATCGCTACTTCTGGGAACTAGTCCAAAAAGCAAAGATCACAGGACAAAAATTACCGGAAGAAGTACTGAAGAGATTTTTCTCTTAATCGGTTGGGCGTTGCGTGACCTAACCCCAGATTTTTTAGAACTTGCAAAACCCAAACAAGTCTCCCCTTCCCTATTAGGGAAGGGGACTTTTTCGGTGAGATTTGGCAATAACTAAAAAGTGGGGGTTAGGTAACGCCGCGCTCGCTTTAAAAAAAACTGAAAAGGAAAACAGACCTCACCCCAACTTTCTATTCCCTGAAAAATCTTGTTGGACTAAGCCCCTCTCCTTTAGGAGAGGGGCGGGCTGGAAGCCGGGGTGAGGTCTAGAACTAAAAAACACTATGAAACTATCCTATAACTGGCTAAATGATTTTGCGGATTTTAAATCCATCCCGTTTGAAACAATTTTAGAGAAAATCAATCTCTCGATTTGTGAAGTTGATGATGTGTCCGAATACAGAGAGCATCTATCTATGATTGTGTCGGCG
This sequence comes from Leptospiraceae bacterium, assembly GCA_031368925.1. Lineage (GTDB taxonomy): Bacteria > Spirochaetota > Leptospiria > Leptospirales > Leptospiraceae > UBA2033. The sequence continues at coordinate 7,682 of JANMOF010000581.1, forward strand.
AAGGTGGTTGAAGTAAACAAACACCCCGACGCAGACAAACTAAGTGTATGCGTTGCAGACATTGGAACTAAGAAAATTCAAATTGTTACCGGTGCACAAGTCGCAGAAGGTGAGATTGTTCCGCTTGCGATGATAGGAACTGTTTTTCCCGACGGAAAAGAAATCAAAGAAGGAAAACTTAGAGGAGTAGATAGCTTTGGAATGTTCTGCTCGGAAAAAGAACTGAGTCTCAGTGATGAATCTTCCGGACTAATGAAATTAGCCCTTGATACTAAGCTTGGAGTAAGTCTACGAGTTCTCTTAGATTCAGAAGATAAAATTTTACTCATTGATAACAAATCAATCACCCATAGACCAGATCTTTGGAGTCATTTTGGATTTGCTCGCGAGCTTGCGGCACAACTTGGAATCAAAGTGAAGTATGATCCGTTTGATACTGAATTTTCCTTTTCGAATGAACCAAGTCCGAAAGTATTTGAGAATGACAATGCACACTCCTATTTTGCCGCTAGTGTAAAAGGATTTGAAATAAAAGAATCCATTCCCAAAATCAAAGACCGACTTTTGAAATGTGGAATTAAATCAATCAATAATGTAGTGGATATTTCTAATTACGTGATGCTCGAAATGGGTCAACCCACACATTTCTTCGACAAAGCGAAGTTAGGCGAAGTAGCTCTCGAAGCAAAATTTGCCAGAGACAAAGATAAAATTGCACTCTTAGATAAGACAACTAAAGAGTTAGAATCTTCCATACTAGTAATCTCAAATTCAGGAGTTCCAGTTGCACTCGCTGGAGTAATGGGCGGCGAAGAGTCTGCTATTTCGAATTCTACTACCGAAGCCATTTTAGAATCAGCAGTATTTAAAAGAGAAGATGTGCGAAAAACCATTCGAGTCACAGGAATTCGAACTGAGTCCGCCGTTCGTTACGAAAAAGGTTTAGACTCTCATTCGAGTATACCAGTGATTAACCGCGCATTGGAATTACTCAAAGAAAATGGATGTCCGTCCCTCGTAGCAAGTAAACCAGCAGGCTTTGAGCACAAAAAAGAAAAACAAGAAATCAAAACCACGTTTACTTTTTTAAATGCAAAGTTAGGAACTATTTTCGAAAAGAAAGTAATCGTAGATATTTTACAAAGACTTGGATTCCATGTAAGCACTAAAGAAGATGACCTAGTAGTAATCGTTCCTGTTTACCGACACAATTACGACATCACCATAGAAGAAGATCTAGTAGAAGAAGTAGGACGCTCTTTAGGTTATGCGGCAATTGAACGTAAACCGCTATTATCTGATGTTAAACCAGTCGGCAAAAATCCGAAACGAGAAATCGAACGCGCTATCAAATCCATCTTTACGCAAAACTTGGGTTATGCGGAAGTGTTTAATTATTCCTTTGCATCTGAAGAAGATACTAAGTTTGAATTAGAGGATTCCACTGCGCTGGGAATTGCGAACTCCATGCCGGATGAGTTTAAGTTTCTTAGAACTTCGATTTATCCTTCTATTTTAAAGCATATCGCGGTTAACGCAGACAGATTTGAAACAGTAAAAATTTTCGAACTAGGAAGAACTTATCACAAAATCAAAGCAGATGAGCTTGCCTCTGAAAAAAGATTTTTCGGATTTGGAGTTCTTCGAAATCGTAAATCAAATGATTTAACCGACGCAGAAAATGATTTTCTAGCAGTTCGAAATGATATAGATACTTTGTTTAAATTATTCGGATTCAAAAATATAGAACTAGAAAAAACAAGTCTTTCCTATTTCCATCCAAATGCTTGCGTGCAGTGGAAATTAAATGGGGAAGTGATTGCCGAGCTTGGTTACCTTCATCCGAAATATAACGACGCATACAACATGAAACGACGAGTATTAGTCGGCAAATTGTATTTTGACGCTATCGAGAAATTGAACATTCCCGAGAATAAAAAATTTACATTTGTTCCTCCGTCTCATTTCCCGCAAGACCAAATGGATATATCTCTCGTAATGGAGCGTTCTGCGGTTACGGAAAATTATGCACACCTAGTAAGTAAGCTTGGTGTTTCCGAAATCCAATCAGTCTGGGTTCACGACATCTACACAGGACAGAATATTGCTCCTGATAAAAAGTCCGTTACCTATAGAGTAGCTCTTATGAACTACAAAGAAACATTTACTCAACCAGCGATCAAAGAGATTACAGATAAACTGATTAGCCTTGCGAAAGATAATGGATATTTGTTACGATAGAATTTTACCTAACCCCAGACTTTTTAGAACTTGTAAAATTCAAACAAGTAGCCCCTTCCCTATTAGGGAAGGGGACTTCATCGGTCAGATTTTACAAGACCGAAAAAATTGGGGTTAGGTAGATGAAGTGTTTCATCCTAGCAGCAGGATTCGGAAAGCGAATGGGAGATTTAACGACAAATCTCCCTAAGCCGCTATTGCCTTACAAGGGCAAAACACTGTTAGACCACTCGATTGACTTTGCAGCCCAGTTTGGAATAAAAGAATTTATCATAAACACGCACTACCATGCCGAAAAAATTCACGACCATTTAAAGAATTATTCTGACTATAAATTTCATATTTCATACGAGCCCGAAATTTTAGGGACTGGCGGAGGAATTAAAACGGGGATACGCGATATTATCCAAGACGATGAAATTTTTCTAACTTTAAATCCTGATGTGCTTTTAAATTCTATTTCGCAAGATTTAAGTAATAAGATTCGAACCTACTCCGGGGACTGTATGCTTTTTCTTTCTCGCCCTGAATTAGGAGCAGAGTATACCACTTTGGATTTGCAAAACGAGAAGGTTTACTTTCGATCTGGAGATTTTTTTTATATTGGAATGAGCCTAATTCGAGCATCTGTCTTACATGAAGTGGCTATTAATCATTTTTATGATTTGGCTAATACTTTTAGAAAGCTAAGTCAAGAGAATCGTCTAGATGGATTTGTTTTTCCTGGAGAAGTAATAGATTTGGGTGATAAAGAGAAATACGTAAAATTAGTGGATGTTAAATAAAATAAATTTCTTGCAAACGACAAGAATTTCTAAGAAAATGTAAGAATATAGCACCGAGGCGCACAAATGGATAGTAAAAAAGAAAAACCAATTAAGAGAAAACATGTAGAAGAATTAGTGCGTAAAAAATTAGACAGTCAGGGCTACAAAATGAACCACCACAAAGAAAATGTAGGTGTAAGTCCTGACATTATTGCCGAGAGAGACGATGTGGTTTTGTATGTTGAGGTAATTGGCTATAAGTCTTCGTCTAAAGCTTCCTCTCGAGATTTCTATGAAGTTTTTTTTAGAGCCTTCGCCCAGTTGGAGCAGCTTGACTCCGAACATATTATCATCGCTATGCCCATTCAATATTTGAAAGACATGAAAAAAAGAATCGAGTCAATGAAGAACGCCTGGGTTCGTCTTTGTATTGGCTTTCCCGAAATCACAGTATACTTCGTCGATCTAAAACAAGACAAGATTTATAAGAAGAAACTCCCGGAAATTTTACATACTGAGGAAGAAGTTTAAGAAGAATAGAGATTTGCCACCGAGACACAGAGGAACGGAGAATAATGTCTCTTCGAGCGCTAGTCGAGAAGTGCTAATAGATGATGCTTTTAAGCTCTATAGTTTTTGATCCATTCGGTAGGCTCCGGGGAGTTTAGCTTGAACTGACATGGCACTTAATTTTTCAAAACGTCTAATATTAATTTTCTTATTCGTACTCATAAACTGTGCGGATACTCCTAATAAGCCAGTAATTCAAAAAGAACTTTTTGGATGGGCGGGTGCTCCTGAGGATATTAACAAGAAACCGCATGAGTATTTTTATACTAAGTTTTATGGAAAAGTAGAAATTCTTTCTACGAAGTTGAAAGCAGAAAACTATCAGAATAAATGCATACAGTCAGCAACGAAACAGGCGAAGGAAGAAATACTTTTTAGAGCAATGGATTGGCCTGTAAACGATGGACCGGAAGACTTAGATGTATTGCAACTCAGTAAAAAATATAAAAAAGATTATCAGGCAATTTTTCTTAAATGTAATCCCATTGGTTATGCTTATTCAATGTCAATATATGGTTCAAAATGGCGAGATTGTGAATGTATTTTTTATATGAAAGTCCTCGGTGGACGTGATGCTATCATTGCTAAAGTGCATGAATTATAAGGGGACAATATTCGTTAGTAGATATTTTTCTTTTTGACTTGGAAAAAGCTTTTATCATATTCTTCAATGGCTTCAGTAATACTAGTATATCCTTTTGAAACTTTCGGAGGTTTATCTTCAATAAAAAGTTCATAAGATAAATTCAATTGATACTTTTTGGTTTCTTCTGTAGTTTTTTTATTAGCAAAATTCATCATTTGAACATAATATAGATTAGTCTCTAAATTTTTAAAACAGATGTAGATATGTATCTCATTTTCTAAATGTCTCCAAACTTCAATGCGTTCAAATAGATTCATCTTAGGAGGCTTCTTTTTTAAGAAACTAAGAGTAAAGACTCTAAATTTATTCATACCTGTTAGTATCGGGATTTTTTCTATTATCCCAAAAAGTTAGTAAGTCAACTTCTTCGTCATTTGACCTCACTCTATAGTATAAACTGATAAATCTATTTACCAAACCTCTTCTAACTTGTTCATTTTGTTCGGATGCTCGATATAGATAGGGGTTATTTTTGATTTGCTCGATTGTAGAATCTGTTTGATCTAAAAAGTTTTCAATTTCTTTATTTGTCCATTTTTCATTGAGCCAATCTAAAATTTGTTCAAAGCTTTCTTTGGCACTGGGAGTCCAATTGATTTTCATGCCTTCAGATATTTTACTCTCATTTCCTGCATGACTTCTTCATGTGGAATTAACTCACCCTTATCCGCTTCAATTAAAGCAGTCTCAATATCTTTTCGAATACGAATAGGTAGGTCATTCCAGAAATCTTTCGCTTCAGCATTTGGAATTTGTTTTATTAATAATATTCGAATCGCCTGCAAGAAAGATTCATCGTCTATAATATTAATTAATTTAAGAATATCAGATTTTAATTCTATAGTATTCATTTTCTCTACCCGCGTTTCTTTACACAATAATCTTTTATATTAATAAATTTCAAAGTTTTGTCAATGGTAATTTTAATGTATTCTCTACATTTTCAATCATACCAAACCAGTGGGTCTTCTTTATAATTCAAAATGTCTTTTGTGAAATTATAACGCTTAACCGCAAGAGAGTCATCTTTTAACTCTCCCACATGAAACCCGGTCTTGTGTTTTGGACCCGACAGCCTTGTGCTTGAAGCAGAGTTGATAATATAATAGGGAGTAGCCGCTGTTTTGTTTCGAATCCAATTCGAATGACAATGTCCATGAAAGTAAGCGAGTGGTGGATAGGAAAGAAGAGAGCTTATTACTTCATCGCGGTTTTTCATCTTGTGGTATTCGGATTCAAATCCGTCGGGTGGACTCCATACCGGATGATGGCAAATAACCGCATATTTTTGAATTTTACTTTCGACTAAGAAATTTTTTGTAATTTCAACGACCTTGGGGTTTACATAGCCAGTTGCAATTGCAATTGGAGTAGGTTCATTTGAGTCCCACCCAATGAGTGTTAAATCTTTGATTTTTTTGATTCGAATGTATTCGCCTTGTGCATTTGGAATATCACTACCTGAAAATTCACCAAAGTATTTCTTGTATAAGTCAACTGGCTCAACCGAGCTTGACATATAACGGTCGTGATTGCCTGGAATTAAAAATGCTTTTTCATTTAGAATAGGAGACAAAATTTTTCTGGTCTCTTCAAATTCTTTTTCATGCGAAACATTCGTGATATCGCCCGACAGGATTAGGCAGTCGTAATCAGAAGCTTTAATAAATTCTATGAGTCGTTCCACTGCTTCCATCGGATGCAGTTTGCGTCTTCTTAAGGCAAAATTCAAATAGCCGCTAATCATCTTCCCGCGAAGAGCGAAGATTGGAATTTTTACTGGGATATGTAAGTCAGAGATATGGATAAATTTCATTACGACTTGAGTTCCATAACTCCCAGAATTTCGTATTTCTGAACTATAGAGCCCGCCGGCACTCTGATTTCAGAAAGAGTTCCACTCATAGGAGCTTCGACGGGGAAGGCTGCTTTGTCTGTTACTAGTTCCAGAATTTCTTGCCCCTCTTCGATTGATTCACCTAATTCGGTATACCATTTAACAAGCTCAATTTTATCCGTATCCCCTAAATCAGGAGTTTTTAGCTCAAAGTATTTTTTTATTTCCATAATTGTAAATCCTACTTGCAGTATTGGCGATACTATTTAATATATATGAAAATTTAATTTCAGGCTATACTACTAACACCAGTTTAACGAACACGGAAATATGGCAAATCAGAAAAAATTCTTAAACAGTAAAGAGATTTCCCTTAATTTGGATGAAATCATTCAACGAAACAACATCCACTTGGAGCTTAAAGGGCTTACACGTGACACTCGAGATTTGGTTTCAGCCATCATAAATGGTCTTTTGGAGCGAATTGGTGCTGATCCACTTTCTTCGTTTCACCTATTTAGTGGTCTCATGGAAGCACTTCTCAATGCCATCAAGGGAAATATTCGTTTCACTATCTTCAAGAATGAACTCGCAAATAAACTGAGAGATGTGGAGCATTCTGACAAAGAAATTGACAGACTTTTGCAGATTATTCTCGATACAAGTGCTCTTAGAGATGCAATGCAAAGATACGTTGTTCCCGAAAAAGTTAAAAAGCTTGTCCAAAGTATTCTTTCCTTAGAAGACAAAGTTCGGGTCAAGAAGCAAGAAATTTCTGAAAATGATAAAGAGCTCCTCTTCTCTATTCGCGAAAAAATGAAGCTCGAAAATCGTAAGATTTCTATGAAAATTCGTTTAGATGAAAAAGAGCTTTATATTCGTATCAAAAATGATTCCCCAATCATGGAAGGGGATATGGATAGAATCAAGGAATCTAGAGAAAAGCATTATCAACTTTTTCTAGAGGGGCGTTCTTCTGATTATTTCCGTCCTGAGTTCTTGGATGAAAAAGAATCTGCCGGTTTTGGGATTGCTATGATTGATGAAGGTTTTTACAATATGGGTCTTAACCCGATTGAACAATTTACCTATACGCAAGCAAAAACAACTACAACGGTTTATATGATTTATCCTCTCGATAAACTTCGCTCTGGTGCTTTCGGTTAATTTAGATTTTGTGATTTCCCATAGATTTATTTTTCTGATCAGTTTTTTTTTTCCGTGTCTGATTTATCCGATTGAGTTACTAAAGAACCTGGATTATGAAAATGAAGTCTTAAAAAAACTCAGAAGTGAAGTAAAGTTTAATCTCAAAGTTTCCAAATCTAAAAATGAGTCTAATGACTATATTCCACTTGAATTTTATAAATATATTGTAGTCCAGGGTGACAATTTCTTTCGAATCATGGCAAGAACTGGAATGAACATAGATACTATTTCTTCTGTCAATTCACTCAGTTCTCCACAGGATATTCGAGTGGGGATGACACTGCTTATCCCCAATATGCGCGGCGTTTACGACACTGAAAATCTTCCCGAGTCAGAGCGAAGTCGCGGTAAGCTCGCGGAAAAATACAGTATGCCGAACCATTTAGTTATTTATGATAAACGTCGTGACGAATGGTTTGTTCCTGGAAAGACACTTGGCAAAATTGAAAAATCTTTTTTCTATGGGCTTGCCTTTCATCCTCCTTTAAATGAAGGCTATCTTACTTCCGGGTTTGGACATAGATTGGATCCCTTTACAAAAAAGAAAACATTTCATGGCGGACTTGATATTGCAGCCCCCAAAGGCACAGATGTAATTTCTTCAGCCGATGGAGAAGTCATTTTTATGGGTAGGAAGGGAGGCTACGGTAGATTAGTCGTTATTAAACATATCATGGGTTATGAAACGCGATATGGTCATTTGGACAAAATGGATGTTAGCCTCGGCGATCATGTGAAGAAGGGACAAAAACTTGGTAGTGTTGGCAATACCGGTCGTGCTACTGGATATCATCTGCACTATGAAGTCAGGCGTTTTCAAAAAAATGAAAAGCCGGTGTTTTATCAGCACATGTAATGGATGCGATCTAAACTATTTCTATTCGATTCCTTCCTTTTTCTTTTGCCGTATAAAGTTTATTATCCGCATCTTTGAATAAATCTTCTACTTTTTTAAAATTTTGATTTAAACTAGCTAAACCAATACTGATTGTGCATTTTAGGTCTCCGTATTTTTCGGAATGGTAAATTTTTTGTTCTATGTAAGAACGAATTTTTTCAGCAACTACATAAGCTAATTCTAAATTTGTCTTTGGAAGCACTACACTAAATTCTTCGCCTCCGTATCTACCAACCGTATCTAATTCCCTACAAGATTTTAAAATTCCGCGAGCAACTAATTTAATGACTTCATCTCCCATATCATGACCATAGGTATCATTGAACTTTTTAAAGTGATCTATGTCTATCATCATCAGGGACAAATCTAGATTAGCCTGTCTCGCAATTTCGAATTCCTTGTTTGCTTGTTCAAATAAAAATCGTCGGTTATTCAAGCCGGTTAATGCATCTGTATTTGCTAGCTTTGCATTGTCGATCGCTTCTCTTACTGATATTTTTAAGGAGACTAACGTCTTTACTCGTGCAAGAAGCTCACTTTTCTCGAATGGTTTTATCAAATAGTCATTAGCCCCCATATCAAATCCGACTACAATATCTTCAGGCTGATTTTTGGCAGTGAGCATTATGACCGGCAAATCATACAGCGAATTTTCCGCGCGTAAAGAGTTGCATACTTCATAACCGGACATTTTGGGCATCATTATATCTAGAAGCACTAAGTCGTAATCCTTATTCCTTATTTTTTCTAATGCTTCAACTCCGTCAGACGCTGTCTCTACAATGTAATTTTGTAGAGATAAATGATTAGTGAGAATTTGAATATTTATTTTTTCATCATCTACGACTAGAATTCTAATGCTTGAGTTATTTTTTCCTCCTTCACTTAATACGACGGGTTTTGTTAAATCAACATTATCCTCATCTTTAACTGAATCTAGAGTGACTGGTTTAGCAGTGAGTCCTGGTTGGTTTTCTATTTGCAGCTCTCTTTTTTGATCTTTACTTTTGGGGAGAGTGAAGTAAAATTTAGATCCTTTGCCTACCTCTGATGTAAGCCAAATTTTTCCAGTATGAAGCTCTATTAATTTTTTAGTAATACTAAGTCCGATTCCTGTTCCTCCGTAACTGCGAGAAATAGAGCTATCTGCTTGCTCAAAAGATTGGAAAATAATTTCGAACTTATCTCCAGGAATTCCTATTCCTGTATCTTCTACGCAAATTTCTACAAACTCTTCCTTTTCTATTGCGGTTACTTTTATGTAACCGGTATATGTGAATTTTACTGCATTTCCAACGAGATTGTAGATGATTTGTTGAATTCGATTTTCATCTCCGTAAATGAGAGGAATCGAATCAGGAATTTCGTTGAGCAGGGAAACTTCCTCTCGTTTGATAGTTGATTTAATCACAGAAATTACAACTTCGAATAATTGTCGTATATCTGTTGGTTTATTCTGCAATTCGATTTCTAAATTTTTTAATTTAGAAAAATCTAAAATATCGTTGATTAAGTTAGATAGGCGTTTACCGCTTGAGACAACCATTTGTAAATTGTTTATCGTTTCTTCACCAAGTTTGCCCGTAGCCCCATCGATTAAAGATTCGCTAATACCTATTATCCCATGAACCGGTGTTCTTAATTCATGAGAGGTATTTGATAAAAATTCATCCTTGATTTTATCTATTTTGATTAGCCTTTCGTTGATTTGTTTTTCTCTTTTTAATTCGATATTATTGATATGAATAAAATTTTTTCTATAATAATATTCAAAGTAATACACTGCGAACATTCCAATAATATTAGAACTTACAAAAAAGAAAAGATGATTTAAAAAAAGCGCAGGCGATCTATTTATAATATCATGAACAAAAATAATTACTAGAAAATAAGAAATGGTGACGATCCAGGCAGACAGGGTTGCTAAAATAAAAAGTAATCTAGAGAAGGTATAAATCCACATTATGACTAGAAGTAGCCCGGTAAAATAGTAATTATGCCCTAGTTCACTTTCTTTTGCGATACCAATCATTGCTACGATTCCAATTCCAAGTGATACACCTGTGAATGTAAATAGGAGTTGGTTTATTCTTTTGAATAAAGGAAAAATGGTTGAAACAAAAGTAAGAATCAAAATAGGAAGGACAATTGCAAACCGAATGAACCATATTTTTTCTTTTGAATTTGGAGACATCCATACATCTAGATAGGCAAACAATGCATATAGGATGATTGCAAGGAGGATCGCAAATCGGTGAATGATTAGAGAAGTCCAATAATAATTTTCCTTAAAACTTTCTTCAAAGAGTTTATTATTAAATTTTAGATTAAACCGATTTATTATAATCGGGTTTGTAATATTTTCATCATTCATTTCTAATTACAAACTAGAGAAAAGCTTATTTTACGATAGCAAAATTTATTGACTAGGAACTGAATTTTTGAGACGTTAGTTCCATTAAAGGATATTATATGAAAGAACCCGTATGCACCGCATTATTATTTGCTGACAGAATTATTGTAGAGAACAATGGAAAGAAAGGAATCATTGGAACGTTTAGTAAAATTTACGCACCGTCCTTTCCTGTTCAGACTGCACCCTGGGGTGTATATGCTGCTGCTACAAATGTTGTGGGTAAACATGAATTTGCCCTGACTTTAACAAATGTAGAGTCAAATCAAGATATACTGCCTATAACTGGTCAACTTCAATCTCAAAACCCAGAAGAAGTAATAGAATTAACATTTAATACAGCCGGAGTAACATTTCCATCTGAGGGAAAGTATTCCCTTTCTTTTACCATTGACGGGGAGCTTTTAAGTTCAATTATATTATACGCGGAAATTCTAAAACAACCTCAATGAATTGTTGCTTTTTAAAATAAATCCAAACAATATTCTTGACCTCACTAGAAATAATAATTTCGCTTGAAGTAAAGAGTTTATCTTTTAAATGATAATTCTTTGAGGAGATTAAATATGATTAAAAAAATTTTAAATTTAACATTGGTTTGTTCCCTATTCAGTTTCATCTATGCCGATGTTGCGTTAGACTCTACGCAACAGGCAGAAATGGTTGCCGCACACAATAAGTTTCGTAAAGAAGTTGGAGTGCCCGATCTCAAATGGTCTACTAGCCTTGGAGAGATTGCACAGGCTTACGCAGACAAACAAAAAACCAACAAGTGTAAAATGAAACACAGCGGTGCCAAAGGTCTTGGAGAGAATATTTATTGGGCGAGTGCTATTTCGTATTCGAATGGAACTTCTAAACCACAAAATATTACTTCTACAAAAGTAACGGATGCCTGGGGAAGTGAGAAAGCAAACTACACCTACAGTTCTAATAGCTGTGCCTCCGGTAAGGTTTGCGGACATTATACGCAAGTGGTATGGAAAGATTCCACTGAGGTTGGTTGCGGCAAAGCAGTATGTGCCGACAATTCTCAATTTTGGGTATGCAATTATACACCGCCCGGAAATTATAATGGTCAGAAGCCTTATTAATATTAGTTCATAAATCTACGAGCCACTCTAGCCGATAGTAAATACATGTCATACAATGCTGTAAAACATCTGATCAGTTGGAGTGATTGGTCAGATGATGAAATTCAATCCATATTAGATTTTGCTGTTTATGTTAAGAACAACCGTGTGTATTTTGCAGGTCATATGCAAGGACGCACAATGGCAATGTTATTCCAAAAAACTTCTACGCGAACACGAGTTTCGTTTGAAGCTGGAATGACTGAGCTTGGAGGTCATGCAATTTATTTGGATTGGAGAGCTTCTAACTTTCAACTTTCGGATATAGATTTTGAAGCAGAATATCTTTCTCGAAATGTCTCGATTATAATGGCTCGCATGAAAAAGAATGAAGATTTACTTACTTTAAAATCCGGTTCGCAGGTTCCTGTCATAAATGGTTGTTGCAATTTATTTCATCCCTGCCAGGCGTTAGCTGACATGCTTACGATTCGCCTGGATAAAGGTAGTATCAAAGGGGCTACTCTTTGTTATGTGGGAGTTCATAATAATGTAGTGAATTCTCTTATCGGAATCACCGCTGCTCTCGGAGTGCATTTAACACTCGTTACCCCCATTGCACCTAAAGAGGCAGTGATAGACCACATCGTAAAAAGAGGAATTGATCACGGGACTCTTTCCTGGGAAACTGATTTAAAACATGCTGTGAATAATAATGAGTATGTGTATACCGATACCTGGGTAGACATGGAGTTTTTTAATGAGCCTTCTTATGCTAAAGAGAAAGAAGAGCGCATTGCGATGATGATGCCTTACCAGCTTAATTCTGAATTATTTAAAAATTCTAAAGCAAAGGTTATGCATGATATGCCTATTCATGCAGGCTATGAAATTTCTAGAGAAATTGTAAAATCGGAGCGCTCTATCATTTTTCAACAAGCTGAAAATCGACTCGATGCCCAGAAGGCTGTGATACTGAAGCTACTCAAGAGTTGATTTATATTGTTGATTCGAGCTTGGGAAGGCGCTTAGCGCCTCGTGCAGGTAGGATTTTCAATCGGATATCTAATCGGAGGTCAATCATAGTTTAGGGTTAAATGAGAAATTTAAGAATTGTTTTTCTGTAGACATTCTCACTATACTTCTCTAAGAATTCGAAGGTTTGATTTTCCTTTTCCATAAAATCTACGAGTAAATCAATTGCAATTTCATAATAGAATTCTTCGCCCTGCAACATTATCCTCGCACCACTGATTCGACAGGCAATATTTATTACTGTAAAAGATAAGGAATTAGAAGTAGTAAAATGCCTATCAAAATTAATTTCATTTGTAGAAATTGACTCAGTGATTTTTAAATTCTTTCCATAGAAAATTTCTGCGCTTTCAATAAATTCAAGAATCTTATTCTTTAATTTTTCATTTAACATTTTTTAATTGTTTAATTCCCTTCTACACTCTTATCATACAAAATGAATTCCTTCTTTACTTGTTCGTAAGTTTTACCAATATCATCTTTTCCATCGAACGCAAACTTTGTATTAGGCGGTAGTTCTTTGAGGGTAATGGTGAAGCCGGGAACTGTATTCATCGTTTCAAATGAATCAAGTGATGTTACGTTGTATGATCCGCGTGGAAGAGCAGAATTTGGATTAATCGCAAGCTCTAATTGGTAAATTTTACCCGGTTGAAAGTCTATCTCTGTCTGCATTCCTCTGTGAATAAATTGATCAAAATAAAGCTTCGGGACTTTGTATTCAAGGTTTTTATTTCGCTTCCTTGTATAATACATTACTTCATCTTCAATATAATCAAAGTAGAGAATAACACTCAATAGACCTTTATTTGCAGGAACCGGAAATAAATATTCGGAATCAATTGCCATAAAAATACAATTTTTTTCTTTAATCGCTGAATTCTCACCAATTATGCGTTCTTTCATTCTAGAACTTACTTGATATAGATTATCTGCATCCTTAAGAGGGTTTATCAAAAAATTACTAAATTGAATAAAGACAGGCAACGTTTTTTCTTTTCGTTCAGAAGTGCCTAAATTGTATTCTAGATATTCACTCCCTAGACGAGGTATTTTTAAGTAAATGAAAGCATATTTATCATTTAATCGCGATGCAATAGCATAATTCCTTTCCTTACAATTTTCTAGACCACTTGCTACATTAGTATCATGAGTCATTCTTTCATATGCATTGCAACTTACTCGGCCACTAACGGCGAATAAATTACTATACCCAAAGAAAAATAGCAAGATCGAAATTAATTTATTTCTTGAGATTATTTTCTTCATTTTTTCGTTCTACTTTTCCAGTAACTTGGTTTTCTACTACAATGCATTACTGCTAAAATTAAGATTGTTGGATCAGGATTATGTTCTTCCAGTGAATAGAGAATTCCATACGGAAAAATATTCAATAGAGTTGTTGAAAAATTCGCTGTCAGTTCGAGCGATAGTCGAGAACTACAAGTGCTTAAAGTCTTTGTTTTATTAGCACTTCTCGACTGCCGCTCGAACTGACATTGTTCATCATTATTAATTTTTCAACAACTCTAA
>JANMOF010000582.1:0-3652 GCA_031368925.1 Leptospiraceae bacterium
GAATGGATGGATTTTCGATAAATTCCCAAATGTATGCTGACTGGGCAAATATTTTAAAAGAATCAGATTGGGCGAAACTTACTGGTGCATATCGAATTCAGAAATATAAATTTAAACTCATTAAGTCCCACGTGTTGTTAAAAAAAGTAAATGACGAGCATAACACAGTTCTTGCTACTTTAAATAAAAAAGGTGGATTCTCCGGTCATATTTATTTAATTACTGATGTCGGCAAAGACGAATTACGCGTTGACGAATCTTTCGAGTGGCAACCTGCAAAGAAAGTAAATTGGGTAAAGGATGGTTATTCTTCGTTATTAGTTTTAGAAGGGAAATAATATGTATTATTCTTTTTTATTTTCAATTCTAGCGATTTTTTTCTTTTATTTTGGAATTATCATAGACTTCGGAATTACTGCAACTTTGCTATTTTGGTTTGCCACGGATTTATTATTGATTAGCCTCTCTTATCTATTTAACAAGACTTTTATTTTTGGTAAACAACAGAATGGAAGATTAAATATTTTAAGTTTACTTTTACTATTTCCTTATCTTTTATTTATTTGGATAGTATGGAGATTTTCTACTATTCTGGATAAATCAAAACCCTTTAATCAACTAACTGAAAATATTTGGATAGGTAGAAGACTTTTAAATAAAGAAGAAATTCAAAGTATAGATTTAGTAATTGATCTGACCTGTGAATTTTCTGAATCTATTGAATTTATAGCGGTTAACGAGTATTTGTCTTTCCCTATTTTAGATGCCGGAGTTCCTGATAAAAAAGGATTCATCAATCTTTTAATTTCTTTGAGGCGATTCAATGGAAATGTCTATATTCATTGTGCTCAGGGGAGCGGACGAACTGGTCTCGTTGCCTGCGGATACTTATTATTTACTGGTAGATCTGAAACAATCGAAGAAGCGTATCAATTTGTAAAATCAAAGAGACCTTCTGTAAACTTAAATTCGGAACAAATGAAATTTCTAAAGCAATTTAATGAAACTAAAGTTATAAAACAATGATCAATCCTAAACACAATCGATACAATAAACGATTGACTATCCAGGGTACGTTCTTGTATATTCATGATAAGAGGATTTATTTATGTTGAGCATGCAAGTAGTCATACCAGATAGCTTATCTTATCTAATGGAAAAATTTATCCGAGCAGGAGTGTTTCATTCCAAAGAGGAAATGCTTCTTACAGCTTTGTCGGACTTTGTTCAAAAAAATCAATTAGAACTCTTGGACTATTTTGCTAATCAGGATATTGACTGGGCATTAGCAGAGAGGGCTAATCTTTCTTGAAAATTATAGTCTGCGATTCCGGTCCAATTCTACATCTTTCAGAAGTAAAATCGGTTGAATTAATTTCCAATATGGGGGATATTTATATTCCACGCGCAGTTCAAATGGAGCTAACGCAATATAAACTCAATTTACCAAAACAATTTCAAGTATTAAGTTTAAGTGACTCTGAGTTAGAAGAAGTAAATAAAATTACGCAAAATGGAAAAATTCATAGAGGAGAAGCGGAAGCAATTATTTTAGTGCAAAGAATTTCTGCTGATTATTTGTTAACGGATGATGCAACTGCTCGCCTTTATGCGGAGATAAATAAAATCAATGTGCATGGTTCTCTAGGTATCGTATTATGGAATCTTGTTCACAAAAATATTAATAAAGAACAAGCAAGGTTATTAATCTTAGAATTAAAGAAGAGTTCTTTATGGGTTTCAGAACAAGTCTTTCAAAGAGTAATCAAAATACTAGATGATATGAGTTGAAATGTGGCTATTCTATATTACTCCATCAAAAATAAACATTCTTTAAAATCACAGCAACACCACCATCTCGATATACCGAGATATTTTAATTATACATAATTCATTTGAAAATAACGGCAGCACTCGATGACCGAATTCAATAATTCATTCTGATAGATAAAATTTTCAGGAGTAGAGACAGGTCTCAGACCTGTCTCTACAATTACAAAATGGTAATTTTTTCTCTATCTCCAACCTTCGTAAGTCAATTCACTATGATCCTTATACAAACCTTCTACTGGAATCGATGGTGCTCTAACGTGTCCTATGTATTGAGAGTAGGTTACGTCTCCGCCAAATGGCCATATACCTTCGTATTGAATCAAAGAACTCTGGCATTTAGAAAGACCGCCTACTGTGCTGTATGCGCAGGAGGAGTGATAAGCAACTGCATAATCATCTTCGCCGGGAAGAATTGCTGATGCGCCAAACATTCCTTTAGAGCCGGGAACATGAGAAACAGTTACACCTGCTGTGTTGTTATGACTAAAAGAAGATCTTGCATTGCTAACGATAAGCGCATTATCCATTGCATTTCCGCCATAACCAAACGTAATACCGTTTAAAGCAGAAGCTAATTCAGAACCCCCGGACGCTGCGGCTAACGCTGTTACGCCGGATATTTTGAAACCTTTGCTAGAAGCAGTTCCGCCGAGGTTAGATAGAAAATACTCAGTTGCATAGCAACCAGCACTATGGCAAATGATTTTGCAAGTATCAAGTCCTTTGCATTGATTGATTAATACGGTTGTAAGATTTGTTTGTGCTCTTGCGGGTCCGTAAGTTCTTGGATCAGAGGTTCCATCATAGCCAACAAAATACTTCGTTCCCGTAACTGCATTTGGTGCTGTTCCCCAGTAATTATTCACATCAGTTGTACCTGTTCCATCATGGTTTAAGCTTGATTTACCGTGAACGAAGATGTTGATTGTTCCCGCAGACAAAGAAGCTGATAGTACCAAAGAAGCAGTTACAACTAAAAGGTTTATTTTTGATTTAAGCATAAGTTTTCTCCTCTTACTTTTCTAATTTTTATTAAGTAGTAATTCTAAATTAAAATTTTTAAGATAGCAAATAGAAAAAAAAATTATAAAACGTTAGTTGATTTATTTACTAGGGGTTATCTTTAGTATCCGCAGGTAGTATTTGCAGATTGCAAATTTTTTTTTAAGATAGAATTTTTTGGAGAAGGGATAGGGAAAAGGAATGTTGCAAAGAAGTAAAGACAGGTCTCAGACCTGTCTTTACAATTACAAAATGGTAAGATCGTGATGAATCACGTCCTTACTTTTACTATCTCCAACCGTCGTTGGTTAGTTCACTGTGATTTTCATATAAACCTTCTACAGGAACGGACGGAGCTCTTACGTGACCAGAAAACTGAGCGTAAGTTTTGTTTGAATTGAATGGCCAAACTCCCTCAGATTGAGTGATTGAGCTTTGGCATTTAGACAATCCGCCTACTGTTGAGTATCCGCAAGAAGAGTGGTAAGCAACCGCATAGTCATCTTCCCCAGGAAGAATTGCAGAAGCACCAGCCATTCCTTTGTATCCAGGAACATGAGCTACAGTTACCCCAGCAGTATTGTTATGGTTGAATACAGATCTCGCAGTAGTAACGATGAGAGCCTTATCCATAGCATTTCCGGAGTAACCGAATGTAATTGCATTTAGCGAATTGGCTAATTCAGAACCACCAGAAGCAGCAGCTAACGCTGTTACGCCGGAGATTTTGAAACCTTTGCTAGAAGCAGTTCCACCGAGGTTAGATAGAAAATACTCAGTCGCATAGCAGCCCGCACTGTGACAAACTATTTTGCAA
>JANMOF010000012.1:0-8859 GCA_031368925.1 Leptospiraceae bacterium
TAAAGAAGAATCAGACTCAATGGATAAATCAAAGGTAAGTTTCTTAGATAGACTTTATATTTCCTTCGCTGAAATGCTACTCGGAAAAAAAGTATCCGCCATCGGATTTGGGATAATCAGCATTTTGCTCTTGCTCTTCTCATTTAGTTTTATTTATTTCAAATCCGTAAAAGTAAAAATGCTCCCCTTTGATAACAAAAACGAATTTCAGGTAATCATTGATTATCCCCCAGATACACCTTTAGAAAAAAGTGTCGCATGGTCTAGAGAATTATCTGAAATATTATTAAAAGAACCGGAAATAAAAAAAGTTCAAATCTATGGTGGGGAAAGCGCGCCCTTCTCTTTTTCAGGAATGGTAAAGCATACATTCTTAAGAAATGAAGAATACATGAACGACTTACAAATTCTACTGTCGGATAAAGGCAAACGCAAAGAATCGAGCCATAAAATCATTGAAAAACTGCGCCCGATCATTGCTGAATTTGGAAAAGAAAAAAATGCAGTAACAAAAGTATTAGAAATTCCACCCGGTCCTCCTGTAATGTCTACAATGGTTGCTGAAGTTTATGGTCCGACCGAGGACGTTAGGCGACAGGTTGCACAGGAAATACTCAATATTTTCAAGAAAGAAAAATCAGTCGTAGATTTGGATTATTCTTGGAGAGAAGGAAAAACTAGAAAAATTTATGATTATGATCAAGTGAAGGGCGGGGTTATGGGTGCGAGATCGATGCAAGTGGTGGGACTTGGAAGTTTTATTTTTCGTGAATCTCCACTTATATCTCTTGCAGAGTCAAATTCACCTGAAGAGACGCAGGTTTCTTTGTCACTTGAAAATAAAATCCGCTCTGGAGATTCTCCCTTCTCGGGAAGTAGAATATCATCGTTTGAATCAGGAGTAATTCCAGTAGAGTCACTACTAAAAGAACCAAGATATATTTCAAATGAAGTACTTCACAGGAAAAATTTAAAACCTGTCTCTTACGTATTAAGTGAGTTATCCGGTACAGAGGAAGCGCCCGTGTATGGAATGCTTAAACTGGCGCCTAATATAAAGTATCCAACACAAACAGCAGACGTTCCATGGAATACGAATTCTCCCGTTATCAAATGGGATGGGGAATGGTTTATTACCTACGAAGTCTTCCGTGATTTAGGTGGAGCCTTTGCTGTCGTAATGGTGTTAATTTACATACTGGTTCTGGGCTGGTTTAAAAGTTACACTGTACCATTGATTATCATGGCACCAATTCCAATTAGTCTAATTGGAATCTTACCGGGGCATGCAATACTCGGAGCATACTTTACTGCAACCTCGATGATTGGCTTTATTGCAGGAGCAGGGATAATTGTGCGAAACTCCATAATCTTAGTAGACTTCATAGAAGAACAGCTTAAAACAGGTATGCCTTTAAAAGAAGCCGTTATCAGTGCAGGAGTAATTCGATTTCGCCCTATGTTATTAACCGCAGCAGCAGTTGTGGTGGGAAGTTTTATTATGCTCTTTGATCCAATTTTTGAAGGATTAGCCATTAGCCTCATGTTTGGTGAAATAGCAGCGACTGTGCTCAGTAGATTTGCAGTACCTGTTCTATATTATTGGTTTGTAGGTAACAATAGAGCCAGACTACTTAAAGAAGGTAGCTTAGACTAGCAATGCTTGTAACGAGAATAACTTGTATTTGAATAGAAATTGATCTACAAGTTATTCTCGTTTACTAATTATGCATTTATTCCTGTAAATATGTTGAGAGACTACAATCATATTTTCCTTGACAATTAGTCTTTTTAGATTTATCGTATACTCGAATAAACTGCTTTAGTGACGGTACTTTTGCCTTACTAAGATTTATTTTTATTAATAAAAATAATGAGTAATACAACTTTCAATAATTTTCAAAAAATAAAGGGATTACCATGGATTTTATTAATTGCCTGTTTAACAATTACAGCTTTTACTGCCTATTATATTCGAGAAAATAGCATCATAAACAATAAATTAGAATTTTCTTTAATTTGTAATGAATTGAAATCAAAAATTTTAACAAGGTTAGACTCCCATGCTCAGATTCTGCGAAATGGTTCTGCATTTCTGAAATCTACTCAATTTGTATCAAGATATAAGTGGCGCGAATATATCAGTAATTCAAAAGTAATCCATAGCCTACCAGGAATTCAAGGAATTGGTCTATCCATTATTATCCCCAAATCAAAACTACAAAATCACATTCAAAGTGTTAGGATGGAAGGATTTAAAGATTATACAATAAGACCAACAGGCAACAGAGAATTTTATACATCCATAATTTATCTCGAACCATTTGAAGGACGAAACCTACGAGCGTTTGGCTTTGATATGTATTCGGAAGACGTTAGGCGACAAGCGATGGCAGAATCGCGCGACCATGATTTAGTTTCCCTTTCTCGAAAAGTTAAGTTAGTTCAAGAAACTGACGACGACGTTCAAGCAGGAATTCTAATGTATACCCCCTACTATCAAAACAATATGCCAATAACTACAATCGATGAAAGAAGAAAAGCAATTCTAGGTTGGGTTTACAGCCCATATCGAATGAATGATCTTATGCTTGGAATTTTGAGTGATTCCGATTCACATGAGAACCTACGTTTAGAAATTTTCGATGATGAGAGCCTAACAGACAGTAACCTCCTATTTGATAGCAATAAAAAAAGGGAGGAAAATTTATATTCCTTTGATCATGTAAAAATGGTAATTCCTATCAAGTTTCAAGAAACAGTGTGGACATTGAGGTTTACCTGGATGGGAGAAAATTCCAATTTTTTTACGTTCAATAGATTTATTATTGTATTGATTACCGGAACTATCATTAGCTTATTACTTTTTGCTTTATCAAAATCCATTTTAAATACAGAAGAGAAAGCCATTAGAATTGCTCAATCCATGACACAGGCATTAGAAGAAAGCACTCAGTGGTTTCAAATATTATTAAATTCAACTGCAGAGCCAATATATGGACTAGACTTAGATGGGAATTGCAGTTTTTGTAATTTATCCTGTGTTAAAACTTTAGGCTATTCCAGCCCGGATCAATTACTTGGGGCAAATATGGATTATCTACTAAATCAGTCAAATAAAAACAACGCTGTTATAGGTCAAATCGATATCTCATTTACAACTTCACAGAGGCTTCACTCTGATACAGTTTTTTTTTCTCGAGCAGACGGATCTTTTTTTCCAGTAGAGTATTGGTCTTATCCGATCGTTATCAACGAAAAAATTGTAGGTTCAGTCGTAAGTTTTTTAGATATTACAGAAAGAAAAAAACTAAATGAGGAACTTTTACTCAGAACAAAACAAGCAGAATCCGCAAATCATGCGAAATCTGATTTTCTTGCAAATATGAGTCATGAAATTAGAACTCCACTCAACGGTGTTATAGGTTTTACTGATTTACTTACAAAGACCGAAATGAATGAATCTCAAAGGCAGTACATGAAAATTATACTCCAGTCAGCAAATTCATTACTAGATTTAATTAACGATATATTAGATTTTTCTAAAATTGAAGCCGGCAAGTTGGAACTAAATATTGAGCCTGTAGATTTATTTGAATTAGCCGGACAAGCAGTAGACGTAATTAAATTTAAAGCGCATGAGAAAAAAATTGAAATTATTTTTAATATCCTCCCTACTTTACCTAAATACATATGGATTGATTCAGTTCGTGTGCGGCAAATTATAATTAATCTTTTATCGAATGCGGTAAAGTTTACAAAAAAAGGAGAAATAGAATTAAAAATTGAAGTCTTAAAAGCTATTCCTTCCACAAACCAAGCTGAATTTATATTTTCCATAAGGGATACTGGAATTGGAATTGCTCCCGAAAATTCAAAAATAATCTTTGAAGCATTTTCACAAGAAGATAGTTCTACCACTCGTAAATATGGAGGAACTGGTCTCGGGCTGACAATCTCAAATCGATTACTGGCGTTAATGAATACAACTTTAGACTTAGAAACAGAGCTTGGTAAGGGTAGTAAATTCTTTTTTAAACTATTAGCAAAAGTGGAAGAAGAAGATTTTACGGAAGCAGAGAATCTTCTTAGCATAAAAAAAATTCTGATTTTAGATGATAATTATAATAACGGAATGCTATTAAAAGAAATTCTAAATACAAAAGGAATTCGTTCAGAGGTAACACAAAGTCAGGCAGACGCAATCGAGAAAATCAAAACTAAAAATTTTGATGTTGCAATTATTGATTATAATTTGCCGGTTACAAATGGACTTGAGACAATCAAGCAGATTCGCCAAGTTAAAGGAATGGAGAGCAGGAATCTGTCTTTGATTCTCCTTCACGATGCATCTGATGATGAGAATTTTTTAAAAACGAATAAATATCTAGATATACAATTGCTGATAATGAAACCGGTAAAAACATTCGTTTTACTGAATGCATTATCAAATCTTAAAAAAAGTAATGTTTCCTTTTCGAATGACGGAGTCTCAGAATTTAAAAAAGATGGTTCTAAGAATCTAAAAACATATCGCATTTTAATAGTAGATGATGATTCCATTAATCTGCTACTTGCCAGAGCTATTCTAAAAAGCATATTACCTAATTCAATCCTAATGCAAGCCGAGAACGGGCAAGATGCAATCGAACTATTTAAAACAGAAAGTCCTGATTTGATACTCATGGACATTCAAATGCCCGGGATGAGCGGACTAGAAGCGACTGCAAAAATTCGAGAATTAGAATCTAGTAAGAAAACTCCGATCATAGCTCTAACAGCCGCCGTAAAGAAAGGGGATAGGGAAAATTGTCTAGAAAAAGGAATGAGCGATTACGTAGCAAAGCCGGTAGTTAAAGCAACCATTGCAAAAATACTTCAGCAATGGTTGCCAAATTAGGATCAAAAAAATATTTTTTCAAAAAAAGTTTAATCCTTTTTTTGAGAACTCTCCGAAAATACTATTAGCTCGAAAAATTTTTAATTTTTTATTAATTTTTTATTTTTTAATAAAACTCAATTCCATTCAATTTCAACTTAAAAATCGCAATTTTCCTCAAAACATATCCATTTTCCGTAAATTAATTGTAAGTAATGTTTCTCCGATATATTACTTACAAAAATAAATAAAATCAGACACAAAATTCACACAAAGAAAAACAAAATACTGTAGGCAGGATGTTTACAGTTGCTTGTGATCAGTTTCAAGGAGGAAACTTATGATCATCAACCACAATTTATCAGCGATTAACTCGCACAGGGTTTTGAAATTTCAAAACGACGAAGTTTCAAGAAATATGGAAGTACTTTCTTCCGGCATGAGAATCAATAGAGCTGCTGACGATGCATCTGGTCTTGCTGTTTCTGAAAAAATGAGAAGCCAGGTTTCTGGGCTCAGACAAGCAGAACGCAACACTGAAGACGGAATCTCTATGATTCAAACAACTGAAGGTTATCTGACTGAAACAAACGATATTCTACAAAGAATTCGTGTTCTAGCGATCCAAGCTTCTAACGGTATCTACACTCCTCAAGACAGACAAATGATACAAGTAGAAGTTTCTCAACTCGTTGATGAAATCGATAGAATAGCTTCTCAGGCAGAGTTCAATAAAATGAACCTTTTACAAGGTGATTTCGCTCGTGGTTCTAGAGTTGCTTCTATGTGGTATCACATGGGTGCCAACATGCACCAAAGAGAAAGAGTATATATTGCTACTATGACTGTTAGAGCTCTTGAATTAAAGAGACCTGATGGAACAATGGTATCTCTATCTACAGCTGACTTAGCAAATGATGCAATTGGAACTATTGACGATGCACTTTACAAAGTAAACAAGCAAAGAGCAAATTTAGGTGCGTACCAAAACAGATTGGAGCATGCATCTAAAGGACTCATGGTAGCTTATGAAAATATCCAGGCTTCTGAATCAAGGATTAGAGACGCGGACATGGCTGAAGAGTCTGTATCGTTCACTAAAAACCAGATTTTAGTTCAGTCCGGAACTGCTATGATGGCTCAAGCTAATGTAAGACCTCAGTCCGTGTTACAACTTCTTAGATAATATAAAAACTATCTAAACCCATATTGGAGCAGGTTTCTTAGAAATAAGAGCCTGCTCTTTTTGTTTGTAAGGGATTTAAAAAATAGCAACTGGCCAATCAATGACCATCTTATGCTCGCGAATGCCTTTACACAAAAGTTGACCCGTAGCAATATTACTGGTGCTGGAGTTTGCATAGTTAAAAAACACTATTTGATCTGCGCATTCATCTACATCCGATTTGTCATAGAATTTATTGTCCTTTAAACCTTTTACATTGTAGGTTACTAAAGAGGATACTATTGCAGTACTACTACCAGAAGCAGCTGCGCCAGCAACAGCCCTAGTTAATATCAGGCTTTTAGCTTCAGAGCCTTTCATAGTACCAGTAACCACATTCAGCCCAAGGCTATCGATTAATACGCAATTAGATGCAAATAGCAATACAGCTAGAGAGAAAAATATTTTCTTCATAATTCTTGTCCTTTTTTACTCTCATCGCACTTTTTTGCTAATATCTAGATGAGAGGATTTTTTTAATTTTACTAACTACTTGCTTTACAAGGAGTATACAGACAATTACTTTTTTAAAGTATTCTTAAACCTTTCTTTAATTTCAAAGAGTAAAAAACCAAAAAACCCAGAGCCTATCGCAAAAAGAAAAAGAGGATATGCTCTTCATTTTCAAAACCTAGGTATTAAAAAAGAGAAACAGGCCAATCTATAAACATTTTATGTTCACGGATAGGAGCGCATAAAGCAGCACCAACAGCGATACCTCTTGTTGTAGAATTGTTGCTTAGTGCATTGACGGCAACGATAACTTTATCGGCACAAGCGTCTACGTCATCTTTATCATAGAATTTGTAATCCTTAAGACCCATGATAGCGTTTGTAGCTAATGCAGTTGATATCGTGGTTGAAGAACCACTCGCCGCCGCACCAACAAGAGCACCTGTCAGAATGTGGTTCTTAGCTTGAGAGCCTTGTATTGTATTATCTACGACATTGAGTCCGAGACTATCTAATAACACGCAATTAGATAGGAGTAATAAAACTGTTAGAGAGAAAATTATTTTTTTCATAATTTTTGTCCTTTTTTATATTTTACTAACTACTTGCTTTACTAGGAGTATACAGACAATTACTTTTTTAAAGTATCTTAAAAGGTTTACTCAAATTCAAATGATAAAAAAAATCAAGAAATCCCGAACTCCAGCACTCCTGCAAAACTTTTACCGCATACATGCTACTTTTTTTTGTATTATTTTCCCTTTCACACTTCAACTTTCGGCAGATGTGCAAAAACGACCTAGGACACTAAAAATCCTGGTAGCAGGCGATGTGATGTTTAATTGGGGACTACGCGAGACAAGACAAAAGCGTGGAGATTTCGCACCTGTCGAGGGGTTAATTCCTCTTTTCCTAGAGGCTGACCTAAGAATGGTAAATCTTGAAACTCCGATTGCAAATTCACAGGAGGAAATGGATGAATCAAAATCCTATGTGTTTAATGCAAAGCCAGAAGACATTAGCCTTCTAAAAAAAATAAACATAGATCTTGTCTTTCTCGGTAACAATCATTCGATGGACTATGGTAAAAAAGGACTCGAAGATACACTCGAAAACTTGAAAAAGGAAAATATTCTATTTGCAGGAATGGGAAAAAATCTCAAAGAAGCATTTCAACCAAATCAAATTTCAATTCGAAATAAATCTTTAAACTTAATCTCTGTTAGTAATATAGGAGAATCACGATTATTCGCAACAGAAACAAAACCAGGAGTAGCCCCACTTCAAATTAATCGTCTAAAAAAAATGCTGAGCGAAAAAGATACCAAAGATAAAATCCAACTACTTTCGGTTCATTGGGGAATTGAATATAGTCCAGAGCCTACGAAAGAGCAAATAAAGCAAGCGCATGAATTGATTAATTTGGGCTTTAATGCGGTTATTGGTCATCACCCTCATATACCGCAGGGCATTGAAAAATATAATAATGGAATTATTATTTATTCTTTGGGAAATTTTTTATTCGGAAGTAGAAATCAATACTTAAATCACAATATAGCAGTCATGCTTCATTTTGAAAATAAGGAATTAGTCCTTTGCGAAATCATTCCTATTTTTGGAAAGTTTCAAGACTCAGAACACTTGGTTCGCACTTTGCCTTATCAAGAAGCTGAGGATTTTTTGCATGGATATTCTATTCTAAGTCAGAACTTGAATACTAAGATTGATATAAAGAACGGACGCGGATATATCTATTTTAAAAATAAGAGGTAATAATTTTTTTGTATAATAAAAATCCAAGAAAGGAAAAGACCAAAAAAAAGGATGTAACTTGCTATTTCGAGAAGGCTAAATCGAAATAGCCCCGGTAAAGAGGAAATGAATGCTGTAAACAAAAATAGTCCGGAAATTTTAAGTAAAATATTTTCGCTTGCGAGCCAGAATAAAAATCCAATGAAACCTGAAATTAGAAATAAAAAAAACCATTTACAGAGGCTAATAATACGTAGGTTCAGAATAGACTCAGCTACTTGCTCATTCGATTTTGCATCCAATAGAGTTGCAATTTTATAATTTTCAGTCAGATCAAATAGTATGCAAAAAAGTACCAATAAGTAAAAGAAAAAGGGGAGTTTATTGAAAAAGGGATTATAACGAAATCCAATTTCAAATAGAAGTAAGAAATAAAAACTATACAAAAAAATATAAAAATTATCGACATCAATAGATTTTGCAAAACTATCCGAATATAGTTGGAACTTTGGATTATCTACCTGTCCCATTAAATTATAAAATTCCATTG
>JANMOF010000023.1:0-4426 GCA_031368925.1 Leptospiraceae bacterium
CATAAGGAGTCTGGTAAACTTTCTAAGCTATCAGAAGAAATAGAAAGTTCAGTAAGATTCTTTAGATTTCCAAAACTATCAGGGAGTTTCTTTATTTTATCACTATCCAATCTTAATTTCTGTAAGTTTTTAAGTTTAACAAATGTTCCGGGTAATGCTTGTAAACTGCTAAGAGAAAGTTCAAGTCCAGTCATATTTTTTAAATTCCCAATGTTATCTGGTAATTCTTTTATCTCATCACTATTTAATCTGAATTCCTTTAGATTTTTAAGGTTATCAAATGATTTCGGTAAAGCTTGT
This sequence comes from Leptospiraceae bacterium, assembly GCA_031368925.1. Taxonomy (GTDB): domain Bacteria; phylum Spirochaetota; class Leptospiria; order Leptospirales; family Leptospiraceae; genus UBA2033. The sequence goes on from JANMOF010000023.1 coordinate 301, forward strand.
AAACTACTAAGAGAAAGTTCAAGTTCGGTAATGCCTTTCAGATTTCCAAAACTATCCGGAAGTTTTTTTATTTTATCACTATCCAACCTTAATTTCTGTAAGTTTTTAAGTTTAACAAATGTTCCAGGTAATGCTTGTAAACTGCTAATGGAAAATTCGAGTTCAGTAATATCTTTTAAATTTCCAATGTTATTAGGCAGCTCATTCATTTTATTACTTATTAGATTGAATTTTTTTAACTTTTTAAGTTCACCAAATGAATCTGGTAATTTGTGTAAACTGTTTAGTAATAGATCAAGCTCAACAAGGTTTTTTAGATTACCAATACTTTCTGGCAAAACTTTTATTTTATCGCTATTTAGTCTTAATTTTTGTAATTTATTAAGTTTACCAAAGGTGTCGGGTAATTTCTGTAACCCACTAATATAAAGATCAAGCTCAACAAGGTTCTTTAGATTACCAATACTTTTGGGAATAAATTTTATTACATCAATTGAATTGGATTCTTTAGCAATCCAAAACGAGTCTAGGTTAATTTCAAGCTTCTTAAGATTTTCCAGATTCCCTATTTCGGTCGGAATAAATTTTATTTCCTCTGAACCCTTTACTATTAGAATTTTTAGTTTACTTAATGTAAAGATTGATAAAGGCAAAATTTTAATACTATCAAATGTTAATTCAAGATATTCTAAATTTTTGAAATTATTAAAGCTATCAGGTATTTCCATAGCCTTGCTCATATTTAAACATAATCGCTCAAGATACTTTAATTCAAAAATTATAGGAGATACGCATTTCTTGATATTAAGTTTTAACTCAATTACATTTTTAGAAGCATTTAAATAGTAGGAAGATGTATTTGAGTCAAGGAAATCGTTTGTAAATTGTTTATCCGTTTCGACGACTTTTCCATCCCCAGATTTGTTGAGTTCATTGATTATTTCTAAATCAGTCATATGCTATGAATTGCTTAACACATTAATCATTATGTCTATAGATTTTGAAGGCTAATCAAAATAAACGAACGTGATCTACTGTGGGTCGCTTTCATACAAGGGTTCTTCTTCCGTTAAACAAATTAGAAGTTTGTATATTGTTATATGAGGAGATTTGATATCTTCCGTATTAAATTTAGTAATATCATCTAGGAATTTTTTAATACTTTCACTTGTGCGATATTCAGACTTTAAATTTCGCACAAAGCAAGTAGAGTCCGGAATTTTATTATTGTTGTTAGGAAAGACAACATTTTCCTCTTTGCTTAAATCTTTAAGCTTGTCGTAAAAATATTGATAATCTTCGGGACTCGTTTCTGGATAAGTTTCTATAAAAGTAAAGGCAATAATTGCATTTTTTTTAATATTCATAGTAAGTCTGATTTAATAGACAATCAAGAAATTGCAAGTTTTTTTATCTTCGCTCCATTTTTGTTTGAAATAATTCTCTATCATTAACCGTATACATGTTTTTAGATAAAAATCTAACTTCAATCACCCACAACAAAATTAAAATTCACAAACGTAAACTCATCCGATTTCTTAACAGTAACCCCATTGTCGTTTTTATAGAGAGACGAAGCCAGAATTTTTTGTTCTAACTCTTCATGGCTAATATGCGTTATGTCCTCGGCGGTGATTCCATCCCAATACCAGCCTTCGTGTAGGGCTTCGATATTTTCGAATTTAGTTACACTGCGAAAATGGACTTTGGTATCTGCCTCTACGGGAACGTTTTTAAATTTATCTGTCATGATTACTCCTTATTATCCTTCATCATTCATTTTAGAATCTCATTGATTTTTTTCATAACTGTCTTATGAGGAATTCTTTTACCGCTATCTAAATCTTTTAACCCAATTTCGAGTTGTTCTTCTTCCCATTTGGTTAGTTTATTTTTTTGACCTAGAATTAGATTTTGAATATATAAAAGTATTTTCATATACTACAATTTATCTAGGAAGCTAACTTTCTCACGGATAAGACTTCATTATCCTTTAAATTCTCTATTGCTGAAATGGGAATTGCTACAACTTGTAGAGATACGCCTAACGCATTAAAAATTTCTAAAACGGCTCCCTGCTCTTTTCCTTCTGGGTGTGGGACTAGCTCGACTAATGTTCCTACATCACCTTTTCTTAATTTATATTCGGTGAAGTCTCGGTTCAATGAAACTCGATTATATAGTTTAAATGAATGTATTTGTGCGTCCTTTGGTATTTTCATATTTTTTTATTTAAATACAATTATTTCACAAAGCCTATTATTTACGCAAGAAATTTTTATACCTACTCTCCTCTTTTCTGCGCAGAACCAAAAAATCGAATGACAACTAATCCGCCATACAGATATTAGCCTCTGAGATGAAGAAAAAACAAATAGTAGATAGCCCTGATGAATTAAAACTCAAGCACTTGGAAGAAGCGATTGCGGTGATTGGAATATTTGAAAGCAAAGGAAAATACTTTCCTGATTCTGTTCGAAAGAAATTTAAATTGAAGATTCAAATCTTATGCTAAACGATTTAATTAAAAAACTATTTAACGATTATAATAGCGAAACTATTCCAGCCACAGAAGTAAGTCTCTATTTGTACGAAAAAAATTTAGCCCAAGAAATGTCTAGCGCTGAAGTAATCTTGGATTATAGTAAATGAAATAGGTATTGGATTGTAATTCGAAGGTATTAAGATTCATTCTTCATGTAAAAACTCCTACACAGCCAGCCCATTTTTCTCCAACCACAAACGTTCATCTATTTTAGAATCGAAGCTTGTATTTTTAAATTCAATAGCCTTGTCGGATAATGTCCGTTTGACGATGAGAGATGTGAAGCCAATAGTGATAGAGTAGACAGGTTGAAGACCGGTGAGCTCAAAAAGAAATTCTAATTCATAAAGAGAGTCTTTTTGCTTTTCATATTTCATACTATAGCAAGTGCCAACTTTAAAATCAAATTCAGGCGGGTATTTGGAAATAAATTTTGAAAGTCCATAGAAGTTAATTTCTAAAGGGCAATAAGTTTGTTTTACAGAATCATATTCTTCGAAAATAAATTTGCAAGATTTTGATTCAAAATCCAATCCTAAACTTTTAATAGCCAAATCATGAAATTCGATTTCATCTAAAATGGGTAAACAGGTATTATCCATAGGGTGTTAGTCCTTTAATCCAAATATGTGAGTCATCATGCGATTTACGAACAGGTTTTCCGCATTCATCTAGATAATAATCATTGTCACTGGCAGATTCTGGATTTGGTCTGTGCCAGTGATTTGGAAGTCTTGAACCATTTTTTCTCATTCGTCCAATCTCAAATGCAATTTCTTCTCCAGTATTTCTGTTTCTGAAAATTATCCTATTACTTTTTTCTTTCGCAATTGGATGAGTCACATCCACCCAATCAGTCCCTAAACTTTCAGGAGAGGAAGGAGGGTTTGTCCAGGTGAGGCTTCGATAGCATCGGCGGTAGAAGCCGAAGCCTGCTAGGCAGATTCCTTAAGAATCTGAGGGGGGTTCCTGGAGTTGGATTTTTGATTCCATCTTTACAGTAACATGCCTTTAAGTGCTTCTTCCATATCTTTTCTAGAAGCTGACAATATAAATCAAACTCTTTATTCGTTAGAGTCTTTCCAATTTTATAATCACTGTCTAATTTCTGCAAGAGCTTTTCGGATTCTTCAAAGTTCGAGTCATAAAAAACAAACTGCGAAAGGACAATACTGATTCCGATGATTAGGGATGAGACAAAGATAATACTTGTCGAGCTTTTCTTGGGTACGGTTATTGTGTCTTGTTCCTCTTTCATTTCTGGTGGTGATAATCCAATCATAGTTAGCCGCCCTTTGTAATAATGAAATTGCTAGAGTAAAATACTACTCATTTTATGTAAAGTTCTTTTGCTTTGTTGCGAAGCGAGCGAAGAGCAGTGTAAAGTGCGGAAAGATAATCAGAGTCGTTGTAGGACAGATTCTAACTCCGTGAGCTGATCTATAAGATGCCTGTTATGCTTCATTAAACGTAGCATAACCAAAAAATCGAATGACAATCATTCCGCCATACAGATATTAGCCTCTGAGATGAAGAAAAAACAAATAGTAGATAGCCCTGATGAATTAAAACTCAAGCACT
>JANMOF010000039.1:0-6347 GCA_031368925.1 Leptospiraceae bacterium
GAAAGAAGAGAAGAGTTAATTCGATTTTGCTTGAAAAAATTAAACCTAAAGCCTAAAGGAGAATCAGAAATTCATTCCAATGACAGGCTAATGAGTATTAACTCAATTGAAAGAAAGCGTGTAATAGAAGAAAGTAAAGCAGCACAGAAAAGAGCACAGGAACTTAGAGAAGCAATTGCGAGACAGGAAGCAGAAGAAGCTGCCTCCAAGTGGAACAGAGAATGATACCAGAAGAAATTACATCCCGTTTACCGCTAATAAGACAAGAGCATATGGATCTTTTAATTAAATTAAGAGAGCATGCGCATTCTCCGATTTGGAATTACAACTGCGGAGATAGAATCAATGATACCGATCTCCGCATAATTGAAGCATTTGGCGAAAAACTTTTCAATGAAAGAAAAGGAAGTCTCGAAGTAACTGATGTAATTTTAAGATGGATAGAAAATTTAAGAGAAGATGTAATTTTATTTAGAGAAAATACACGCAATATAGATACACAAAAAGAATTTTCTAGAATCAAGTGTATGACGCGTGAGGACATTGCCACATCCCTTGAAAAAATTGTCCCTCTCAGTATTTCTCTTGAGCGGCTAATAGTAAATTCCACATCTGGGACAACAGGACATCCGATCATCACTCCCAATCATCCTGCAGCAATTGGATGTTACACTCCTTTACTTTTATTTTCTCTTGAGAGACATGGAGTAAAACCAATATTTACAAAAGACAATGTAGGCTGTATGCTTATTTGTGCGCAAAAAGAAACTGCGGTCTACTCCACAGTAGTCCCGATGCTAATTGGATCGGGATTTGCAAAAATCAATCTAGATAAAAGCTCATGGAGAAAGGAAGAGAGTTCGAAAATTTATATCGAAGATTTCGCGCCTCAATTTCTAACGGGTGATCCCTTTTCTTTTTCGGAATTATTGAATCTAGATATGAAATACAAATCAGCGGCACTTATTTCTACTTCGATGGAAATGAGTAGTGCGCTTCGCGAGAAATTAATTCAAACCTACAACGCAAAGGTAATTGACTATTATTCGCTGAATGAAACAGGACCTCTCGCCTACTCTTGTCCACATCACCCAGAAGAGTTTCATATTTTGCCGACAGATATTTTTCTTGAAATTACAGACAAAGAAGGTAACTCACTTCCAGAGCACGTTAAGGGTGAAATTACAGTCACAGGAGGGCGTAATCCATATATACCACTACTTCGGTACAAGACAGGTGATAGAGCTAAACTCAAGTTTGAAATTTGTAACTGTGGGGACCCAATGCCACGACTCTACGAAATGGAAATGCGAAGACAGGTTTTATTTTATAATAAGAAAAATGTGTTAATAAATCCAATTGATATTACACGCATAATGAAGCGTTACCCTATACTTCAATATGAATTTAAACAAAGGAAAGATTTAAGTTGTGTTTTGTCTATTCGAAAATTGCATGATTTTCCCTATTTGCAAGAGCAAAATTTCCGTAAGGAACTAGAAAATCTATTTCAAAATGAAGTAGATATAGAAATTGATTTTAAATTAGATGTAAATAGTGGTAAGCCTTTACCCTATGAAAGTGAATTTGGGTCAGGCTCGAATTAGTCGGTTTCCCTAAAAATTTTCGTCTGACGCAAATTCATTATTATTCTCTAGGTTTAACATTCCATGTAAAACTTAAAAATAAAATGGAAAGTAAAGTCGCTCCTAATATTGCATAAAGAACATAGCTCCATCCGTATTCAGGATTATTTGCAAGCCAGCCAAGACCTTTTGCTTGTACGGTTCTTCCGATATAGCCGAATAGACCTACAAATCCAGCCGCCGTTCCAACTGCCTTTTTTGATGTAACGTCAAGTGCAGCTACACCTAAAAGCATTACTGGCGGATAAACGAAGAAACCGATTACACCGAGCATTGTTAAATCTATCCAGAGAAATCCAGGCGGATTATAGTAAATTACCCCAAATGCAAAAAAGATTGGAATCATACAAAATAAACTTACCATTCCTCTTCTACCGCCCATTTTATCGGATACCCAACCCATTAAAATTGTGCTACCGATACCTGCGAATTCTAAGACTAATACGCTAAAACCCCCACCTGTTAAGCTCGCCCCTTTGATTTCTTTTAAATACGTTGGACCCCAATCAAGCATACTATAACGTACAATATAAACAAAGAAATTTGCAAATGCAAATAGCCATAAGAATTTATTATTAAAAATATATTTTCCCAGAAGTTCTTTTGTTCCGAGTTCTCTTTCTGTTTCTTCTGTTGTAGCGTGTAGAGTTTTTTCGTTTTTGTATTCTTCAATAGGTGGTAATCCTTCTGACTGTGGAGTATCCTTTAGCCGCAAGTAAATATACACAGACGAGATAATGGCGAGTATCCCCGGAACATAAAACGCAGATCTCCATCCCCAGTGATGAGCGGAATAAGCTGCTACTATTCCGACAAGTCCTCCTCCAACGTTATGCGCTACATTCCATATAGCAAATACACTGCCACGCTCTTTTAAACTAAACCAATGACCAATGGATCTTCCACAGGGAGGCCAACCCATTCCCTGGATAAAACCATTTAGCCCCCAGAGAATTAAATGGAAGTAGTAATCATTGACTGCACCAAAAACGAAATTCACAATTGCGGTGAGCATTAATCCAACTGACATAAATTTGCGAGAATCACTTCTGTCGGATAACGCACCCATTACAAACTTTCCAAGTCCGTAAGTAATCGCGGTTACTGCTAATATATCACCAATTTGGGATTTATCATAATGAAGTGCCTCTCCCATTTCCTTTGATACAACCGAAAGATTGTTTCGCACAAAATAAAAGGCAGCATATCCTATGAAAGTTGACTCAAGCACATGCATGCGATATTTAGGATATATACGTTGAGTTTCCTCTTTGGAATGGCGTGTTTTAGAAATTGCTGGCTTAAACCAATTGATTAAATTTGTTATCATATTTACTCGTTTGTTTTATTTTTTTTCATGTTAAAGTTTTTTGAAGAAATATAAGGGAATTCATTTGAAGGAACATCTTTAATTTTGGCAATTAACCAATTATTCTTCCGCGCATACTCTGCAATACTCTCTGTTTGATCTTCTGCCACATATTCATCTGGATTGATGATTAATTTCAAATTACTGCTGTATTCAATCATTTCCTTATCTCCACGACTATTACCGCCTACTAGCAATGGTCTTTCTTGAACAAATGTTTCAATTGCTTCTTTCTTTCCATGGTCTTGTGGGATTGGCTCTACCATTGTGCCTGTGATTTTACCGTCATGCACTACAGATTTAACGCCAACGATATTTGTTATGGGAATATGCAATTCTTCGCTTAGGAATTTTTGATACAACGCTTCGGGGCTAGCAGTTATTATCCACACTTCAAATTCGTTTTCTTTTAGTGTGTGAATTAGATTTACCATCGGTTTAAATACTTTTTCTGCATAGTATTTCTTGTAGCAATTAGATCCTAATTCACGTAAATATTCAACAGTATCCCCTTCAAAAAATTTCACGCGTAATTGCACGTATTCCATCGAAACATTAGAGAGTTTTGTCATTTTTTTAATTACATCTGTTTTCTTTTGGGGATTATTCAGTGCAACTTCATAAAGACATTCATCTGCCATGTAATGCGGAGCTTGCCCGAGAACTGTTCCATCTCCATCAAAGACAGCAATTTTTCTTTTGTTGTAATCCCTGGTTTCAACTAGGAATTTTTCGATTCGTTCATTCGTCTTTGCATCAAATCCTTCCATTGGTCGAAATGTATTTCCCTTTGCCTTGCAGTTTGTTGCTAGGACAAAGATAATAAAATATAATACTACGAATTTGTTTCTTTGCATTCTAAATCCTTCTCATAATCAAAAGTCATTCTGGATAAAAATTTATGAAGGTATGCAATTGTAAAGAAATAGATAATTTCCTAATATTTTTCTACTTAAAATGACTTTTTTTACTTAATTAAACAAAACTTCGTCTAATAAAAGACAACAAGTGTAACTAAAAATGTTTCATATTGAACTTTGCATCTTTGACAATAATTTCCCTTTTTTGAAATTATTTCTTGCTAATTTTCTTATGCAACATATGTTAAATTGTAGAAGTCTGAAAAATATACAGCTTGTTTAGGTTCACTTAATGAGCCTGAATGAGCAATCTTTCTAAAAGGATCAAATATGGTAGAATTCACAAAGAGGGCAAAAAGAGTAATCAATGAGATGGCTGGAGAAGAAGCCAAGCGAATGGGTCATGATTTCGTAGGTCCGGAGCATATTTTTCTTGGACTGCTCAGGGAAGAAGATTCTGTGGCTGTCAAGATTCTTATTAACCTTAACATCAATTTAAACGAACTCAAAAGAGAAGTCGAAAAGAAATCTAGAGAAGACAACCTCCTTTTAGATTTACCTACAAGCCAAGATCGTTACCAACGTATTGTTGAATCCTCCAAAGAGGAAGCTAAACGAATGAAACACAACTACGTAGGGACAGAGCATATACTACTCGCTCTTCTGCGGGATAACAACAATATTGCGTCCGCTGTTCTTTCTACATTTGGGGTTAATTATAATGTAATCAAAAGTGAAATTCTTAGACTACTTGGGGTTCCTCCTGTCGGAACTGTAGGCGTAAGCTCTGGACAACAGTCTTCCAGTCAGCAAGCTGCTCAACAGAGAGGAGAGAAAAGTAAAACTCCTATTCTAGATGAATTTGCAAGAGATTTAACACAATTAGCCCGTGATAAGAAACTAGACCCGGTTATTGGTCGTGCAAAAGAAATTGAGCGGGTAATCCAGATTCTATCCCGTAAAACTAAAAATAATCCTGTTCTTATTGGAGAATCAGGCGTTGGAAAGACTGCAATTGTAGAAGGACTGGCAATTGCCATCATTGACAAGACGGTTCCTGAATTATTATACGATAAGCGAGTTCTTTCTCTAGACCTTGCTGGACTCATTGCTGGAACTAAATACCGAGGGGAGTTTGAAGAGCGTTTGAAGAAGATTATGAAAGAGATTACTTCTTCCACTAGCATCATAATTTTTATTGATGAATTACATACTCTTATTGGAGCCGGTGCTGCCGAAGGTGCCGTAGATGCAGCTAATATACTAAAACCTGCATTGGCTCGTGGCGAATTACAATGCATTGGCGCAACTACAAATACGGAGTATCGTAAATACATCGAAAAAGATTCCGCACTGGAAAGACGTTTTCAAACAGTGAAAGTTGCTGAGCCATCAGTAGAAGATGCAATTAAAATTCTAGATGGTCTTAAAAAAGCCTATGAATCCCATCACAAAGTTCGCTATACTCCCAAAGCATTAGAACAAGCAGTGAAGCTTTCTCATCGTTATATAAATGATCGATACCTTCCAGATAAGGCAATTGATATCATTGACGAGGCTGGCTCTAAAGCTCGTCTTGCGAATTGTGGAAGACCTGATAGTATTAAAGAAGCAGAAGAAGAAATACGTCTATTATCTGTTAAAAAAGAAGAGCTCGTTCGTTCGCAAGAATACGAAAAAGCAGCAGGTATTCGCGATGAGGTAAATCGTAAGAAACTCCTAGTAGAAGATATGGTTCGTGTTTGGCAAGAGCGTCTTGAAACACAGGCGGTTACAATTGATGAGGAACAAATACTTGCTGTTGTTTCCATATGGACAGGAATTCCACTTGAAAAAATGGAAGAGTCTGAAAATGAAAAATTAGTCAATATGGATAAGACTCTGCGAGAAAGAGTTGTCGGTCAAGACAATGCAATCGAAACGATATCTAGAGCAGTTAGACGCTCTAGAACAGGTTTTAAAAATGAGAAACGTCCGACGGGCTCTTTTATATTCCTCGGACCTACAGGTGTAGGTAAAACAGAATTAGCCAAGGCACTCGCAATATTCTTGTTTGGTAAAGAGGATCATATCCTCCGAATTGATATGTCAGAATATATGGAGCCGCATGCAGTATCAAGACTTATCGGAGCGCCTCCAGGATATGTAGGCTATGATGATGGTGGGCAGCTAACAGAGTTTGTCCGCCGCAAGCCCTACTCTGTAATTCTCTTAGACGAAATTGAAAAAGCTCATCATGACTTGTTTAACATTTTATTACAAATCATGGAAGAAGGAAACCTGACGGATACAAAAGGAAGAAAAGTAAACTTCCGAGATACAATCCTCATTATGACCTCTAACATCGGAGCAAAAGAAATTCAAAAAGGCGGACGGGTTGGTTTCGAAGACCACGAAGGCGACAAGGACAGAGCAAAATCAGAGTTAGCCCGTGATGAGCTAAAAAAATATTTCAACCCTGAATTCTTAAAC
>JANMOF010000041.1:0-4120 GCA_031368925.1 Leptospiraceae bacterium
GAATGGAAAAAGATTGTTTTTTATGGCTGGATTCGAAAAATAATGTGAAACGCTAGATTTAAAATCGTTCTAAATAAATTGAAAGGAATTCTGATTTTAGACTTTTAGTATGAGGAATACAGATTAGAAATTTGAAAGACGGAGTAATTACTTTTAAGATTACACGAATAGGTTTTGCAATATTGAAAAGATTTAGCTTTTAAACTTAAGCTGGATAATAAGAATTATCCGAAACTCTTTTGGTATTTTAAGAATTGCTTTATATTTTTAAGTTTAAAAATTAAATAAAAGTAGAAGTATAAAAATTTGTATTTTAAGCTGGATAATAAGAATTATCCGAAACCTTTTTGCTATTTTAAGAATTGCTTTTAGAATCAAACAAGTTACACTTTGGGTTTAAGCATGACTGAATAGAATTCTTTTATTGACTTTTTTGTTTCTAACTGTGTGGCTAAAAAGAATAGTAAGACTTTTTTTGATTCTAAGCCTTCCTGTTTATTTGTAGAAAGAAATTTTTAAGAATCTTAATTAGAGTTAGATTTTTTACTTGAAGTTTTTTATCATAGGTAAACACATAGTAATCGCGTGGAATAAATAGTGTTGCAGGATATTTTCGATTCAAGAGTTTAGTTCTTTTCTGACTTTATGTAACGAGTACGAGGCACAGCGCATAACAAAGCGTCAGCCACTGCGAGAGTGAACTATGTTCGGATGCTGTTCACTCTCTTGCTCCGAGCCTGGCGTGATTGTGATTGTCGGACTTTTAGTTTATTTGTCAGACTCACGCAACTGTTGTGCCTTCGCTTCACGCACAAACCTTGCATGAACGGATAATGCAAGATTTGCGCCTTACGCTCAGTCACACCACTTGCTAGGTATTGGTTGGCTCGGAGTCATGCTAGGAAGCACGACGGCTACGCTTAACGTTAGTTGCCATGCCACTGGCTTTGTCGTTTTAGGATAATTTTTTAGAAAAGAATTTAAAAGAGGGTTGGATTTTTTGGGTTCGCTTAATAAAATTTGGGTAATTTACGAAGGCTTGGTGATTGCGGATTTAAGAGAAGTTTTAAAAGTAAAAGAATTTTGGAAAAAGAAATAGAAAATTAAAGCGTTCTAAGATTGGAATTTTAACGACTTAGAAGAAAAGGAAAAAAAGAGATTAGGAGTAAATGGAATTAACAGTTCAAAGAATTTTCTTTAGATATGATTATTCACTTGACTGCATATTTAAAAAATGATAATGTATAAATGTGTGGAAAATATATAGAACAGATGAGTTTAAAGATTGGTTCGATTCACTAGAAGAAATTTCGATTACAGCGATTGTGACGGATTTATTGATATTAGAAAAATATGGACCGAGTTTAGGCAGACCGTATGTTGATACGCTAAAAGGTTCTAAGATTTCTAATTTAAAAGAATTAAGAACTCGGTCGAAAAATGGCGTCTTTAGAATTCTTTTTGTCCTCGACCCTGAAAGAGATATTATCCTTCTTCTGGGAGGAGATAAAAGTAATGATAAAAAATTTTATCAAAAAATGATTAAGAAAGCTGAAAAAATATATCAAGAACATTTAATAGATTTAGGGAGAATAAAAAATGAAGATTAATAAAAAGAAAGACTTTATTTCTGAACTTAGAGATTCAATTCCGAAAGATATTTTTGCTAAAGCTGAAAAAAAGGCTCAAAGAGAAATCTTCCTAATTGAACTTCGAGAATTAAGAAAACATTTTGGAGTTACCCAGCAGAAATTTAAGAACTTTACTCAATCCGGTATTTCTAAACTGGAAAGTAGAAATGATATGAAATTATCAACTCTAATTGACTACATGGATGATATTGGATTAGGCATGGAAATTAAAATATATCCTAAGAAAAATAAAAAGAGAGAAGAAAAAGAATTCGTATTATTAAAAACCTAGTAGGTGGTAGATAACTTACTATATCCACTAAATATATTTTTTCGTTTATTTCAAAGACTTAAAGTAAAAAAGGGTTTAACTTTATTTAGCCACAGGGTCGATACTGAAGTAAGCGTTATTTGTAACGAGTAAGAAGTCGGAGAAGTTAAACTTTGTTGTATTTGCGTTCGTGGCACGGGCAACTAACTGCGAGTATCCACTGCGGAACGGGCTATGTTTGGATGATGCCCGTCCCTTGCTCCAAGCCGGCTTAGTTGTATTAGCCACACTTTGTAGTATATTTGTCAGACTCTTGCAAGTCCAGTGCCTTCGTTCCGGTCACAAAACTTGCAAGAGAATAATGCAAGTTTTGCGCCCTACACTCAGTCACAGGACTTGCTAGAAGTTGGTCGGCTTGGAGACATGACTTTGAAACTCAAAAGGTGCTACCGCACTTTCGAGTTTCAAAGTCACGTCGGATACTCTTAACGTTATGCGGACATTTTAAACACGGCTCGATTGAGCCAGGAAACTTACGAGAACTTTTTCGGAGTAGGTTTCCTCGACATCGTGTCTCGGAAAAATGCAACGTAAATTTTATACTAAATTGGAGACAATAGAATGAAAGAATTAGAATTAAAATGGGAAGTAGATATATCAGGGGAAAAATACTTTAACTTTTATGATAACGAAGTAAGCAAAATTGACGATGAGATAAATGGAATTTATATCATATGGCTACCAGAACATAATCCTCGTAGTGTTATCAAAGTAGGTCAAGGAAATATTAAAAATAGGCTACAAAATCATTTAAGAGATGACGCAATTGCAAAATATAAATTAAATTCTAAAATGGTTTTTAGTTGGGCAAAAGTAAATTTAAACCAATGTGGCGGAGTCGAAAATTATTTAGGAGAACTTTTAAAACCAAGAGAAGGGGAAAGATATTCTGATGATCCCCCTATAAAAGTTAATCTACCGTTCTAAATTTTCTAAATGGTCTATTACGAACTGTAATTGATAAAGAGAACTTGATAGTTGATTTAATAAAAATAGTAAAGGCGTGTAATCTGGATTATATGTAGCTGTTTGATGTTTATCCAAAACATTTCCAAATTTGTAGTTGGTAACTTTCTCTGATAATTCTTGGAGATTAGTAACGCCGAATAGTTCTAAGACTTCTTGTTTTGTATTTGCCATACGATAAGTATAACACGTATGGCAAATATCGGACTAACTTTTTTTCTTAAATTGACAAATATTTTATAAATTAACTTTAATAGGTAACTAAATGACATTAAAAGAAAAATTATCAAAGCCAAATATCAGTGAAGAAGATGTAAAAGATGCTTACATAAAATCACTTGGGCTAAAAGAATACAATAAAAACTTAGTAGATATTCAAACGAAAGAAGTTTGGTTTGAAGCCAAAAATAATAATAAAAATTCTACATATGAAATGTTTACACAATTATTACATTACGTCCAAGACGCATTAAATAAAGGCGAATACGTCCCGCCTTTCTTGTCCGTGATTGATACTAAAAAAGCTTCACTCATGAAGACATCTGATGTATTGCCTTTCTTAGCTAAAAAAACAATTAAATGGGGTAAGTCAGCCAGCCAATTTCCAAAAGAAGCATTAGATGAAGTATCTACCCATATAGGAACCCATTTCGTTTCCTTTAAAATTGAGACGCATGAAGAAGAATTTATTAATACTATTAAGGAAGCAATTAAATCCGGTGAAATTATTCGCACACAAATTACGCCAGATAACTTAAAACAAGTATTTGATAAATGGGTAACTATGATAGGTAGGGAAATAGTCGGAGTGGGTGAAGAGCATTATGCGTTATTATTTTTTGCAGACATCATGCACGATGGAACAGTATCCACTCATGCAAATTTGCCAGCAGAATTATTACATAAAAATAATGCTCCTGTATTTAGTTTAGGTGGGAAACTTTACGAATTAAAAAACAAAGAAGGTTATCGTCGGTTTTGGGCGATTTACCATAAGCCGCCGAAATCAGAATACCGAGATTATTTACTTGAACGCCGAGATAGTTTAATCCCTCTTTGCAAAATCCGCGTGATATTGGACACCGAATCCATTTTAAAATGGACAGTGAATCCGGACGAAAGTGGACACTCAATCCGGCTGAAATTGTGCCACACAGATAAGTAGCATTAGCTACAAAAAATGTGTAAGCGA
>JANMOF010000101.1:0-3567 GCA_031368925.1 Leptospiraceae bacterium
ATAGAAAATGTAGACTTGGAGAAAATCACAAAACAAATTCTAAAAAAGAAATTCGCCGAAGGAACTCTCTCTACTTATATAAAATTACAAACGGACAATAAATACGGAGAAAAAGATTTTCTAAAAAATCTCACGCTAAGCGGCTACAGTCAAATGAAAGATGGAGTCCTACTCGAAAAAGCAGACATTCTCTATCCAATCCGTTTTTTAAATAAAATTATTCCCTCGGACGACAAGCTCAATACTAATATTTCTCGCTTCAACTCAATTGATATTGACTTCAACCTAAAGAACCAACGCTTCAAAGTAAAAAATCTAGACATGCAAGGAAAAATTTTTAATACAACTGGAACTGTCGACATCGGTTTAGAAAATCTAGGTGAAGACATTAGCGCCAATTTAATAGTATCCACAAGAATTGCAGGAGCTGGTCTTAAAATTCCACTCGTCTATTCAAAATCCAATTACGTTCCACTTACCATCGACAAAGTATGGCTGGCAAGTGTTTATACAGGAATGACAGTCGGCGGTCCACTTGGAGCCATGATTGGCTCTGTCTTATCGGAAGAAGCTCGCTCCGCTTTCAAAACCATCAGAAATAAAACGCAAGAACAATTCGATGAAAATAAAAAAAGATTGTTATTGGAGTAAATGAATTTGCCATGCTTCGGTGTAGTTCAGCACAGGCGCCGGCATGCATAGGTTTGCATTGTCATTCTCATGCGAATGGCACAGGTGGAACGAAGTGAAGTAGAGGACTACTTGAAGAAGAGAAATCGTATTTGTAGTTCTTGTTTATCATTGAAAGCTAATCAATCTTATCCCCTGTCCCATTGAATGAAAAATTCTTCCCGTTCACACGGACTTTATATTTAATTTCTTCTTTGACTGAATAATATTCCTTTGGCGTAGGCTGGCTTTGTTGTAGGCTACGATTGATTGTCTTCGTTACCTTCTCGACTGTATACTTATCATCGAATTCGGATTCCAATTTTTCTTTTATTTTTCTCATTCCGGCATTGGAATCTACTAACTTGAGTGGCTCTTTAATGCGGATAATAACAGAATCCTCCCAGTAATTCCATTCCATCCCGTCCGAATAAGATTGAAAGGAAAATAGAATTTCACCTTTTTCTCTTTCGTTTTGGTATGCTACTTTATAATCGAAGTAGTGGGTAATGGCTGTATTACGATACCAATCTGCATCTTTTGCATTTGGGTGGTAATGCTGAATGTATTTATACGCAAGGCAATCTGCAAAGTTGTTTGTTTTACAAACGGCTTGAGTTAGTGGTTTCTTTAATTTTTCAAGAGTTGCCTTGTCCTCAGCCGAGATTGCAAGCGTTAGTAGCAAGAATAGGAGTAGGGATTTCATAGTCGGTCTATGTTATTACTTTGATTAGAAATGAAAAGTAGAAAAAAATCAATTAGACTCTCACTCCTTACAAATAAATTAAAAAAGTAGCGGCAAATAGTCATTGACTTTTAAAACTGGCTTTTCCATTTCTGGTCATCAAATAAAAAATACTGAGACTCATTAAAAAAATGCTTTCTTTATGAACTATTCTGTGTTATCCTCTTACTTGTATCAAGGAGGCTCATCATGAATGAGATCACAATTTTCGCTATGGCTCTTCTTGCTGTTCCTGTTTTTGCAAGATTCGCTAGAGTCGGCAAAGAAACAATGGGTAGATTTCACTTAATTGCACTTGGTGGAATCTTTTTACTTCTAGGTGAAGCTACAAGATTAACTGCGGGTAAGATTGCTATCGTTGCATCCATTCTACCGATAGTAGATTTTACAAGTGCGTTAGTCGCATACGTTGTGGTGCTACTGGGCACGCTGTGGCTTTCCATCTATTACATCAAACATCCTAGTGAAATATAGGATGCCAAATCATTTGAAAAATTTCTAGTATTCCAAAATATGGAGTAGGGGCGTTATCTGTAACGTCTCTACTCTATTTACTCCACTCTTTTATTTGTTCATATACTTTAGGTTCATGCATTAGTTTAATGTGGTCTATTCCTGCAAATTCTTTGTGGTTTTCTTCTGGAATGGGTAATGTATGTATGCCGCTTTTGTCTTTTCCTAGAACACTTGGTTTTCTGACCATCGCATCTCCAAACCAAACAGCGAAAATGCTTTCCGGGTCATCTGTTACTGTTCCCGAAATGATGTAGTAGGAAACGCCTTCTAGTAAAGGTACTAGATTTTTTGAATTCTTTAAAAGAGTATCCGGGTCTTTTCCTTTCCAGTCTTCGTCGATTAAATACCCGAAGCGCAAATCTTTAATACCCGCACTTCTGAGATTGATTACATTTTTAGTGATCTTTACAAATGTATTTGGAATTTTCTCTAGAACGTTAGTTACCACGTTGCCAAATTTTTCTAAAGGTGCACCGAGATGTGGTGAGCCTAAAAAGAAAACTTTTCTTATCTTATAAATCCAAGTTACGTTTTGTTTGTCGCCGTAGTAGCAGGCACTGCGAATCACAAGTCCACCCATACTATGACCGATTAACACTAATTCTTTTATGCTAGTTGGATAATTTTTAAATAGAGTATGAATTAAGGTGGAAAGATTTTTGCCATTTTCGGAAATATGAAGTCCTGAATTATAACGCAGGTAAAATGGCGTATACCCCAATTCTTTTTGAAGCAAATTGCCGTAATTCTCTTTACTGCTTGGAAAATTCCACATCAATTCATCACTGACTAGACCATGCACTAGAATACAAATCTTAGAAGTAGGCTTGGGGTAAGCCTTTGTTATATCCTCTCTAGTTAGATTGACTGGTCTTCCACTTTTATAAAATTGCATCTTTCGAGCAAGCGAGCTTGCTTTTTCTTCTAGAGTGTCTCCAACTACCCCGTTTAGTATTGTGGCACCTTTTGTGGCACCGGTTTTTACAACGGAAACTGTTTTATCGAAAGTCTCTTTTATTTTGATTGATTTTTCCTTGATGGAATTAGGTTTCTCATCGGGTTTATTCGTATTTGCCGCTACTTTCTTTTTTTTAGAATCGGAGGATTTTACTTTCGGTGTAACTTCGGACTTTAGTTTCGGTTTCTGTTGTGGCATTGTGCTAGCATCCCAATCTATCTTTTCTTGGGCAAACCATATTCTAAGGAGCAGAAAATATTTCGAGAGTTGAAAATGTGGAGCTTATCGGGATCGAACCGATGACCCTCTGCTTGCAAAGCAGATGCTCTCCCAGCTGAGCTAAAGCCCCAATAATTAGGGATAAATGATCCTGGGCCTGACAAGATTTGAACTTGTGACCCCTCGCTTATCAAGCGAGTGCTCTAACCAGCTGAGCTACAGGCCCTTAAGATTACTGTCAGTTTTTTTCGAATTGGTTTTTTTTCAAATGATTTTTGTGTAAAAATCTATTTTTAAAAGTTTTAGTTTTTGCGTTTTCCTTCTTTATGGTAGTGAACTAAACGATCTAACAGTGCCAGGTCAGAGCATATAATTGTTTCACCATCTAAGTGAATGAATTTGTTATTTGTCATAAATTTCATAATTAAATTTGTATCTCTATCTGTAAGACCTAGCATTT
>JANMOF010000147.1:0-3434 GCA_031368925.1 Leptospiraceae bacterium
TTCTAGAAGTAGAGAGCCAAACCGGTAATGGATTAAGCCTATACGCGATGTCTAAGAAAAACTTATCTCTCGAACAAGGCACCATTGCTGGATGTGATAAAACTAAATAGAGCTATTGATTGCAGAAAATGCATTTCATTAAAATGGACAAAGTTCATTCACACGTGTTTGGTTTACCAATTTATTTTTGGAGACAAGGACATGAAAGAGGTAACAAATTTTGTTGGGGTAGATTTATCATCTGAGTATTTTACAGTATCGTTTCTTAGATCGAAGGATATGAAATTAGTTTCTTTTGAAAACTTTGAGAACTCTGCTAACGGCTTCCAAAACTTGTTAGCAGATTTCCAAAGTCACCGCATAGATGAGGGTAACGCTGCAATATGTATGGAAGCTACAGGAGTTTACGGCGAATCACTAGTAGCCTTTCTTGTAGCGAGAGGATATTCTGTTGCTGTTGAAAATCCTTACAAAGTAAAAAGAGCTTTTGATATTTCACCAAAGAAAAGTGATAAGATCGATAGCGGCAAATTGGCAGAATACGCTTATCGCTTTTATGATCAACTTCATTTTTGGACTCCAAAACCTCAAATTATCGAGGAAATTTCAATATTTTTAGTTCAAAGAGAACAATTTACAAAACAAAGAATTGCCACAAATAATGCACTTCATGCTTTAGAAAGAAAAAACTTTCGATCAGAAAAAGCAATTTCCTTGTATGAAACTATGATAAAAAATTGTGCGGATAATATCAAAGCAATTGATAAAGAGATAGAAGCTCTCATTCAGAAAGATCCAGAATACAAACAAATGATTGAGAATTTAAAAACTGTCCCTGGTGTGGGCAATATGCTTGCAACTCATCTTCTTGTAACTACAGATGGTTTTAGAACGCATTTAAACGCAAAAGAGTTATCCTCGTATATTGGTATCGTGCCACTAGTTTATGAAAGCGGCAAATCTATTCGAAGGAAAAATACTTCAAGCGGTGTCGGTCCAGGGACACTTAGAAAACTCATGTATTTATCCTCAATGACTTCGCGCAGGTATGATGAGAATAACAAAAAATATTTCCTAAGAAAAGTAGCAGAGGGTAAAAGCAAACGCCTTGTACTAAATAACATTGCCAATAAACTCTTAAAGCTTCTTGTTGCCTTAATCATCTCCAAGAAGCCTTACAATAAAAATTTTGTTTCAATTAATCCGATTTTTTTAAAAAAGAATTGAAAAAAATTAACATAGAGTTCGAGTGTAATACTTACTCCATTACACAATACTAAAAAAGTTTATCTTAAACGCAAAAACTTTCTTAAATTAAAACTGGTTTTCTTGAAAATAAATCCAACTGTTTCATTGATGGAAGTTCCTCCAAGTAATTAGAGATAAACAACTCTTTGCCGTTCTGGTCAGATGAATCAGTTACATTTCGCATTCCATAAGTTAAATTCCAGGACATGACATTTGCAAATTGAAAAAGTTCTCGTATATGTTCGCAATCATCATAAGTAATAAGCCATTTATGTTTACAATTTCGCATTGTTTCCGCAAATCTTATATGGTCGAATTTTTTGTGCATATTCCCATTTTTTCCATACAAGGCTGACTTTGTGGCGGAATAATAAGGAGGGTCTAAAAATATAAAAACATCTTTACCTTTTTCGTTTACAACTTCTTCGAAATCTAAATTTGTAATTCGTAAGTTTTCTAAAATACGATTCATATTTTGTAGTCTTACAATACTAGATTCAGTAAATCTTCCACGAAATGCTTGTTCTGAAAATCCACCGGATTCACTTGTTCCAGAAAATGTAATTCGATTATAAATAAAAAAGGCACTTGCAATTTCAACAGAATTAAACTTCACAATATTTTCATTTAAAAATTTATGTAAATCTTTACCATTTTCGAACTCATTGCGCCAAATATGAATTTGCCTTACTACTGAATCTAAATCCTTTTGACACATATCCCAGAATGTATACAGTTGAAAATATAAATCATTAATCCAAAACTTTCTTTTAGGATATTTTTGTTTCAAATAAATAAATACAGAACCTCCTCCAACGAAGGGCTCTCTGAATTCTTGAAAATCAGGAATGAGGGTAGAAATGAGGTCAATGGCTCTACTTTTTCCGCCGGGGTATCTAAGAGGGCTTTTTATCAACATTTATCTAGCCCTCTTTATTCTAACGAGGAAATTATTCTCATTAGCTTCTTGGAAAATTTTTTTAATCAGTTCTTTATTTCTTTCATTGAAAGCATTGGCTTTAAAAAATTTATCCAATTCATTTGAATCGGATTGGATGGAACCTTTTAGTTTTAAAGAAGTTAAATTTAAAATTGGTTTACACTTTATCTTTTTCCCATCAACGGTTACATCTTTTAAGTTACTCAATAAAATTAATTTTAACAATCCATCTTTTATATCACTGAGACTTGGAAGAACTGAAGATTTACTATGTTTGGATTCAATTAGATACAGCATTTTTGCTTCCAATTCAATTTCATCAATGGTAAGAAAATATTTCCCACCTAGATAGTTTGTAATTGTGATTTTAGCTTTAGTTAAAGTTTTTAAAAATTCTTTTGGTTGATTTGTTTCAATCTCTCTCGCTTGAGCTTCCATAGATTTTTTTCGAGAATTATCCATGAAGAAATCTAAATCTTTTTTAATCTGTTTTTGAAAGTCATCTAGTCCTTTTGTTGAATGTAATTTCGTTTTCAGGTTCGTTTCTATTTGCGAATAAGAGTGTTTTACCTTATCCATCAAATTATACAAATTTATTTTCAACTCGTTTATATTCCAATGAAGAGCTGAACTATGATAACTTTTAATTTCTTTAATTTTAGCTAATATGAAATCATTATTGAAAGATTGATTCGTAATTTTGTCTTTGTGGCTTTTATGTTTGTCCGCTGTTTCATAATAAGCAAGAATTACATAGACATCGAGAAGGCTCATCATTGAGACAGTGTCCCATTGAATGAAGTCACGGTCTCCTTCAAATCCTTCATCTTTAACAATGGGGATAATTGTAATTTTCTTCGTTGAACTTAGAGTATTATATACTCTTTCATAAGGATAGGAACGTGTTCTCTTTGGAGAAACCCATTTACTAATTGCAAAAGAAACATTTTTATCTTCTAATATAAAACTAGCTGGCAACGCATTAATATCAAATTCCGCAGGACTAAATTTTTTTAGCTCTTCTTTTACGTGAATTTTGTATTCTATTCCAGTTATTTTTGCAATTATGTCCATTTATGTAAATGCTTCTTGAAAAGGGGTATTTATGCAATAAAAATATGTCTCTTCAAATATTACTTTCTGTAGCTAGAACTTGAATTTTCTCAAATTCCATCCATTTAAATACTAAACCAGGGCGACCATTTCTTGTGTTTTTCCACTTTCAATATGGATTTAAAACCCAACT
>JANMOF010000105.1:0-3051 GCA_031368925.1 Leptospiraceae bacterium
TTAGAGATTAGAGATTAGAGGTTATGGGTTATGGGTTAAATATTGTTAACCCCATTAATATGTAGCAATTGCTCAAGTCGAGAATACGGTGTTTTTAAATGCGTTGGAACTGATACTTTGACCGGCGTAAGCGCAGAAAAAATTTCACTGAGTTTCAAGAAAAAAGATATAATCTTTAAAGAACACGAAAAAGTAACTGGGTTTTATTGTATACAGAAAGGAGTAATTAGAACTTATAAAACATCTCTCACGGGTAAAATTCAAACTTTCCAAATAGCGAGTAGGGGAAAATGGGTAGGGTTTCGGGATGTTATCTCTGGAGCGGAATACAATCATTCTGCTCTCTGTCTAGGCGATGTTACAGCTTGTTATATTCCTAGAGAAACGATTATGCGGCTAATCAAGGTAGACGCTAACTTTCAATTTGAAGTAATGAAATATCTCGCAGAGGAATGGAAAGTGATGGAGGATAGTGCACTGTCTCTAGGCACGAAGCAAATACATAGTAGACTCGCAGAGTTATTAATCACTGCAAATAAAGATACCGAGCTAGTCATAGACGTTACGCGCGAGGTAATGGCAACTTGTATTGGCACGACTAGCGAAACTCTAATTCGCTCCCTCTCCGATTTTAAAGATAGAAAATGGATTGGCATTGAAAAAAATAAAATTGAAATTTTGAATCGCAAAGCTCTAAATCAAATGGCAGATATTACAAATTAAGTAAAACGCTCCTTGTCGTGGCTAATTGGCTGTAGACTTTACGAATCTTAAATATATACAATGGGTGAAATTTCCGTCGTGTTTAAGCTTTACATAATAGCATTTCGATGCAATGATTGATTTGCATTTGTGACCAATGCAATTGATCAACGAGATGCAAGATGATAGGAATGGATTCATCATTGGCACCGAATTCATCCTTTAAATCTTTGATAAATAAAATTCTAGTAATGTCCTCTTTATCTAAAATGTTTTTATTGATGTCAATCGGCAGAATCCAATTTCTTTCAATACAATTCGAAATAAAAATTTCATTTACTGCATACAATTCTATAATTTCTGTAATTTCATAGGTAGTTTTGTTTAACATACTTTTTTCTCCTTCTATTGCATTTCTCTCGGATTGTACGGATGATTCGCACTCCATGTTTTTACAAACTCTTTAAACACCAAATCAGGATTATCAGGAAGCATTACTTTCAGAATTACGATTTGATCCCCTCGCCCTTTATCTTTCATTGGCATACCTTTTTCTTTTATACGAAGCCTTGTTCCCGTATTTACCCCTGCTGGAATAGTCATCATGATAGATTCTTCTATCGTTGGGACTTTGATTGAAGCGCCATTGACGGCTTCATCTAGGCTAATCAGAATTTCAATTTCAAGATTGTGTCCATTTATATGAAACATAGTCGATGGACGGATTAATATCTCAATATAGGCATCGCCTTGTTTGCCGCTACCAATGCCCCGACCGCCTTGGTTTTTGATTCGCAACTTTTCTCGATTCATAGTGCAGGCAGGTATCTTGATCTTTAATTTCTTTTTTTCTCCAAGCAGAATTTCTCGCTCTAATCCGACTATCGCATCTTTTAAGTCAATTTCCATTGTAAAAAAATGATCCTTTCCAGGCAAATCCACCGTATACCCTTCGCCTTTTCCTGAAAAGAATGTTTTAAATAGATCTTCTGGATTTCCTTCAAAATGATACGCATAACGGCCACCATCCTCTTGAAAATCATTATAGTATGTTTCGTTTCTGTTAGAAGAAGCTGAAGTCTGCTCATCTCGAATGCCTTGCTCGAACTTAGCACGGGCTTCTTTATTTTCAAGAAGTTTATATGCAACGCTGATTTCTTTAAACCTTGGTTCAATTTCTTTATTATTAGGATTTAGATCAGGATGATATTTTTTCGCCAGTAATCGATAAGCTTTTTTTATCTCATCATCTGTTGCATTTTTAGCAACGCCAAGAATTTCATATGGGTCTTTCATAATAATTTAACGAGATAGGTTTCGCACAGTATTTTGCTAGTTAATTATGAAAAGTTTTCTATGATTAAAGTCATTGCTTTTGTAAATATTTTATCCGTAATCCTAATTTCGTCTATTATCTATTTACAAATCTATTGTACAATATCTGTTATCCCTGATATGGAATGGTGATATAAATCATAGGCAAATCACTGTTCATTCACAAAAAGAGATTTGACTTTTCTAATTTATGTCTGTCAAGTATTGTTATTGGTTCAGGTAGCGTTGTTCAACGAACAACCGTTCAGTAAACCAAAAAGAGAACGATAACGAAGGATAGGATAATAAAATGAATTACGAAACACTAACAAAAGAAAGAGTCTCGGGTAAACTAAGTTTTGCAAGTATTCTGAACGTTCATGGACAGAATGAACACGGCGAAACTCCACTGCATATCGCTTCCAATCAAGGGCAAATAGAATTAGTCGCTTCGTTGATAGAAAGAGGTGCTGAATTGAATACCAGCAGCAACTTAGGATATACCGCACTTCATTATGCGGCAAATCGATGCTATGAAGAAATTGTAAGAATGTTAATTAATAACGGAGCAAATGTAAATTCAGAGAGTAATTTCGGTTATACACCTCTTCACTACACAGTAATAAATGGGTGTGGAATAAAAATCGCAAAAATACTTATCGACAACGGTGCCAATGTAAATAGCCGAAATGTCTTTGGGAATACGCCACTTCACTGCGGCGTCGCCTTGGGAAAAATAGAAGCAGTGAGATTACTGATTGCAAATGGCGCAAGTCTATATTTAGAAAATGAATCAGACTGCAATGCGTTTCAAATAGCAAGGGAATCCGGTCATGCGGAAGTAGCCGCTACAATACAAGAAGCAATGAAAAGCTCTAAGCGATGCTTTCCGAGGCTTTGAATAGTAAGGCAAAGTATCCGACAATGCTATAGTCGATGACGGCAATCGAATACACCCAGATCGAAATCGGTATCGTAAAATAATGATGCCCATTTTTTGCTCAATGAATATTGAATTTTACATTTACGCACTGC
>JANMOF010000113.1:0-6875 GCA_031368925.1 Leptospiraceae bacterium
CCAGTCGCATGGTTTGTGACTGGATTTGTATTCACTTCTCTATTTGTTCTAGGTCATGATTGTGCTCATGAGTCATTTACGGGAAATAAAAAACTGAATTCCTTCTTGGGGCATATTTTATTTATACCAACGTTTTATCCTTATTATGCGTGGAAATATTCTCATGCGGCACACCACCAACATACAAATGAACTTTATGCACAGGCAGATACAGTATATTACGATAATGCCTGGATTCCGATGACTGTGAATCAATACAAGGTTTTGAAAAAGAAATTTCCGATTCGTGCATTTGCATACAAGACAACCAGACTTTTTATTCCTTTAGGCTCAATAATTCATAATGTAGTTTATCATTATTTTCCTTCTAAATTTAAAGCAGATCATAAAACAAATGTAATATTCTCTTATTTTATTCTTGTAGGTCTCGGAGGTACCGTAGCGGGTATTATTTATTATGCGACCGTAAGTGTATTTGCTATTTTTCATTTCTGGTTTATTCCTGTCTTGGTTTTCCAATTTTGGATGTCACTCTATACATTCCTCCATCACACGTCGGAGGATATGTCTTTTTATTCCAGAGAAGAATGGAATCAATACCGAGGTCAAATAAAATCAACTACGAATTATAAAATGCCTCGTTTTATTTCTGCTCTTCATTTTCATATTGATTGTCATATCCCGCACCATCTGAATATTAAAATTCCAAGCTATATGTTATTAACCGCTCAAGGCGATTTGAATCAGTCGAAGTATTCTGAGGATATCCAAGAAGAGAAATTCACTTGGAAGCATTATTTTAAGACAATCAGAGAGTGTAACCTTTGGGATGAGGAAAAAAACTGTTATGTGCGATTTTCTGAAATTTAGAAATCAAATAACCCTTATTTAATTCAAGCAAATTACTAATGGGTTATGAAGTAGAAGAAACAAAGCCGTATTGAATAACGGCAATTAGCTATTAGTTTCACAGAGTCACACAGAGGAGGCACTGAAAATCACAGAGTGTTTAAAACCATTTCTTTTATCTCAGTGTAACTCCGTGAATCTCTGGGTAATTTAAAAATTAGGTTTTCTTTTTTCTAGAAATGCACTCAGTCCTTCCGAAGTTTCTCTATCATTAAAGATATTTCCGAATGCTTTTTGTTCTAGTTTCATTCCTTCATCTTGTGTCGTTTCAAGTCCTTCCCAAATTACACGCTTTGCTTCTCTGACCGCATGAGAACCACGTGTGCAAATAGATGTAGCGATTGCATTCGCTGTTGTTAGGAGATCAGCAGGCTCTGCTAGTTTATTGACGAGACCAATCCGATAAGCTTCTTCAGCAGTAATCATGTCAGCAGTAAAGATAATTTCTTTTGCAAGACCTGCTCCAATTAATCTAGGAAGACGTTGTGTTCCGCCGAATCCAGGAATGAGTCCAAGTCCAACTTCGGGTAATCCTAATTTTGCGCTCTTTGACGCTATCCGAATATCACATGCAAGAGCAAGCTCTAATCCGCCACCAAGCGCAAATCCGTTGATAGCCGCTATTATTACTAGATGAGATCTTTCGATATTTGTAAATACTACTTGACCGACTCCGCTAAATTCATATCCTTTTTCATAGTCATAGGTTTTCATTGCAGCGATATCTGCACCGGCTACGAATGCTTTGCCGCTACCGGTAATAATTGCAACTCGACTAGTTTTATCTTCCTCTAAATGAGCAATGCAAGACTCTAATTCAAGGAGCAAGTCTCTGTTTAATGCATTCAATGCTTCCGGGCGTGAAATTTCGATTGTAACAATCTTATCTTGTTTTGTTACTTTTAAATGTTTAAAATCCATTTTTTTTCCTCTAAATATTTTTTATTAATAATTTCTATTCAATTTCAAAGGCGAGAAACATCGCATCATCGGAAAATTCTGATTTGCCGTAAAAGGATATAATTTCAGATATTACTGCATCTTTAAGGGCTTTCAAATCTTTTTGATTTTTATACTTGTTTAGTATTTGGAGTAACCCTGTAGATTCTAGCAATTCTTCTTTAGCATTTATATTTTCAATGAGTCCATCCGTGTATATGAAGAAGCGATCGCCCGATTCGTATTGAAACTCTAATGTCTGTGCAACCGGATCATGTAAACCAAATCCGAGCAAAGTTCCAAATGTTTCAATTTCTTGAAAATCCTCTCCCTTCTTTGCATAAATAAGATAGGGATGACCTGCATTTCCTAAAAGGATTGTCTTTGAAATAAAATTGATAAATATATAAAGTGCTGTCGCATGATGGCTCTTAAATTCACCTGAAATTTTCTTATCAATATAGCCTAATAGTCCTGTTGGATCTAGTTTCAAGTAGTAAGGCAGAGTTGATACCATCACTTTGAGCATTGCGGCAACCATCGCTGAAGAGTATCCATGCCCGGCGACATCAGTTATAAAAATTCCAATATTCCCTTCTCTTAATTGAATGAAGTCATAGAAGTCTCCGCCGATTTGGTTGTGCGACTGCCTGAATATTTCAAACTTCAATCCTTTGATGGAAGTAATTTTAGGAAAAAGAGATTCTTGCACTGTCCTCGCTAGAGCCATATCGCGGTTAAATGCTATTTTGTCCTGAAGTAAATCTGCATAATAATGAATAGCCTCTCTCCTTGATTTGTTTATATAGTACCCGAGGAAAGTAGAGTAGGTCAGAAATAAATATGGGATTACAATTTTATATGTTAGCTCTAGTTCAGCAATATCTGCAACGCTAAATACTACGATAGTATAAAGAATAAAACTAAAGAGTGAGGTAAAAAGATAGGCATATCTATGAACTCGCATAGATTCTTGTATAATAGTAAAAGAGAGTGCAACGTAGTAGAGTTGCCAATCCAGAAAAACGTGGACTTCATTTTTAGAAATAGAAGAGAAAATAGCTGTGAAAAAAAACAAAAGAGAAAAGCTAGCCAGGTGGTTTAGCAAATAAATCTTGGAATTTGGCTTTTTTTGTATTGTTGCCAAAAGTCTGAAAAAAGAAAAAAGAACGCCGAAAAGAATGATGAAGAAATTAAATTCTAATTTGAAAACGAAGAAGATACAATAAACAGACCATTGCGTATAAAAAGAAAAGAGACTATAGCGCTTTTCTGATTCTAATTCTTCTTGTAACTGGGTTATCGATTTATTGGACATAGAGTATGATTTAAGTTAATTTCAATGTTTCATTGATACGGATTCTGGCAAGCAATTTGATTCTAAAAGGTTAATCTTGACCGAGTAATTTATAAGAAGTAATCTCGGAACCTTTTAAGAATAGTTTTACTTCTAGTCCCGAGTCAAGGTGTTTGTCTAGAATCTTAGCTGTTTCGGAAGCAGTGCTTGCGTCTTTATATCGCAAGAAAAAAGCATAAGAGGTGCTTTTATAATTATAAGGAAAACGATCAGATACAATAAGACTTACGCGATAGTGGTCAGGTCTTACTTCCATTATAATATGGCTGATATGTTTTCTATGAACAATTCTTTCAAATAAAGAAAGTCCCCATGGGTTTGTCTCAGCAATGAGAGCAAAATTGACGATGATATAAAGTAGGACTTTCATATATAAAATATCGACATAAAAAAACTTTATGAATAAAATAGGAAAGTTCATTCTTCGTTAATGAGTAATTTTTTTTAAATATGAATTCTACCACAATTTCAAAAATCCAGCCGACTGGAACATATTCTCTAAAGCTAGTTGGAAATCCTACTTTAGATTCTCATATAGCACAGTTTAATGCATGGGCAGAAGAACACAATGTGGATAACTTTGGTAACCCGCTTGTTGTCTCTACTTCAACGATTAAAGATTTTTTCGACCATCTACTTACGGATAAAAATAAATATGGCAGGAAAAATCGAGCCTCTACTTTGCACGGCTATAAGTCTGCGATAAAAAAGTCTGTCTCTAAAACTTTTAAAATGAGTATGGAGGAGAAAGTTGCATTCGAGCTTTTCTTTCGAAAAATTAAGTTGCCTAAGGCTGTCAAAACTATTAAAGCCATGACGCTTGAAGAATTACAGACGTTAATCGACGAAGCGGATATTCGGACAAGTTTAATGATTCGGTTTCTCGTTATTTCGGGACTTCGAATTTCTGAGATGATAAATATTAGGGCTTCGGATGTTTTGCCGTCAGATGATAAGACAGATTATAATATTTATGTGATTGGAAAAGGAAACAAGGAAGGGCTTGTCACCGGTATCCCCAAACTTTTGATTGCGGAAATTCAAACTGTATTTAAGGGGAAAGAGTATTTATTTGAAAGAAATAAAAAGCCCAAGCGTGCAAATGAAAATAAAGAAGAATTCATGAAATACACAAGAAGACAAATGTATGTTATCATCGAGAAGGCAGGACTTTCTATTTTAGGAAAAAGAATTAACCCTCACATGACAAGACATACCTGTGGTAGAATTTTAATGGATAGATTAAAAGATGTGAACAAAGTACAGGACAGGCTCAGACATTCCTCTGTTCGAACGACGATTGAAAATTATCTAACTACTAAGATTACCAATAAAGACGTGAAGGAAGCATTCGAAGGAATTCTCTAATTAATAACTTGACCGAGAAGCTTTATTTTATTATTCTACAATAAATTTATAACTTCTTAGGAAAAGGAGACAATTAGAATGGGAAGAATTGCTTATGTAAACAAGGACGATTGCACATCTTGCAACCAGTGTGCCGATAACCTTCCAAAATATTTTCAAATGGATGATAACGACAACTCTGAAACTCATATCAATGGTGAGTTTATCAACAATGCTACAATACCAGATGAAGATGTCAAAAAAGTTCAGAAGGAAATGGACGAGTGTCCTGGCGAATGCATTAAATGGAAAAATTAATCTCCATCTAATTTATTTATTTCTTGGAGTGCCTCTCTGGCACTTCAAATTCATCCAACTACAAGTTGCATCAAACGTATCTCGTAAATCTTGAATTTTAATTGGATTGCTTTTAGGATATACAAGTCCAATCGTTTTCATTTCTATATCGGTTGGTAAAAATCCATGATTATAATAATTCATCTCGCGGTATATCTCTGTTACGCTCATCGATTCTGAAAACACCATGTTCACTTTCGAATGTAAGACTGCTTTTGTAGATTTATTTAGCTTTGTTTTTACTTTTTTTAATTCCTCCTCTGTATCTAGAAGGGCAAACGGGCATTCTGCGCTAATTCTATTTTTTAATTCTTCCATATCTAAGTTTGCGGATAATGCATCTTTGTCTTTATTTTCTAGTAGAATTGCGATTCCGCCGAGGGTTTTAAAAAAATACTTCCACTTAGAATCTTTAGTGTCAATTACTCCCATTGAAAGTAAAATTTTATTTGGAGCACATACACTTTTTACTTCTTTGAAGCCGTGATCGGATACCAGGATAAATCCAAGGCTGGGATTATCGTACAAATCAATTTTTCGAATTAGTTTTCCTAGAAGAGAATCTATTTTTTTTAGCTTTTCCTCTGCGGCTAAACTATATACTCCTTTCTCATGGTGAACTGAATCTAAATCGGTTGTATAAATTAGTAGAATATCAGGTTTTTTTAATTCCCATAAAGATAAGGCAGTTTCTATTTTTTCTTTGTCGCCTGTTGTTTCCAGAACACTTAATCCTGTATCTTTTTTTAATTCTTTATACAGGTTCTTTGTAGAAATTGCTTTTAGTATTTTCTCATCTTCTTCTGTTTTCGATCTCCAATATTGAGGAATATTATAATCAATATCTGCTCCTACTGTTACAGGCCAGTAAAGAGATGCTGTCTTTAGACCTCTATCTCGCGCAAAGTCCAGAATAGTTTTTACTTGAATATCTTCGTCATACCACATCCAACCAGAAAGATATTTTTTGAAAGGATCATTTGGCGAATTGTAAATAATTCCATGTTGAATGGGGTCAGTTCCGGTTAACATGGAAGTATGCGCCGGATAAGTAAGAGTAGGGTAGGTTGAATCTACAGAATTAGAAAAATGAGATCTTGCTGCAAGTTTATTTAGATTAGGTGTAATATCTTTAAATTTTGAATCGGCTGCATTATAGTAACCTGGAAATCCATCAATCGAAAGTATAATTAATTTTCGATTCTGAAATAAAACGTTAGTCGCACTATCGCGCTCTATTATATTACATGAAAATAAAAAGATTACCACCGATGCACACCGATAGGCACCGACGATAAAAAGGTTAAAGTTTGCTATCGTTTCTTGTAAATTTGGTATTCTCGACCTTCGCGCAATTACTGTAACTTCATTATGATGTAGTGAAGAGAATATTATTTTATCGTTTCTTTTATCGGTGTCCTCGGTGTGCATCGGTGGTAAATTTCTTAAAACTCGAAGCGATAGCCGAAATCCATCTGCCAATCCTGGCTATTTGTAATTGGATTTCTGCGGGCAAGGGGGCTAATCTGTATTTTCCAACCGGTTGTTTTTTCTTCTTCGTTAAATTTTCTAGGTGTTCTCTTCGCCCAAAAGTATCCATAAATGGCAGAGTGTATTAGCTGTAATGCGTAGATTCCCGCCGCAGCCGCAAGCACTTTATTACTGTTAGCCATTTGCTGATCGAAATCATCTTTTGATTGCATATATTTATATAATTTGATTGGCGTGTTATAACTATTTTGGTAATTCTTTAAGTCAGTGCTTAAACTTGCTGCTGTTGTAGCAGTAGTATTCGCGCTTGCGGAAGCAAAAGTGGTTAGTAAAAAAGGCTGAATTACTAAATCGGTAATTAATTTATCATCTATCGACTTTTCCAGGCTCTTTAGTGATGCTTTGTAGCCTGCCCCGCCTAATGCTGTTACAATGAATAGCGATGTATATACAGAGCCAAGTCCGCTATCTCTAC
>JANMOF010000136.1:0-14714 GCA_031368925.1 Leptospiraceae bacterium
ATAGAGAAGCAACCGTTAGAGAATATACATTTAAAGCAATTGACAGTTTTAAGGATGACAGAGCGCTTCCTTTTATCCTGGAATTAGGCAGCTCTGACCAACCAATTCATCGTTATTATTATCTCGAATCTTTAAATTTCATCAATGATGAGCGTGCAAGTATGCATGTTCCCAAGCTGCTTACTGATCCGAGTCCTGCTATTCGAAGTGAATGTATCGTAGTAATCGAAAAGCTAGGATTAAAGGAAAAATTAAGCTCTGTTTTGGCTATGGCGACTAACGACTCAAATTACGAAGTCCGCAAAACAGCCGTTGTCTCCTTAAAAAACCAAAGATCAAAATTTCCAACAACCGTTTATCAAAGAACAATCTTTGATTCCAACCGCGAAGTAAGAGACGTAACAGTAGACGCAATCAATGCAATCAAAGATCCATCTTATGCTAAATTTATTTCTTCTGCAATGGAAAAAGAAAACCTCTCCCCTCTTCGTTTAAAAATGGTAGAAAGCCTTTTAACTTTAAACAACCATGGTGGCGGATTAGGATTATCCGCAGCACTTCGCAAAGACTTAGACAGCCAGGTAAGATCAAAGGCTGCCTATGCAATCGGAAAACTAAAAGCAACTCCCGTTGTTCGTGACCTAGTCTCTTCTTTACAAGTCGAAAAAGTAGTAAACGTAAAAATCGAAGTAACTCGATCCCTTGGCATGCTAAAAGAAAAATCAGCAGTTCCTGTTATGCTCAGTAAGCTTCAAACAAATGAAGCAAATGAGCTGAGATCAGAATTTTTAACTGCACTCAACCAAATCGACGATCCAAAAGTAATGCCAGTAATCTTCGACTTGATTGATTTAGAAAATACGGAAACTATTAAAACCGGTATGAAGCACTTACTGAGAACCATGCTTTACCGTTATCACGGTGGCGGAAAGGATTATAGAACTATAGCGCTTTCAGAAAAAGTTTCGATGAACTAAATCAATTCTTCTTCTCGTAAATATCATCTACTTTCATATTGAGTTTAAAGAGTGCCTTCTCGGCGATGATAAGTTTCCAGATAACAGTTCTAAGTAGACTAAACAAAAATCCGGGGCTAATATGGACTATCTTCATTAAAATATCTTTGTCGATTCGAACGACTTTTGCCTTTTCAGAAACAGTAATCATAGTCTGAGAACGAGGTGCATCACTTACAATAGAAGTTTCTCCAAAGAAATCTCCCTTCTCGTAAGTAGTAATTTTCATATTCTTTTTGTGGTATTGCTTGATTACGGCAACGGTGCCTTCATAGATAAAATACATAGCCCCATCAGACTTGTCACCTTCGGAATAAATTTTATCGCCACGAATCATGATACGATTATGTAAATTATGAACATAATTGAAGACGTTGATATTGTCTACCCTACTCTCGTTGAGCCTTGTAGCCATCGCGGGATCTAACTCGGGGAGAGCTTTGATAATTTTATCAATAGATGCCTCAGCACGAATCAAACGTGCGATAGTCGCTTTTAAAATGGAGAACATTAGACCTGGACTTTCTTTGGTTTTCTGAATAAACTTCTCTTTACTGAATAATAGCAATTTGCCGGTATCAGACTTAACTTGAATACTCGCCGTTCTAGGTTGGCTGGAAATAAGAGACAACTCACCGAAGAAATCCCCAGATTTTAATACGTTTACTTCTTCGATAGACTCACCGCGATTTTTCATCACCGCGAATGATCCTTCTAAGATAAAATACATAGTCTCGTTAGAAGCATCTCCCTCTTTGATTATATAATCACCTTTTGCATAAACTTTTAAATCAGTAGATGCAGCAGGGGTCTCTTTCATCATCTTGGATTTTAAATTGAATGTAGCCTTCTCAGTATTGATTAATTTCCAAATTGTATTTTTGAGATTATTGAATAAAAATTCGGGGTGTAAATTGACTATTTTTAAAAAAGCAACTTTATCAATTTGAACTAGCTTAACATCATCAGATTTTGTAATCGCAGAATGAGTATACTGCGTATCGCTAATGAAAGAAGTTTCTCCAAAGAAATGCCCTAGTTCAAGAGTTGCAACTTCTACATTTTTACCATGATGCTCTTTTAAAAGAGAAATAGTTCCGCGGAGTATAAAATACATATGCGGATTAGCATCTTTACCCTCAGAGAAAATTTTTAAGTTCTTACCGAGATTTAAAATAGGTAGGGAATGAATGTAATTGAGAGCTTTAATATTTATTAGCTTTACATGATTCTGATTTAGTTTTACAACCAGATCCGGTTTCATATTAGGAATTGCTTTAATCGTCTTTTCGAAATTTACATCAGCTCGGAGAAAACGCGCAATAGCTGCTTTCAAAATAGAGAACATTAAAACAGGATTGGAAATAGTTTGCTGGATAAATTTTTTCTTGCTAAATAAAAGTAATTTCGCTGTATCTGAATCAACTGTGACAGTCGCAGTTCTGGGTTGGTTCGAAATAAGAGCAATCTCTCCAAAGAAATCACCCGCTTTCAATTGGTTGATTAGGATTTGTGTATCGCCCTGTTTTTTATAAACAGCGCAAGAGCCATTCAAAACAAAATACATTGTCTCGTTAGAGGAAGCTCCTTCTGTTATGAGTTCCTCCCCTTTTTTATAATCATGGACATCAGTATCTTGCAAAAATTCGTTTGTGAAAAGCTTATTTAACATTCTTACCCTTGGATTAAAGTTAAATTAGAATACTCTATATCAAAATCAATCAATAAATTACAAACTTTCTAGTAAAAAAGTAAGATATTTTTAAACCTAGTTAATTTACTGATAATCCTTGACATTTGGATTAAAATAGAAATCATCACTGAAAGCATTCGAAATTTGGGAGTCTTGCTTGAAAAAAATATTTAGCCAATTTGAACTCAGAACTTTTTTTGAGTCCAGTTTTAAAAAACTAAAAGAGCGAGATTTAGCAATACAGCTTGCCGGATTTCAAAAGAAATTTAACCACATTCCCCTATTCCAATCTTTTATCCAATTCTTTACTAGCTTTACTCTAATTCTAAGACTCGTTAGCCGCTCCTCCTCAATTGTAAATCAAAACATGAAACAGATTGTTGACCAAACACAAAATATGAATCATGATCTAATCACTATTCGCAATGTAATGGATGGATATTTAGCTAAGATAAATGAATTCTCAGAGGAAATGCAAAACGTAACAAGTGAAGTAAAAGAAATACATTTTCAAACTCGTAACATGGCAGGAAAGAATAATAACATTCTTGAGTCATCGAACGACATTCAAAAGAAAGTAGAGAGTGGCGTGCAAACAATGGAATCCGGTGTTTTTTTAATTTCTGAATTAGTAGAACAGAATAAGGAACTCAATGTAACAATTCGGGATCTTTGGGCAAAGTATGGTTTTTTAGTTGCTCATGCTAAAGACCTAATCAAAATTTCGGAAAGCACTAAAATGCTTGCTTTAAATGCAGAAATAGAATCCGCACATGCAGGAGAATCAGGAAAGGGCTTTGCCATTGTTGCACAGGAAATGGGAAAACTTGCCAAAAGAAATTCAGACATATCTCGTGAAATTGCAAAGGGAATCCATGAAATGCAAGAGCAAGCAAAGCTAACAGAAATTAACGTATCTTCTTCTGTTGTGCTCGCGGAAAATTCTGAAAAAAAAATCCAATCAGCGCATCAAACCTACATGAATGTAAGTAATTCCATCACAAATGTTTTAAAAGATTCAAATGATTTCCTCGCTTCCTTCTCTAGCTTGGAGCTCAGCATGAAATTAATTACCGAAAATTTCAATAGCGCTAATTCTTTATTATCCGATTCTAATAAAAGTGTAGCTGACATTTCAAAAGCTTTAGATTCTCAAATTACTATTGTCCACGAAATTGATGCCCGCACATTATCCACATTTACCGCTAGTAGGATTTTAAATTCTCTTATCTCTCAATTTACAATACCGGGGTTTAAAGAAGTTAGCCCTAAAGTCAAAGCAATCGAAAAACTAATAGAATCTATCTTAAGCATACGCGGAATTTTAATTACAGCACTATTCGAAGAGCCTAGAGGATTAGCCGAAAAATATGCTATCGAGAAAAAACAAATCGACTCCGAAATCACAGCGGAGATTATTACACTTCAATCTTTGATTTCAACTCAAGTAGATAAAGTCAAGGTAGAAGAATTTCGTCAATGGTGGAATGAATTTCAATCTAGCAGTAATCTTTGTCTTGCTAAAGTTAATTCCACTGAGCTTAGTGTTGCAAAAGAAATCTACTCATCTATCAAAGATAAAATCAGCCCTGCACTTACTACTCTACTTAGCTTTATAGTGCAAGAGATTATTGATTTAAACGACAAATCATGATTATCCTGCCAGATCAAAAAGAAAAGCTTTGCCACTGAGGCGCAGAGACACGGAGAGAAGAAAAAAAAGAAACTCAATGTTATTTCTTGGGAAACTAAAAACATTGGGGTGATATTTAATATTGCTTCTTAAAAAACAATCCCTGCGTAGATGTTGATGCCTACAAAATTCTTATCAGTGTCATAAGGGCGAGTGAATGCTTGATAGAATACAATATCTCTTAAACTCGGGGTACGGCTACGATCAATTAAACCACGAGAATCAGAATAAACATAAATATCTGTTTTTTTATTTATTTCTTTTGCAATTCCAAAGTCAAAACCAAATAGTAAACCAAAATCTAAATCCCAGCGCCAACCAAAACCTCCATTGATGTAATAGTTATTAGCCGTTGAAACTGTATATGTAATTGCTTGGTCATACACTCTATCTACAGAAGAATTATCTAAGCTATAGATAGCATCTCCATAAAATATAGTCTTTCTAGTAAAATCGGGTAATCTTCCGATTGCTGCTGACAAATAAAACGCACCGGAAAAGGGAAAGTAATTTATATAAATTTTTCCTGTCCAAGGTCTTATATTCATGTAATTCATGCAAGGTGCAAAAGGGATACAGGATATAGGTGTAAAAACAGAATTAAAAAAAGACGTTTTATCGACATATAAAGCTGTTACGCCTAATTTTAAATTACCGGTAATACTATAGTCTAAGGAGATTGCCTTCGCTCCTATCCTACCCGCGCCCATTAAAAAATTATATCCGAGGCTAACAGAGAGTTTTCTCTTTTCTCGATTTTCTTTTAAAGTTTGGGATTCGAGGGTAAAAATAAAAAGACTTAGCAAAATTAATAGGCAATAAACAAGGTTCATCTCTCTAAGAAAACTCGAGAAAGATTAGAGTCAATAAAAAAGTATTGCTCAATCTATAGAAAGTTTAGAATGAGGCTTATGTTATTAACCCGTCTGTGTAAAAAGTTCAACGATAAATCACTTAAGTATGCGATTGCAGGTGGGTTTGCAGTTGCGCTTCACGGGGCAGTTCGTGGAACCGTTGATGTCGATATTGTATTAAATTTAGATGAAAAAAATTTAACTCTATGCGAAGAGATTTTAAAATCAATGGGATTTATTAGTAGACTTCCAGTAGACGCAAATATGATTTTAAAAAACCGAGAAATGTTTATTCAGGAAAGAAATTTAATAGCATGGTCATTTTATAATCCACACAACCCGATTGAAATCATTGATATTCTTATCCATAAAGATTTGGCGGATATGAATTCTACCAAAATGAAACACGCTGAAATTGAAATTAGCGTAATAGCAAAACAAGATTTGATCAGTATGAAAAAAGAGAGTGGTAGACCGCAAGATTTGGAAGATATAAAAGCATTGGAGAATCTAAATTGAGACCAGTCCAGTATTTCTCAAAAGAATACTTAGACCAGTGTAAGAATTTTACAACAGAACAAATCGTTCAATTCGTGGAAGACTTTCGAGTTTTGTTTGGAAAAGAGGCTAATCGAGAGAAACTTCTAGAGCAAGAGAAGATTTTTTTAGAGTTGAAAAAGAAATCAATCTCAACATATTGAGATCCCCGATTACTAATTTCGGGGATGACAGAGTTTATCTACTCTCTCTGTCCTTACTATCTACAATCACAGCAACCGCAGCGTCACCTGTTACATTGACAACGGTGCGGAACATATCGAGTATCCGCTCTACTGCAAAGATGAGAGCAATTCCCTCGGTAGCAATTCCAATTGCGTTTAATACAATGACGAGCATAACAATACCAGCACCTGGAACGCCTGCTGTTCCGATTGAGGCAAGAGTTGCGGTTAATATGATATTTAACTGTTGCGACATTGTTAAGTCATATCCAAACACCTGCGCGATAAATACAGCGGAGACAGATTGATAGAGTCCAGTTCCATCCATATTGATAGTAGCGCCGATTGGTAAAACAAAACTAGAAACTTCTTTGGAAATTCCTAAACTTTTTTCGCAGTGCTCCATCGTAACAGGAAGTGTTGCCGCACTAGAGCTAGTAGAGAATGCGACCATTTGAATTGGAATGACTGCTTTTAAATAATGAGATGGCTTTACTTTTGTAAAAATAAAAATCAAGGTAGGGTAAATGAAAAATAGCATCAGCATAAGTCCTACTATCACAGTTAGAGAGTATGATCCAAGTGCTATAAATAAATCAAGAGCATCCGAAAGATTATCCCCTCCAAATTCTACTAGAAGAGAGGCTATGAGAGAAAAAACCCCAATAGGAGCGTAAAGCATAATGATATCAATTACTTTTAACATGATTTCATTCAGGGAATGCACAAAGTTTCGAAAATGAATTTCCTCACCATCAGGGAGTAGAATCATTGCAATCCCAAAGATAATTGCGACAAAAATAACTTGTAGCATCTTCGAATTATCCGCTGCTGATTTGAACATATTATCGGGGATTATATCTAAAAGAAATTGTAGTGGAGGACGCTTATTAGCCTCCATCGCATCGCTAGTTTTCTTTTGTGTAGTATCTGCATATTTCAAACGGAGTTCTTCTTTTTTTGCCTGTGAAAAGGTGTTACCGGGATTTACTATGTTAACTAGCACAAGTCCAAAGGTAATTGCAATCACGGTCGTAGACATATAGAGGGAAATCGTTCTTACACTCAATCGGGATAATCTCGAAATATCACTTAGACTTGCAATTCCTTTCACTAGAGAAACAAATACCAATGGAACAGCTACTGCTTTTAATAAGTTGATAAAGATTGTGCCAAATGGTTTCACCCAATTAGTAGTAAACTGCGCTAATCTAAAATGTATTGCGATAGAGCCGAAAAGAACACCTAAAAGCATTCCAAGTAATATTTTTGTTTGAAGATTTAGTTTTAATTTCATAGATGAGAACTCACGTAACAGACTTTATTACTATTACGTTAAGGGCAAGTATTTTTAACCCAGTTGAATAAAGTCTTAGCTATTACGCTTTGCTTTCAAAATATTTTACTACATCAATATGCCCGCTCTTTGCAGCGAGCATGAGTGAATCGAATTCAATTTGATTTTTTATATTTGAATCTGCTTTATTTTCCACTAAGCATTTTACAACTTCTAAATGACCAAATGAAGATGCCCGCATGAGTGCGGTGAGTCCCAAGTTATTTTGGATATTTACATCTGCTTTATTTTTCAAAAGATGTTTCACCACCTCTAGGCTTCCATTTGAAGAAGCAAACATAAGTGCTGTCCAACCCTTCTTATCTTTAGCATTGATTTCGGTTTTTCTTTGTAAGAGATATTTTACTACTTCTAAATGACCTTTATAAGAAGCGAGCATAAGGACGGAACATCCATCTTTATTTTTT
The DNA here is from genome assembly GCA_031368925.1 of Leptospiraceae bacterium. GTDB lineage: Bacteria > Spirochaetota > Leptospiria > Leptospirales > Leptospiraceae > UBA2033. Next base: position 7,743 of record JANMOF010000136.1, read on the forward strand.
GCATTTACATCTGCTTTGTTTTCTATCAAACATTTTACAATTTCTATATGACCTTTGTTGGCAGCGAGCATAAGAGCTGTAAACCCATGATGGTCACGTGTATCGACTTCACATCCGTTATCCAGGAGAAATTTTAAAACTGATAAATTTCCAAAAGTAGCTGCACGCATTAGAGGTGTAGAGCCTTCTCTATTTTGAATATTTATATCTATTTTCTCTTTTTCTAAAAGCAAACGGACTCTAGGTAAATCACCACTGCCAGCCGCATTGATTAAGTCTTCTTCTAGCCGATTGTCAAACATTTATTTCCCTCATTTCCAAAGAACGCATTTATACACTGCTCCTTAAAAATGTAAAGAAAAAAAGAAAAAGAATTTAGCCTTTTAGATCAACTTTAGGAAGTGATTTGGAAAGAGATTTATAAATTTCTTCGGCGATACCAAGTGATTCTGTCTTAGAAATATTCTTTGCGTATTCATCATAGAGCATATCGTCGAAAATTTCTTCAGCGTGACCACCATCAATGAGTCCTGATTTCTCGACTGACTTTTTCATTTGGGATAACATCATTTTGACGAAGATGGATTCGAACTCAACGCTTGCATCGAATAATTTCTTACGATACGGATCTGCGGCTGTTTCTGCTTTGATGTTTTGAGGTAGGCGGATAGAAGAAGTAGATACCCTACCCTGTAAGGATTCATTTACTTCTTTTTGGAGTGCTTCTTCAAAGGAAACTTTAGATTTGTCGCTATTAAGTTTATCATTCATCCTTTGAATGTTCTGGATAGAATTCTCTCCCAGGTTCAAACGATTTAAGTTGATAGCATTTTGAATTTCACTCATTGCACAATTACCTCGGCATGAAGGGCACCTGCTTTTTTCATCCCTTCTAAAATAGCTATAATGTCTTTCGTAGACGCCCCGATTTTATTCAGCGCATCGACTATATCCGAAACTCTCGTTCCTTCCTGGATAACAGATATTAGCTCAACTTTAGTATCGTCTGAATCCTTCTTTTTATTAGCAATAATTACATTAATTCCCTGTTTTGAGATGGCAACTTCATCCACTGTAACGTTAGCTCCCATGACAATCGTTCCAGTTCGCTCATTGATTACTACTTTTGCCTTACCATCTGGAGTTACCTGTAGGTTTTCAATCGCGGCTAGAGTCGTTAGGGCATTTCCATCTTCTGGAATCGTGATTTCAATTTCAGTTGGGGATAGAACTAACGTCTCCACTTTGACTTTGTCTTTTATGAGTTGATCTACTGCACTTAGAGTTCCAAAGTCTTGGTTCTCTAAAATGATTCTATACTTATTGTCTTTCTTAAAGAATTCAGACTTGATTTCTTTTTCTACAATCCCACCGCCTACAATCGTGCCAACTGTCTTAGGAGAATTCTTAGTGTGACTAGATCCTGTAAACACATTCGCGGTATTTCCATAGAGATAAGATGTAGCGTTATAAGGCTGAGATGAACGGTTGTTATCCTTTCCGCCAAAAGAAAGAACTCCACTTGCAACGGCTACTATTTCGTTATTCGCTCCCTTGAGTGGGGATTGAATCAATACTCCCCCTTCGAGAGATCTTGCATCTCCAATAGAGGAAACGGTTACATCAATCTTATCTCCCATACGCGCATGAGAAGGAATAGTCGCGGTGATAAGAACAGATGCAATATTTCTTGTAATGTTTACACCTTTCGCATTTCCAAGTCCCTGATTCTTGAGATAATTTTTCATTGCTTCATTGGTAACTGCGCTCTTGGTATCCCCGGTTCCCGAAAGACCGGTTACTATCCCGTAACCGGTAATCTGGTTATCACGCAGTCCTTGAATACGAGAGATATCCTTAAGCTTGACTTCGACAGCGGAAAGAGAAGAAAAGATTACCACCAATGCACACAGACTTGCACTGAGCCTGTCGAACGTGTAAACACCGATGAATGCCGATGGCTTTACGGTCATTTCGAACTGTTTTGCAATTTGGTTTCTTGTATTAAGGAAAGACAGTGAGAAATCTATTTTGCTTAGAACGATTCGGACAAATTGTACAAATTGTTTTAAGAATGATAGACCTCTCACACTGGAAGTATATAAGGCTTTGCCGCTTCTACTTAGTGTGGTTCGAGGTGACAGGGGTAGTTTCATTGGCTTTCTCCTAGTAACCGCTTCATGTTTTTTAGGATGATAGCTTGTTTTTCATCATTGGATAGCTGTGCTTTCTGCATGGTCTCTGTTCCGTTTGCATTTTTAACCGGTTTTAATTTAATATCTGGATCAGTGAGACTTTCTTTTGTTGGCGCAGTAGCGTATTCTATTTTTAAATTGGCAACCATATCGCTCATGATTGTCTTGTCGTCTCTTACATCTAAAGGAGAAATTTGACCGGAGAGTTTTAAGCTATTCTTGGCGTTATCAAATCCAACGTCACGAGTGCCGGCTAATGTGAGTAAACCGGAATCCGGATCTACTGCTGTAACTAATACTGACATAGAGCCAATGATTTTCGCAGTGGATTTAGATTTCCCATTTTGTCTATGGGCAACACTTCTATCAGCAGTAAAGCCTCTCATTTCATCTACAATTTTCTTATCAGGGTGTGAGCGGATAACAAACGAATCATCTTTCCCGCCTTCATACACGTAATCGCCTTTCATTCCATCTTTAATCATCACGCGGATAATAGAGCCTTTGCGAATATCCTGCCCATTGGCGTAAGGATTCCGATCTACCCATAACGACTGCGCATGACTTTCAAAGATTACCACCGAAAAAAGAACGATACAGAACGATAAACGTTGTGTCAATTGAGAGATGCTCGACCATAAAATCCCGATAACATTTTCTTCTCTGTGCCTCTGTGCCTCTGTGGCAAAAAGTTTATTTAGTTTACTATACGATTTTTTCATTCGATTACTACTACTCCTTTGTCCATCGCTTTGCCGGTTAATAGGTGGCTCGACGATAGACTGACTACTTTTACTGATTCGCCTTCGTTGGCGGAATTTTTAGCAATGCCCTTACCTCTTACAAATAAAGCGCCTTTTATATAGACTACATCTACCTCACTACCCTTCTCTACTAAATGAATTTCACGAATTTGTTTTTTACGAATCACAGAGCCTTCCGAAATTGCGACTATTGCAGTGTAGCCACTGATGTCAGAATTAAACCCATCTGGAATTGCATCAGCAGAAAAAAAAGTTTTTAAAGTAAAATCATTTTTAGTGAGCTTTGCATTGCGCGAAATGCTTTTAGCGGCAACCACTGTAGTCAACTGTGTTTCGACTAGAAATTTTAATTTCTTAGAATAGACCTTGTCTTTCTCCACATAAAAATCTAGAGAAAATATCTTTTGTCCGGGAGTTAATTTCTTAGGAATATTATTCCATTTGAGGGTAACTCCATTTGCCGGAAGATTTTCCTCTTCCCCAAGGTAACGAATCTTAGCCTCGGCTTCTGTAACGCCTAACTTGGAATAAAATTCTTTTTCTAGTGAATCTAGAATTTCTTCTTTCGAATATTTTTTATTCAGTGGAATTAAAATACATTCTTTTCCATAAAAAGTCAATTCAGAAGAATCTGGTAGAATAGCTTGTAAGTCTTCTAGAGATAAAATCTTCAACTCTTCTAGATTTTCGAAGACTACTCTATCTTTTACATCTTTATGAAGCCTAGCTATATCGCTTAACTTCACAGTTGCTTTTTCTAAAATGACTCGTGGTTTTAAATAAACAGAATTTGCGGATAGGATTTGGAAGCTGAAGAGGAGGAAGAGAAAGAATACTTTGAAGATCAATGTGTCATTCCCGAAATTTTTTATCGGGAATCTCAACTTATTGAGACCCCCGATAGAAAATTTCGGGGGTGACAATTTGTGACATTTCATTTTATAATTTTGATTACTAAAATAAAATTCACCTAACTTGGACATGGAAGGCTAATATCTATTATCTCTTGAGTGAGATAGCAGTAGATAGCATACTATCAGAAGTCTGGATTGCTTTAGAGTTAGATTCATACGCTCTTTGCGCAACGATCATTGCAACCATTTCTTCGACGATCTTAACGTTACTCATTTCCAAAAATCCTTGTAGTATATCACCCATTCCTTCTGTTCCAGGAGAGCCAGCTATTTCAGGACCCGATGCAACTGTTTCTTTGAAAAGATTTTTCCCGATTGCTTGTAAGCCGGCAGGATTTACAAAGCGGTAAAGCTCTATTTGCCCCACTACAGTTGGACGAATATCGTTTCCGATTTTAACTGTAACCTCACCGCCTTCAGCGATTTGAAGAGTATTTAGAATAGCATTTTCAGGTAACACAATTGGAGGCTCGAATAAATAGCCATTAGAGGTAACTACTTGTTGGTTGGAATCAATTTTAAAAGACCCGTCTCTTGTATAAGCAAACGTTCCATCTGGCATTTGGATTTTGAAAAATCCCATTTCGCCAGTGATCGCCATATCTAGCTTATTTCCTGTTGCTTGGAATGATCCGATTTCAAATAATTTCTGAGAAGCTGCGGCTCTTACTCCATGACCGACGTTAACGCCAGTTGGAATTTCACTCACTGCTGTTGCTGGAGTTCCAGCTAATACTTGGTGTTGATACACTAAATCTTCAAAATCTGCACGATTTTTCTTGAAGCCAGTTGTATTCACATTCGCTAAGTTATTTGCAATTGTGTCTATATGAAATTGTTGGGCATTCATCCCTGTTGCGGCTGTCCACAAAGAACGCATCATAAAATATTACCTCTTTTTCTTTACTGTCGGCGATTCTCATAAAAACAGTAGAACTATTTTTACGGTGGGGGAAAGATTTGCCACTGAGTCACAGAGACACGGAGGAAGGGAAGTTTGGGATGGTGGTAACAGCCGGTCACTGAGTGATTTTTGCCAGTTGTCATCGGATATAACCTAAAAACAAAAAAGTCAACCTAAACTATTGACAGCAAAAATTCTATCGAATGTGACGTTGGTCGAAAAAATCAAAAAAGATATATAGAACAACTGACAGATTTTTTCTATGCACAAAATCGGATGTAAGTCTTAAAGGCGCATTCTAACCACAAATAAAATTTTTAGGGTAAATCTAGAAACATTTTCTGACGTCCTGATAAAACTCGCTCGCGATGCTATATAGAACACCGTATGAAAGACCCGTAGGATATATACTACTCTCTACTATTAGTGTTTATACCAAGCGTCTTTAGTCTTTCTATCTCCGCATAATTATAATAATCCTCAGGAAATTTTTTATTCGTCTTACTATTACATGACCTGCATAATAACACGGCATTATCTAATGTAAGCCTCTTTCCTTTCGATAATGGATAATGATGATCTATAGTTAAATCATTATTAGCCCCGCATTGGAAGCATTGATACTCAAATCTTTCCTTTACTAATGTATTTAACTTCTTTGGAATATGATTACTTTCTCCTAAACTACTTTTTTTCTCTCTTCTTATTATAGATTGCATTTTATATTTATCAGTCAAATACCTATGCTTATTATTCAATTTATATAATTCAGTTTTTCTATACTTGGCATTTTCTATTTTTCTAGTTCCTTTAATTTTTCTTATTTCGCTAATCTGTGACTGGCAATATTTGCATCTAGTAGAATATAAATTATTTCTAAACGAATCTTTATGATAATCGCTTACTGAAATAGTTTTTTTGCAATCGTTGCATCGTTTATGAGTAATTAATGACTTATCAAATACGATTAATTTTAATTCAGTAAATCTTTTTTGATTTCTCTTAGCGTTTAATACTCGTTTATTTCTTAATTCCGTAGCTAATATATTTCTTTGTTCTAATTCCTGTGGAGAGTATTTACAGCCTGAATGTTTACCATTTATTTTGAAATATTTTTGTTTCCATTCAAAATTATATTTAGATATTTTTTCAGCGTTTTGTTTAGTGTAAACTTTTTTGTATTCCGATTTACATTGTTTGCATGCATTACATAGCCCATCTTTTTTAGTGCAATCTTTGGAATAATATGATAAATCTTTAGATTGATCACATTGCGAGCATATTTTCATTTTCTTTTTGGGAATTTCCATCTCACTATTTATTCATCGCTCCACAAAATTCTGCTTAAATGTATTGTTTGTTACGGCTAATTGACTATATCCCATACTTGTCTTTCTTGAAACACATAAAATTTCTGCATACCGTCTTTTCTTTGCGGAGTATTAAAACTTTCTTTTCTAATTTTTATACTTTCCGTTTTACTGTGTAACGTTTTTTTAATTCTGCTTTTATCTTGAGAGATTCTGGTGGTCTATCATCAAATGTCCATCTTTCTCCTATTACATCAAAACCCCATGATTCCATTTTTCCATTTGGAATTCCGATACTGTCACTATTAGATTTTTTACGAGTTATTACTTCTAGATAATGATGATTATCCAGACAACATATCCAAAAAATAATACCATTTTCTAAAACTACTTTTTCAAATAAATTAAATTTTGTCCTAGATTTATTGGCGATTGCTAAAGCATCGATATCATCTAATGGTTGATTATTTATTTTATATGATACATCTGGATAAACTGGGGCTTCGTTGCTAACCGTAATTTTCATATTTTTAATTTCATTTCTAGCCATATCGCTTTTAAATTTTTCAACATTTTTATTGAAAAATATTTTGATGTCATTAATAAAACTCATAGACTTCCTCTTCTGTTTTCATTTTCTTAATTCTTTAATAAACAATTTTTAGGTATACCATCATTTAATGTTTTTAATTCCCAAGTCCAATTGTCCATAGCATTCCCATTTCCATCCGGTGCATAGGATCCGATTCCAAGTGATTTTCCTTTTTCAGCCAATTCGATTGTATCGGCTATGAAAACGTAAACTGTTTTTAAATTATATTTGCTTTGAAAATCTTTACTCGATTTTACTAAAGTCCCACAAATTTCTTCATGCGTCGTTGATTC
>JANMOF010000149.1:0-44970 GCA_031368925.1 Leptospiraceae bacterium
TGCACGGCGATTTGAATGGAGCTAATATCATTATTGACGCGCAGGAGAATGTATGGCTGATAGATTTCTTTCATACACATAAAGGTCATATTTTAAAAGACTTAATTAAGTTAGAGAACGATATTCTATATATCTTCATGACCATTGATTCACTTGAAGAATTCAAAGAAGCAGTTCAATTAGTCGATATTCTACTTGATATTCATAATCTAGGCGAGCCACTAGATATTTCTCTAAAAGCAAGTTTTAAATTTCCGCAAATTGGGAAGGCATTTGAGACAATCGCCATTATGCGCTCATACTACCCTGAATTGATTCATACAGATAGAGATCCGTATCAATTATTTGTAGGACTCATGCGCTATTCGATGCATACACTTTCTTTTGATGAGTCAAACGATTGGCAGAAGAAGTTAGCACTGTATGCGGGTGCGACTTGCTCTGCTAAAATTAAAAATACTTTACAAACCGCGAATGATCTTAGGATTGATTTTATAGAAAATCCTTCTGATAAAGGTGAGGGTAAGATGGGTTTGACGATACTTCCCGGACGCAAGGATAGAGCGCGCAGTATTACTACAGATGTAAAAGTAATCAAGTCGAATGAAATTAGCGCAGTAGTATCGCTTATTACAGAATTGGAATTCGAAGAATATGGTGTGCAAAGACTTAAGACTGCTTACGCGGATGCCGGACTTGCTACTTGCTATTTTCCAATCATCGACCAGGGGATACCGAACGTATACTCAATGGATAAAAATTTAGAATGGATGCATGAAATACTGTCTAAGAAACAGAATGTATTGATTCATTGTGTCGGTGGGCTAGGTAGATCCGGCACTTTAGCAGCTTGCTATTTAATTCGATATTATGGTCTAAGCGCCAAAGAGGCAGTAGCCCGAGTTCGAAAATTTAGATCCGAGCGCGCGGTCGAATCAGTCGAACAGGAAAAATTTATAGAAGAGTTTGCGAAAAAGTATAAATTGTAGAAATTATAACAGGAACAAATAAAGAATGGAAGAATTAGTAAAAACAGAAGATATTCAAAAAGCAAAAGAAAAAATTAACGGACTTTTAGAAGAATTAAAAAAAGAAATTACGGGACAAACACTCGTTATCCGAAATATCATGACTTGCCTTGTAGCGCAGGGTCATGTGTTGCTTGAGGGTATGCCAGGACTTGCGAAAACACTACTTGCAAAGTCGATAGCGCAGAGTATTGATCTTTCGTTTAAACGAATACAGTTTACTCCTGATTTGCTCCCGGCTGATTTAATTGGAACAGTAATCTTTAATCCAAAGACTGCCAATTTTGAAACAAGAAAGGGACCTATTTTTACAGGAATACTTCTTGCCGATGAAATAAACCGCGCTCCTGCAAAAGTGCAATCAGCACTTCTTCAATGTATGGAAGAAAGACTGGTAACGATAGGCGATACGACATTTCATTTAGATGCGCCTTTTATGGTTCTTGCTACGGAAAATCCAATCGATCAGGAAGGAACGTATCAGCTACCGGAAGCACAGATGGATAGGTTTTTGATGAAGGTAAATGTGGATTACCCGGCAGAAGCAGAAGAAGTTGCGATACTCAGTCAGCATGGAAGTGTTACGACTAAGAATAAAGAAATTAAGAAAAGTCTCAGCCGAAAAGAGATTCAAGAAATTTCTTCCCTATCCGATAAAATCTATATTGATGATAGGCTCAAGGATTATATTGTAAAACTAGTTCGTAATACTCGCCCGCAAACCTCTAAGCTAGATGAAATTAAACCTTACGTTAAACACGGAGTATCCCCTAGAGCGTCCCTTGCGCTTCTACGATGTGCGAGAGCAAATGCATTATTAGAAGGAAGAAATTTTGTAGTCCCAGAAGACATTCGTTTCTCCATCTACGAAGTCATGCGCCATCGTATGATCTTAACGTTCGAAGCTGTCTCCGAAGATGTAACAGTTGACTCATTGATAAAAACAGTTCTAGAAGTAACAGCTCTCCCTTAGTATGGTAGAAAGATGGACTACTTAAAAAGGCACCTCGATACAATTTTCGCGGCTATATGTCAAGTGAAAAACCTAGCGTTTATTGGGTTCTTTATGCCAATGCGAACGCGAAAATCACTCGGCGACCACTTTTTACACAATGTTTACATCCTGAAAAGGTAACCTAATGATACTTAAAGAGCTTGAAAAATTAATCCAAGAGATTGAGTTAAAATACAAAAAGAAAATTCGCAGTAACCGTGCGGGGTCAATTCTTGTTAACCGCTCCGGTAGAGGAATGGACTTTAAAGAATCGCGGGTTTATATGTATGGAGATGATATACGGTTTGTAGATTGGAACGTTAGTTCTAGAATGGGTGAGCTTTATGTAAAACTTTTTCATGAAGAGAATGACAGAACGATCAATCTTTTCCTGGATATTTCTAAGTCTATGTCGTTTAACGGTGCGAACTCTTATACAAAGTTTTTTATTGGATTCCAGTTTCTAGCTTTTATTGCTCTTTTATCTTTGAATACAGGTGATAGAATTAATATTGTATTGTATTCCGACAAAGTGGAGTTTGTCGCACTTGGGATTAAATCGAAAGCTGAGGCATATCGAATCTTACGTAAGATAAATGAAATTTCTCTGGCGAATAAGACCGATCATCTACTTCCTTTGCAATATCTAAAAAATAAAATTCCACGAAATTCTATTTCTTATATCATCAGTGATTTTGCGGGGATAACGGATCTTACCCACTATCGAACACTGCTTGCGATTCATGAATTGTATGCGATTCGAATCACTGACCCGGTAGAAAATATGAGTAGTAAAATATTGAAAAATTTCTTTGTTCAAAATCTAGAGACAAGTCATGGCGGAAATTATTCCCCTACCTATGAATCGGATACAGAAATACTAAATGAATTTTATAGATCGAATTTACTTAATCTCAAGACAGATTCGGATTTGGGTAAATCCATTGTGCGGTTTTTAAATAAATGATGCTGTTATTTAAGTTTAAGAAAAACGATTTGTTGTCATTCCCGAAATTCCACCCTTTCGCTTCGCTCACACGACCGCCAAGCGATATCGGGGGTCTCAAGAATTACAGATTCCCGATAGAAAATTTCGGGAATGACATTAGAAATCTATTGTTTTGCCTGTTATATCTTTTTCCTAGTTTACTCTTCGCAGAAGTCACAGAATCCTATTCTAAAAAATCTGTGCAAGTTGGGGAGGAGTCTGTTCTGGAAGTGAAATTTCAAACGGGAGATGTGGCAGAATGGAATTTACCCGCAAAAGGTTTTTTATTTTCAGAGACAGATTCAGAAACTCCAATCGGAGAATTAAAAGAAATAACACAAACACCTACGGAATTAAAATTTACCTACGTATATTTTGAGCCTGGAAAATTTATTGCAAAGCTAGGTTGGAAAAATGCAAATGGGGAAACTGTGCAAAGCCAGGAAGCATTGGAAGTCAAAACGGTATTAGCCGACGAGAAAGAACCGCTTGACATTGCGGAGCCAATTGCCTTTTCGGGTCAATACATTGTAAGGCTTTTAACTTTCATTTTGATTGGATTAGCAGTAGTGACTGGACTCGCGTATTTATTATTTTATTTTAATAATAAAAAGAAGGCTAAAGTCAAAGATGCATTATTCGAAAAGTTGGAAGTGGATTCAAATGAGGATTACTATAAAAAGCAATTAGAAAAAATGCTTATGAACTCTGAAATGTCTCATAAAGAATTTATCTTTCATCTTTCTGGATATATCAAAGAAAGAATTGGAAATAAGCGACAGTCCTCTGTTATGCATTTGACTCAGTCGGAGTTGCATGAAATTTTACAGTTAGATTATCGTGTGGCAAATGTAGAATTACTCACAATTGATAATTATTTCAACTCGGTGAAATATATGCCAAACGAAGAAAAGATTACTCGTGATAATGCGCTCGGGCTGGTGAAATACTGGGAGAAGATACTCGTAAGATGAACTACTTCGAAAGACCAGAACTTTTATATTTAATTCCATTGGTAATTGGTTATGCCTTTATTTTTTATAAGTTAGGCTTTTATGAAAATAAAATGCGGGTAAGTATTGGTAATCAATCTGATAGTAACGGGCATCCATTTTTAGAAAAAGCGAAAAAGTATTTTCCCTTCTTACGGTTTATATGTATTATCCTTTTGATACTATCTCTTGCCGGACCTGGTGCGCAATCTAGCTTACTTCCAGACGAGAAGAACGGGGTAGACATTATGATTGCGATTGACGTTTCGGGCTCGATGGTTAGAAGCAATGATTTCCTACCTAAAAATAGGCTCGAAGTTTCTAAAGATTTAATCAAAAACTTTATCAAGAAAAGAATAAATGATCGGATGGGGCTTGTCGTATTTGGTGGAGCGGCTTATTTGCAGTCGCCGCTTACGAATGATATTGAATCTCTTGTTGAAGTAGTTTCCGAAATTAACCAGAGCACGGTAGACGAGCAGGGAACTGCAATTGGCGATTCGATTATACTTTCGACTTATCGCTTGAAGAATTCTAAAGCAAGATCAAAGGTGATGATTGTAATTACCGATGGCGTTTCTAATACGGGAAAGATTGATCCAATTACAGCAGCGGATACTGCTGATAAGTTTGGAATTAAAATCTATACGATTGGAATTGGAAAAGATATGCAAGGAGAATTCGAAACTGATTTCGATAGTCTTCAACAGATTGCGGAGAAGACAGATGGGCTTTTCTATCGAGCAACGGATTCTGATGAGTTTGCGGAAGTATTAAATTCAATCGACACTTTAGAGAAAGATAATCTCAACGTGAAGCCGCGAATTTTCATAGAGCCTTTCTATATGTATTTTTTATTGCCGGCAATTTTACTTTTCATATTTGATCTTCTCATTCGAAGTTTTTATCTCAGGTATTATATATGAAAAATTTGGACTTTTATCATTTACTTCTGCTTATCTTCCTTATCGCTTCCGTAGGAGTTTACTTTTTTTATAAGATTACCCAGAGAATGGAAATAGATACATTTCTAAAAGTATATACCGGAGTTAAGACTAAGATGAGTTTGCCTCCTAAATGGCTTGTCGGACTTAGATTTTCTCTTTACGCAGTCGTTACAATTCTAATTGCAATCGCAATTTTAAATCCTTCGTTTTCAGAAGAAGCAGGAGTGGAAGAAAAAACTTTCTCCGGTGTAGACATTGTCTTTTTGGTAGATGTAAGTCTTTCGATGAATGCGACAGACGCTCTACCTAATAGACTGTCCAGATTTAAAGAAACCGTTTTACGCCAATTACCACATCTAAATGGAAACCGCCTTGGAATCATTGCATTTGCCGGAGTTCCTTTTTTGTATTGTCCAATGACAAACGATATTCCGGCATTTTCCGACTATGTGCGTGGACTTGATGTAGACATGATTCCAAATACGGGCACGAATTTAAAAAGAGCTTTCGCCAAAGCAGAAGAAATCTTTAAATCCGGTAAAGTCTTACGAAATAGAGTTTTAATTCTTGTCACCGACGGCGAAGACATCAAAGGAAGCACTCCTTCTAAAATAGATGCGGATATTTTAATCTGGGGAGTAGGAACAGAAGAGGGTGGAAATATTTTCTACAAAGACGAACATACAGGCGTATCAGGCTTTGTGACTCGCACAGGAAATTTAGTAAGCGATAAATCCAACTCAGAATTAATTCGCACAAAACTAGACGAAGATTTTTTACTCGAACTCGCTGCAATTCAGAACGCGGATTACAGTAATATATCCACAAACCCTAAAGAAGCCGATAACCTGCTTAAAAAAATTGATTCTATGAATAAAAATACATCTTCGAAATTATCCAACCTATTTAAAAAAGATGGCTACCAATACTTTCTCTACCCCGCCGTTTTTCTTTTATTACTTGATATGAGTTTGTTGGAATATTTATTTAAGAAGAAAATTTAAGGATTACCAATTAAAAAATCTGTGTATAACTCAAAAATCTCTTTGTTCACATAAAAAGTATCGTAATTTATGAACCCATAATTTACACGCGGAGAAACCCCTCGTTTTTCTCTTCTTATTTGACCACAACACCCAATCGTAACCCAAAAATACTTGCTTTACTCAGAATTAGGACAAAAGAGAATAGAAAAGCACGGGAGCATTTTTTTGAATACAGTAATAGAACAAGAACAGGCAAGTAAAGAGCCAATTAGAAGAATAAAGATTAATAACTCTGAAATCACGATATTAGGAACGGCGCATATCAGCCACAAGAGTGTAGAAGCAGTTCGTGAAATTATAGAGAACGAAAGACCGGATACGGTTTGTGTAGAATTATGTAATTCTAGAATGACTTCGATACAAGATGCAGAGCATTGGAAAAAGTTAGATATATTTAAAGTTTTTAAAGAGCGTAAGATGTATTTGCTGTTAGCGAGTTTGATTCTCTCCTCTTTCCAAAAGAAATTAGGCAAAGGAGAAATTAAGCCAGGCGATGAACTAAAAGCCGCAATTGACGAAGGAAAGAAAATCGGCGCGAAAGTCGTTCCTGTAGATAGAGAAATTCAAACTACACTCAAACGTTCTTGGGGAAATGTTGGTTTCTTTTCTAAGATGTATCTATTATCCGCATTAATCACTTCGCTACTCGTAAAAGAAGAAGTAAGTCCCGAAAAAATCGAAGAGCTAAAAAGTGATGATGCACTAAAGGATTTATTTTCCCAACTCCCGCCAAGATATAATTCCATCAAAGAAGTAATCATTGACGAAAGAGATAAATACTTAGCTGAAAATATAAGACGTCAGGCGAAAGACTCAAAGAAAATCTTTGCTGTAGTAGGGGCAGGACATTTAGAAGGCATAATGAAACATATCACGGAAGATCAAAACATAGATCACCTGGATGTAATTCCAACTTCCGGAATTTGGAGCAAATTACAAATAGCCATACTTCCTCTTTTTATTCTGGCACTCATGGGAGCTACTTTTTATTTCAGTGGATTTGAAGCAGGAACTGAGCTGATTAAAGAATGGATTATATTTAAAGGGACGTTAGCTGCTCTAGGTGCACTCATTGCACTTGCACATCCGTTATCCATTATCCTTGCTTTCATTGCTGCCCCAATAGGAAATTTTAATCCTATTATTAAACCGGGTTGGCTTGCAGCTCTTACAGAAATTTGGATGAAGAAGCCACTCGTCGAAGACTTTGAAAGAATAGCAGATGACTCCGAACATTTTACTGGATTTTGGAAAAACCGTGTTCTAAAAATATTTCTCGTTTTACTTTTGCCGCAGATTGGTAGTAGCATCGGAACTTTTTTAGTTACATGGAAAGGGATTAAGGGATTGTTTTAGTTTGCCACGCGAGGCACAGATACACGGAGACAAAAATGCAAACAGTGATAAGATTAAAATTAGATGAATTAAATCCATCTTTGATTAGCAGTATAAAATCTCTTTATAAGAATAAAGAGATTGAAATTATTATTCACGATGTTAAAAATGAAACTGAATATTTAAATGAAAATCCTAACAATCATGAATTCTTATTAAAACAAATTGCCATTGTGAAAAAAAATAAAGACTTAAAAAAATTCACTGTTAATGAGTTTAAAAAGTTGAATTCGAAAGAGAGTAAATTGAAAGGATGAGGTTAATTTCGTTTACCCCTGATTGCTTTAAAGATTATACGAATTGGTTGACAACAGACAAAAAAATTTATTCTAAAATTAATGACTTAATAATGGAAGTTTTTCGAACCCCATTTGAAGGAACTGGTAAGCCAGAGGCATTAAAGCATGAATAAAAAGATTCCGATACTAGAATCAGATAATTTTTATTGCCAAATAAAATCTAAATTGTCTAACTAGTAAAACAAAGGCTTACTTTATTGTGCAAGTAAAGTAAGTGCAGAAGAGGGTAACTCAAGTTATCTGCTTAAACTCTTTTGAGATAAATATAAAAAGAATTGCACGAGAAGAGGGTTGTAAAATCATGGTAAAAAGGCAGTAAAAGGAAGGTACGAAAATTTGGATTTCCCTGATTTAGAATCTTATTTTCAAGTTTTGACGGATACTACTGATAACATTGCGATCATTAACACTCATTATGAAGCAGATCATGAGAGAGATTTCAAGCAATTAGATGACATCTTTAGCGATATCATCTCACGACCCTGGGAACATTCGCCCGACGACTATTACGTATTGTTCACCAGCTACTTTACATTCCATGTGAAAATCATAGAAGAAATTGTGAAGGAAGCTAGAGAGATACTAAACCCTGACAAGCGTGATTACCTCAAGAAGTTGGTAGGATACAAGAAAGAAGCAGACGAATGGTTTCTAGCACTGAAAAAGAAAAGAAAATCTGTGATGGTAGCTGCATAAAATTTGCTTTTTAAGATATACCATAGAGTATTGACTCTATGATATTCAACTCAGTTGATTTTATCCTTTTTTTCCCGGTAGTTTATCTACTTTACTTAAGGATTGATCACAAGAAACAAAACATACTTCTCCTGATAGCCAGTTATTTTTTTTATGGCTATTGGGATTACAGGTTCCTGTCCTTACTCGTTCTGTCTACGGTAATTGACTATTATGCGTCTTTAGGCATTGAAGCTAACCGCGATAACCCAACCAAGAAAAAATACTTTTTATATATTAGCATATTTTCCAACCTAGGAATCTTAGGATTTTTTAAATACTTTAACTTTTTCATTAAAAGTGCTGTCTCGGCGTTTGGTGCCCTTGGTATCAATATGCATGAGCCTACGCTAAATATCATTTTACCGCTTGGCATATCTTTCTATACGTTCCAAACCATGTCGTATACGATTGACGTTTATCGCGGTGATTTGAAGCCAACGCGAAACTTTCTAGACTTTGCTTTGTTTGTTACCTTCTTTCCGCAGCTTGTAGCAGGTCCGATTGAGCGGGCTACTAACCTATTGCCGCAAATTACCAATGAAAGAAAAGTAACCTTTGAGAATATTAAGCAAGGCGCTTTCCTGGTTCTATTTGGATTTTATAAAAAAATCTATATCGCTGATAATATGGCGACTATCGTAGATCCATTCTTTGCGAATACAGATGTGAATCCATTATTGTCTAGAACCGGTGCGGAAGCATTTCTTGGTTCTGCTGCATTTGTGTTTCAGATATACGGAGATTTTTCCGGCTATTCAGATATAGCCCGTGGGGTTTCTAAATTCATGGGTGTTGAGTTAATTCGTAACTTCAATCATCCACTCTTTTCGCAAAATATAAATGATTTCTGGAGAAGGTGGCATATTTCTTTTATGAATTGGCTCAGAGATTATGTATATGTTCCTCTCGGCGGTAAAAATGACAGCGAATTAAAGCAGCATATCAACAGTATGATTGTGTTTCTTCTTTCGGGACTCTGGCATGGGGCTAATTGGACTTTTGTGCTCTGGGGATTTTTTTGGGGAATTGTAACAAGTATTTACCGTGTGCTTAGAAAAATTACTGCGCCTAAAGACGGTAGCAAACGTCCGCCGACAAATAAATATCTAGTTCCTGTCAACATTGCATTTACATTTGTTTTAGTTATATTTTCCTGTTTCTTTTTTAGAGCACAGGATATAACGACTGCATTTATTTTAATTAAAAAAGTATTTCTAGAATTTGGAACGGTTGATCCAAAACTAGTAGTGAAATTTTTTCGTCTTGCAATTCCTTTCTTGCTGATTGAGTTCTATCAGTATGTTAAGGATAACGAGTATTCCATCTTCGAGCTAAAGACATTTTACAGAGTATGTTTTTATCTCTTTATATTCTATTCTATCATCATCATGGGGAATTGTAACAAAAATGAATTCATTTATTTCGTATTCTAAAAAAGTCCCAGCGTTTACTATAACGGTTCTACTCATTGTAATGATTGAAGTAGTCTTGTATTTTATCCCCAACCTGCATTACTTAGAAGGAGGAGGGTCATTCTTTACTTATTATAAAAAGCAAATCGCCGAAGATAAAAAACAAAGTTTCGACATATTGCTATTAGGCGACAGTCGCTCTCTTTCTATTCATGGTGTAAAAGAAAAGGAAGGCGAGTTCACGATGTATAATATGAGTTTGCCCGCAGCAGGTCCGCGTTATTTTAAATTCTTTCTGAAGAAATACTTAGAGAATCATGCAAATCCGAAGTTAGTTATCTGGGCGGCTGACCCCGAACAGTTTAATTTTACAAAAGCAAAGACATTTGATACAGATAAAAATCTCTGGAATCAATATAAGCATCGGCTTCTAAATCTTTTTACCTTTCCTGAAAGCTTAGAGCAATACAAGGGCGGTGAATTACTGTTTATCGCTAAAGAATATTTGCCCCTCATGATGTATTCCTTTAAATACAGGCAGGGATTTGGAGATTTATTGAATGGTTTAAAAATGGAAACTCTAACAACACGCGAAACCTATCACACCAAGCAAAATCGAATGATTGAATCTATTACCGCAAGTCACAACGGACAAATCAACTTGGGCGACTATTTTATTGCCGATGAAAATGAAGTAGCAAAAAGCTATGTGAAATACATTGAGACTTTAAATGATGAAAAGAATAGAAATTTTGATATAGAACCGTTAGTTGACTTCTTGGAATATTGTAAGGAAAAACAGATTAAAGTATTAGTATTAAATATTCCCCGTGCAGAAGGCTTAAACCAAACGAAGTATTTTCAATCAGTAGTCCTGTCTATTCGCGATAAGACGGCGACATTTTCCAATGCAAAGTATTTAGAATTCCCAAAAATGGACTATCCGCTTTCGTTATTCTCCGAGTCCATTCATTATAATAGTGCAGGGGATAAGCAATTAAATACTGATTTTAAAATTTATATATATCCAGAAATTATTTCTTATATCAAAAACTCTGACAAGAAGGACAAAGATGAAAAATAAAAAATTTTTACTTTACCCGCTCATTTTATTTTTCATTCTATTTGCTCTCGATAAAATATTTCTCTTAGATAAAGTTCGCTCTTACGTGAAATCAGATTTTACTTATATCTATTACGAAACAAGAGAAGACTTATTTGAAATGCTCAAACAAAGAAAGTCTGACAAGAAACTCATGATTATCCTCGGATCATCAAGACTATTATATTTTGATTCAAAAGACTTAGAACAATTTTACCCTAACTGGGATATATACAATTTTTCCTCAGCGGTCACAACTCCTGCGTATTATTACTATTACCTGGAAAAAATTCTAGATGCTGGAATTAAACCTGACTTCGTCCTTTTAGAATCTGATCCAAATCAATTCAATTCGAATACACCGATATTTAGAAATTCTAATCTAACTTATAGTTTTGATTTACCATTTATATTGAAGTATGCGAATCTATTCGGTAAAGACTATGTTAGTTTTTATTTGGGTAAATACCTATTTGCCACTAGTAAAAATAAGCCACATTTAGATACTGCATTCAAAAGATTGACTGACCCAAAATATGAAATCATAGCCAAAGAAGGTTATAAGATCAAAGAAATTCTTTTAGAGAGCAAGGGTAGTTCCAAGTCTCTTGTAGAAAACTATGTAGAGCGCGACTTTGGAATTTTGCAGGCAACGAGCCAACGCACAATTGATTGGCTTTTTTCTTCTTATAAAGAATCAGAGATGCAATATGCCTTCTACGAAAAGATATTACAAAGATTATCTGATGCAAAAATAAAAACAGTCATAGTCTGGCCTCAAAGCTCTCTACCCATGCAAGACCTAATGCGTAAATCCGAAAAAGTAGGAAAGAAAGTAGGTGCCTGGTATACAAAGGTAAACCTTATAAGCGCAAAATACGGATTTAACGTTCGAGACATGGACGCAACTGAGGATTATTACTGTAATTCGTTTGTCGACGGCGGTCATATTGCTAAAGATTGTTATCATCCGTTCATGCGTTATGCGATGAGTGAGTATTTTAAGTTGAAGTAAGCACTTTCCTTAAGCCCGCGGCAGCGAACCCACCGTTAGGTGAGCTACTCATCCAACTCATTCAGCGGTAATTCAAATCCAGGAAGGACATCTTCCCCAGTGATACTAGTTTCAAAGTCTTCGTGGATGCGCATTTTTTGAGATGCTTTGTATATGTAGACTTTTCTTTGGAATGGATCAATGAGCCATGCAAGCTTACAACCATTAGCCATCCATTCTTCCATTTTCTGATAGCGCTTGCATGGTAGTTGTTTTTATTCTATTAGATTCTATCACTTTGTCAATGGAAAAATTCGAATGAGGATTACACAATCCAACGATACTCTGTGTCTCTGTGTATCTGTGGCAAACCGCTAAGTAGTTACGATAAAAAAGTTATTGAATGCTTATCTAAATAACAAAGAATTGTATTGGAGATTTTTTAAAATGGAAAAATTATATGAGAAAGAAGGAGTGGTTACCATTTATTGGGATCCATCCTCTAGAGCATTGTGTCCTGAGTGGAAGAGCTTTTCAGTTCTAGATAGGGAAGTGAAGGATGGGCTTGAAAAATTATTAACTTTCATAGTTGAAAGAAAATGCGATCGCCAAATTATCAATACTGGTAAAACGCTTGGTGGTTTTAGTGAGTATGTCCAGGAATGGCTTGGCAATGATTGGATTCCACGTGCGGTTAAGGCTGGCATGAAGTATGTGGCAACTGTTATCCCCAAGAATGCAATTGCCCAACTTTCAAATGATTATTGGCAAGAGGTTAGCACTGATATAGGTTTTATAACCATTAATGTCACATCTCATGAAGATGGGCAAGAGTGGTTGAAAAGATTTCCTTAAAAAGTAATTGTATCGTTTTTAAAATTCAAAATGATTGAAGTTAATTTCAATCCGAGGTAAACATGTTCCAAGTAAATATCATTTCCCTAATTTGTTTAATTTTATTTTCCTGCGCGTCTCTCATGCAGAAAGATAAAAAAGTCGAATTCTCCTTCGAATCACCAAACATTCGAGTCGAGAAATTTCCCGAAACCTTTAACCTAAGAGCCAAAGGTGTTGTTAAAACCCAATGTCCGGCTAATAACTGTTCTGCGGAACAAATCGACAAAATGGATGTAGGTGCTATCAAAGGGTTTATTAGAGATGGAGCTTGGGAAGAATACATGGAGATGGTAGACAAAGAAGACGCTAAGAAAAAATACAGCGTGCTTTGGATGAAGGGAAGTTATGCGAACGGAAAGAAGGAAGGTATCTGGGAAGAGTTCGAAGAAAAATACGATGAGTCCAGTAAAACTAAAAAGCTTGTAAAAAAACAATTCGGTCCGTTTAAAGACAATAAAAAAGACGGGATTTGGACTTTGCTTTATGAGACTGGGGAAAAATTAAAAGAAACACCTTATGTAGAAGGCAAGAAGCACGGAGCCGAGAAGAAATTTAGCATCAAAGGAATTCAAACCGAAGAAATCAATTATGTGCAAGGGGAACGCCACGGAAATTACTGGAAGAAGACGACTACTGAATTAGCTATGTGTGAAGGCACTTTCACTAAAGAGCATAAAACCGGAAAGTGGACAGAATACACAGTAGAAGAGAAGAAGCCAGGAAAATTAAAAGCAGTGCTACTCTATAACAACAATAAACGAGACGGTGCGGCTATTCTCTATCATCCGGATGGAGTTACAAAAGCGTCTGAGGGAAATTATAAAGAGGACTATAAAACTGGAAATTGGAAGCAATACTATCCAACAGGTGCGATTGAATCAGAAGGAACTCGCAAACCAGAATCCGGAACAATAGAGTCGGAAGAAAAAGAAGAAGGCGGTGAGTCGGAAACTAAGTCAGTAAAAGAAGTGAAAGATACAAAGACATTCAAAGAGCAAACATCGTCTTGCCCAACACCGAACGTAAACGGGAAATCGAATAATTTTGGGGAATGGAAAAGATATTATAAATCGGGAGATGTATTTTCTGTTGGTTCTTATGATGAAAAAGGACTTCCTACAAAGGACTGGAAATTCTTTTACAAAGGAAATAAGCTTCGTTGCAAAGGAACAATGAGTAATTCGATCATGATGAAAAATGGGGAATTATATGATAAATCTGGCAATATGGAAGGAAAAGGAAATATCATGCTTTCTTTGTTTAGCATAGATGATAAAACCGATGAAATGAAGGACAAGATGATTCCAGCCCTTCCGTTTACATTCTATAAAGATGGCAAAAAATATTTGGAAATTCTTCCAGCATCTAACCAAAAAGAAATCGCAGAACCAAAGGAAGGCGAAGAGGTTAGAAAGGAAACCATCGCTAAGGAATACGACTCCAGTGGAAAATTGGCAGGAGAGGGTGGCTATATCTTCATTCCAACGCAAGCATTTGGTGGCAAGAAGCATGGTTGCTGGACGGAAAGTGGGAAAAAAGTGTCTTACATGATGGGTAAAGTCCAAACAGGACGCTTAGCCGAAATGTCTAACTGTAAGTAGTTATAAAATTGCTAATTTAAGGATTTTTTTGTTAAAGATTTTATGGAATGAGTATATATATGATAAGTACCTTGACGAAAAAAAAATATACTTTTTCATGGCTTAAACTATGAGAGAAATTATTAAATTAGCATGTACTGGTTGCGAAGTCCCTGGAAAATCGGCTTATTTTCAAACAAAAAATAAGAAATTAAAATCTGATAAATTAGTTACTAAGAAGTTTTGCAAGTTTTGCAGAAAACATGCAGATCATAAAGAATCTAAAGCATAAAAATGGCTTCTAAATCCTCACAACCCAAACAATCTTCAAAGGGCTTCGATGAACTAAAAGAAGCCTTACTAGAGAAGAAAAATGATCTCCTGATTAAATTGAATACTTGGGAAGATAAAAGTTCGCCTTCTGGTCTTAAAGAAGTAGGTGATATAGCTGATATTGCTTCAGAAATCAACGAAGAAGCTTTAAGCTCTGTATTGACTGAAAACGAGATAGATCTTTTAAACCAAATTGAAGTTGCATTAGAGAAAATTGAGAATGGAACGTATGGAATTTGCGAAGGAACTAAAAAGAAAATTCCTCTCGCTCGATTGAAAGCGATCCCATGGACTCCTTATACTGTCGAATACGCAGAAATTGCATCTAAGAATAAGAACAGAGGTTCTTCTAGATCAATGGATACTGCATCTTATCCTGCGCAAGCAATGGATACAGAGTTACTAGACTAGTCTTTCGCACATCTAAATCCAAAGTGGTGGTATTCCGGAAAGTTTTTCGGATCGTGGTGTCTTCTTTTAGATCCTCGAGCATAATTCTTATCCCACCACCAAGAACCTCCTTTTAATACTCTCCTATCAAATCCAGGGCAGGACTCTTTTCCATCACAGGGTCCTTTTGGGTCTTTCTTTGCACAGGCTTCGCCGCATACTTCAAACGATTTCGCATAATAGTCATTTACCCACTCCCAGGAATTTCCCGCCATGTCGTATAATCCATATTTGCCGCTTGCTCTAGTTCCAACATCGGAAGTAGGGAGGTCTTTGTCTTTGCCACAGCCTTTCTTTCCATTTTCTTCAATGACTGCGCGCGTGCAATCTGCTGGCTCATTTCCCCAGGAGTAAATGTCTCCATTTGTTCCGCGTGCTGCCTTTTCCCATTCTGCCTCACTCGGTAAACGCTTTCCCATAAATTCGCAAAATTCTTTTGCAGTATACCAACTTACACCGGCTATTGGTTGTTTTGCGCCCATGTATGGCTTGCCATAACGGGGACCGATATAATTACAAGTTTGATTTTTTAAACATTCTTTGCATTTTCCCGCATCTATGCATTTATTGAAATCCTCATTCGTAACTTCATACGTATCCATATAAAATTCCGAAACGTAAATTGTCTGCTCTGGCCGTTCGTCTTTTTCATAAACGTTACTTCCTCGAATAAAATTTCCGGCGGGAATACATTTCATATTTGGGTAGGCTTTTGTGCATTCGGTAGCGACGGTTTGGTTTTCGACACGTTGGCAATTAATAAAAAATAAAAGTAGGGCGGTTAGTAAGAGTAAAAATTTTTTCATATATAAAGACCATTCTTTTTAAAAATAAATTTAGGGTAACAAAAATATTCAGATGAAAGAAAAGCTGTCAACTACTTTCTAAATTTTCGAGAGAGGATAATGCTTTGTATATACCAAATGACAAAAGTAATTTCCCGCAAGGATTTTATTTGAATAGCATTTGGTAAAGGAAGAAAAGTTTTATATTCAAGTTGTTGCTTACTTAATTCCAGATGAAAAAACGTTTGAGCGCGAATCCGGAAATCTTCTTCTAATCAAAGATAATTTTCCCAAGTATGTAGTTTCAATGGACGAGAGGGCGGAGGGAAATCATAATGGAATCAGGCACATTCATATTCAGAATTTTTTAATTCGAATTTTATAGGATAAACTACCGTAACTTCTCGTTATTCTTATGTCTATCCTTGTCGCGTGTCGTATTTTTCTCAATGGTTTTTTTAAACGCTTCTTCCAAGGAAATTCCCATTTGGTTGGCAAGACAGATTAATACAAAGAGCACATCGCCCATTTCAGATGGAATTGATTTTTCCATATCTGACTTTTTAAAAGACTGGTCTCCATAGGTTCTAGCGACTAATCGGGATAATTCACCAACTTCTTCCATGAGGAGTGCTAGGTTTGTCATCTCGCTAAAATACCTTACGCCAATAGTCTTAATCCACTCGTCTACTTGTGCCTGTGCTTGATTAAGGGTTAAATCGTTGTTATTCATAGATATTAAACCTGATCAAAATAATAAATGTCAGTTCGAGCGATAGTCGAGAACTACTAATAAAATACAGGCTTTTTTGCACTTGTAGTTCTCGACTATCGCTCGAACTGACATCATCCATGGCAATCGAATTTTTCAATAATTTTTACTTGGTAAAATCTTTTGAAGCAGTATATCTGTAATTTCTGGATAACAGCCGCCGCTTAGATGGTGGACGTCTACGAATTTCTGGCATTTAATTGTGCTCGTGTAGTTAACTAGGTTTAATACTGGTATGCCGCTCTTATTGGCAAATTCCACTTTGTCTTTCCACCATTTCTCGTAAAAATCTGATTCATCTAAAAGTCTTTGTAATGGTTTAGAAATAACTGGTTTGTAAACTAAAAGCTTAATGTTATTTTCTTTGCAGGTATCTATAAACTTTTCGTAGAATTTTTTTTGTGCCGTAGATTCTTTGAAGGATTGATTGCCTTGCTTGCGAAACGCTTGCGCATAATAAGCTTTAGACTCTTTCTCGAAAAATTCTTCTGAGATTTCGTGAATGATTGGATTAGGAATTCCGCCGTTATTTTGTTTGGTCGCTAAGTGAACCATTGAGTTAAAGTATTCAAATCCAGCGATTTTATTTTTGTCTTTGATCCTTTGCATTGCAATATTAAGCCTGGGTGGAAATCGAACTACACTAAAAAGGTTTGCATGAACAAAACTTTCCATCTCATCGCTAGAAAAAATATCTTTATTCTCGTACATGAATTTCCAATCATAGGAAAATTTCAACGCGTATTCATTTGCTGCATCCTGGAAAATCTCAGGAATAATTTCTAATACCGCATAATCTATTTTTATCCCTTTTTTTAATATGGTTTGTAAATTATAATATAGATATGAGGGCGGTGCCATCGGGGCAGAGAAGTTATACGTTGTAAACCGCTCCTCTTTTTCGTGAATGTATTTGTGAGAAAATTCACCCATATGAGATGTTCCAAAAAAGACTAAAAGTTTTTCTTCAGGCTTCTTGGTTACTTGGTAATTAGTAAGCTGCTCAAGTAGTGCCGCTTTCTCTGCATAGAACGCATATTCAATTCTTGACTCGGTATACTTTCTTACGAAGTCAGTTTCGAAGAATTTATCGAAGCAAAAAATAAATCCTGCGAGAAGGAGTGGGTAGAATAAAAATTTATGTTTTAAAAATGTTTCGTTCATAGTTTAGAATTGGAAGTATACAAATTCCTTTCCGGATTTGCTATACAGGCTAATGAGATAAAGTAAAATTACATAAGAGAGTGGAATTAAAACTCTTTTGGATTTTAGAATCCAATTGGGAACAGACTCAAAGTATTGTGCAAGCTGGATGAGAAAACTAAAAAAGCATAAATAGAGAATGGTTTCAAAGTCTGTCGCGCTGATTGAATTTCCAGATGCGATAGTGGAAACTTTTGTCATGATGGTAAAATAATCCCAGATGTTATTGGAACGAAACATAGTAGCGCCAAGCATGAAGACATGGTAAGCATAAAAAATGCAAACTAATTTCCATAGAAAGCTAGTTGATGTTACCCTCCAGTTAAATCTTTCGAATACTCGCTCAAGCGCAAGGATTACCCCGTGATAGAATCCCCATAGGATATAAGTAAAATTAGCCCCGTGCCAGAGTCCGCCCAACGTAAATGTTAAAATTAAGTTGATATAAGAGCGAAATTCTCCATCTCTATTTCCGCCAAGCGGTATATAGAGATAATCCCTGAGCCAGGTAGAAAGCGTTACGTGCCAGCGAAGCCATAAATCCCTTGCAGAGTCAGCAAGGAAAGGCGAACGGAAGTTCTCAGGAATTCTAAAACCGAGTAGGAAAGCACAACCACGGGCTATATCGGTATAGCCGCTAAAGTCACAATATATCTGCCAGGTGAACCCATGCATTACGAGTAAAATAGTGAGCCAATCATAACCTTTTGGATTATTCCATACAGGATCAATGAGTAAAGCGAGGTTATCCGCAATTAAAACTTTCTTTAGAATCCCGAGGGCAATAAAGCTTAGCCCGGGAGAAAGGTATTCCGGTTTTGCCTTGATATTTTTTAACTCCGGTAAAAAATCCTGCGAGCGCATAATTGGTCCCGCGATAAGTTGTGGAAAAAATAAAATGAAAATCGCGAAATCCATTAAACTAATTTCTTCTGCCACTTTTTTTCTATATACATCAATAATATAAGCAAGCATTTGAAATGTATAAAAGCTAATCGCAAGCGGGAGAATAATTTTAAAAGTAGTGCTTGCTCTAAGGTTGGTTAACGCTGCTATTCCGCTGACACTCGCAAAGATATCTGTAAAGAAATAAAAATACTTGAATATACCGAGATTAATTAAATTAATCACAACAACGGATACGATTAGCTTCTTGGACTGATTTTTATGAAGCTGGTGAATGAAATAATAATTCATTCCAATTACTACCAGGAAATGAACTAGAAAGCCCAAACTCCATGAGCCGTAAAATACGATAGAGGAGAAAAGTAGCCAGGTTTCTTTTCCTTTTTGATTGGGAATTGACCAGAATACAATGTAGACTACAAGGAAGAATGCGGCAAATAATAAAGATGTGAATAACATAGATTTAGCGCGTCTCCGGTTTATTTTTTATCATTTTTGATTAACTCTTTTAGATTGTTTTTTAAATAGTCGCCCAGTGCTTCTGAAAATAAAACTGCCCCGTTGTGATTCAAATGGATCACATCATAGCAATACTCGTCCCCATTTTTTCCATCGAATATATTTCTAAAATCAACAACGACCGCGTTGGGTGGATTTATTTTTGCTAATTCTTCTTTCCATACTTGCACCCTTCCAGCTCCACCTAGTTGGTTATCTATAATATTGCTATAAGGCGCAAAGATATTAATGATTTTAATATCTTTTTCCAGGATGTGGGAGTAAATATAAGATAGCCGCTTAAAGTATAATTCTGTTTCTGCTGTGCGAACTTGTGATGCAGTAGAATTGGTTGCTACCCAGCAGGTATCAAAGATTGCCCGCTTGTGATCTGGGTTTGATTCCTGTGGAATTGGATCGTTGTTACTAGTTGGATGAGTCTTAATCATGCAGTCGGCTAAATTCGAAATATGATAATCACTCATCTTTTCTGTTTTATCATTTTCATATTCATAAAAGTTTAGATTTGGATTTGCATTTTTGCGGGAAATGTATTTTAGCCGCTTACCAGGGTCAACTATGAAATCATTCAAGTCTCTTCTGTAGGCAATGCTTTTAAAAAATAGGTATGCCCAATCGTCGTAATGTAGAAGAAATCCCAAACCTTTTCCTGATTCATATTCAAACTCCCTTACTTTTCTCAGGGCAGCTATTTTATCGAATTCATTGATCATTGCAAGAGTAGGGAGGGTAAGGTCTGTTTTGCTCACCCATGGCATGGTGATTTCCCCAACATAGATCACGAGTTTTACATTTTTAAATTCCTTTAATACTTCTTCGACTGCGAGGCTTTGCACGATTAGCTCCGAGCCAGGGATTGCCACTGATTGAATTTTATAGCCTGTATCCTTTATTTTTTCTTGTAAGACCGGAAGGGATAATCCCTGGTAGGCGACAGATGTCCCGATGAGTAAAATATCCGGATCATGCTCTTGTTTTTTTTCAGTGATGTGACCTATGATTTGATTTACATTTGCGGCGTAAGATTTCTTTTTTAAGTAAGGCTTGTAAAATCCCGCCAGAAGTTGAAATAGCAATTCGAATCCAATCAAAACTAGAATTGGAATATAAAAGCGTTTGTCTTTATAAAATTTATTAAACTCTGTCATAGTATTGCCTAGAATTGAAAATACATAAAGGTTTGCGTCTCTGCACCAAAGATTAGAATTAAGAAAATGGCTGCAATATTTGCGTAGAGGAGTTTATTTCCACTCGTGGACATGAACTCTATATTTTTCTTGGAGAATATTGAGCTTGCCACAAAGCAGATAACAAGAAGTATCCCGTATTCATAATTAGAATACCCATCTAGCGCTCTGGAATTTTCCGTCATTAGGAGCATAGATTTAAACATCTCTTTTACATGATGCATCGCTGTTCCAAGTCCATTTGTCTGAGCTCTAAACATCACAAATCCAAAGGATAGGCAGAACATAGTAAATACTGCTGCAAAAGATTTATATAGGAACCCACCTTTCTCGTTAAAGAATGTTCGAATCTTCGTTTGGGTATAAACTCGGTGAACGGAAAGCATTATCGCTTGCCAGAGTCCCCACGCAATATAGTGATAATCCGCTCCATGCCAGACTCCACCGAATAACCAGGTGATAAAAATATTTCTATACGTGATAAAATTTCCACCCCTCGAGCCGCCGAGAGGTATATAAATGTAATCCCGTATCCAGGTAGAAAACGAAATATGCCATTTAGACCAGTGGTCTGTAATGTTTGTGATTGTCATGGGGAAGTTAAAGTTTGGATCAAACTTAAAACCGAATAGTCTCGCAATTCCTATCGCAATATCGGTGTAACCCGCAAAATCAAAGTAAATCTGCCAACCAAACGCAATCGCTCCAGTCCATACTTCAATCGCATTCATGCTTTGGTAATAAAGAAAAGTGTGGTTCACTACTTTGCCGAGGTTATCTGCAAATACAAGTTTACGCATAAACCCAATTAAGATTCGAGTGATTGCAATTTGAATGTCCTCATTGGTGACAGATAGGCGATAATCCAAGTCGCGGAAGAATGTAGTTGCCCGCACAATAGGACCGGCAACAAGCTGGGGAAAGAATGCAACATATAGGGAGAAATCAATGAAAGAACGGCGCGCTGCAATTTGCTTACGATAAACGTCTATTGTATAACTCATAGATTGGAATGTGTAAAAAGAAATTCCTACAGGTAGAACAATTCTTTCTAGAAATACATCTAGCGGCTTAGAGGAATCAGGCGCAAGCCCGAAAAGATTCACGTAATAAGCTACTACGTTGAATGTTCGTAAGCTCGAACCAAAGACGATGTTAATCATATCTGTGGTTAGGTAGGCATACTTGAAGTAGCCCAATATGAGCAGGTTAAAGAAAACGGAAATCGCTAAGAATATCTTTCTTTGTTTTTCGGTTCTATTCTCGTTATCAATTGCAAGTGCTGCAAAGTAATCAATTACAGTGGATAATACAAGTAATGCGATGAAGTAAGTGTTCGTGTATGTATAAAAATAAATACTTCCCACGAGTAGGAAAACCTTTTGCCAGGTTTTTTTTAGGATATTCCCGATGACAATTGAGATAAAAAAGAAAATTAAAAAATGTATAGAATTAAACTGCATATATTTAAACGCTCAAGCCTAGTTTTTTATGCCATTCAATTAAAAAGGCTTCTTCTATTTGACTAGCAGTGGCTAACCATGTCCACTGTTTTTCATCCCAAATGCGTCTTCTTTTTATTGAGTTGCGGGATGTTATGGTGAGAATTCCTTCTTTCCATTCGCTTACTTCGCGCGGCTTTACAAGAATATCCGAGTCTAAATCCAAAATTTCTCGAAAGACTGGAATATCGGAAGCGATACAAACTTTTTGTTCTAGCATTGCCTCAAGGAGTGGAAGACCGAATCCTTCGTGAATGGAAGGAAATAAAAAAATACTACATCGCTGATACAAAACATTGAGTAAATTATCATTCGGATTTTCTAAAAATACAATGCCTTCCTTCTCTAATTCGCCCGATAGTAATCTAGCGGTTAATTCCTCTTGTCCCCAACCTCGACGGCTGGCAATTACTAATTTGTATTCGAAGTCAGGTTTTTCTTTTTTTAAAAGCAAATAGGCTTCGATTACAGTAGAAATATTTTTTCGTGGTTCAAGAGTTCCAATGGTAAAAAGAAATTTGCCTTCGATAGCGAGTTCTTGATTATTAATCACTTTCTTACTCACCCCGGGGTAAATTACTTTTAGCTTCTTTGTATATTCCGGTTTGAATTCTGCGATTTCTTTCTTAGTATTTTTGGATAAGCAAAATATAGCATCTGCATTGCGTAGCGTTTTAGGAGAGAGTAGCTTATGCTGAATAAAATTGGCACGGGTCATCGTTTCCGGTGCAGAGCGAAAATTTAGATCGTGGTAGTTTACGAATTCAGGGATTGGCATTTTGAAATAGGGAAGGAGTTGTAGTGTCCCCCAGAACATGTCGATTCTATCCCTGTGAAGTAAATAGGGTAGAATTAAGTTTAACCAAACAACACCTGGGAATTTTTTAATAGGTGGTATAATGACATTATTCTCTTTTATGAAATCCATAAACATAGGATGAATTTCTTTATTGGAGTAGAGATAGTATTCGAAATGAGAATCTTTGCGAATCAGGTATTTTAAAACTTCAAAGAGATAACGAGAGTTACCCGTTAACCCATACGAAAGTGGTCTTGCATCGACTGCAATTCTGGGTTTGTATTTAACTTCCAATTGCATCTGATTTGCCGGTATCAATTCTTAATAAGAGTAAGTAAAATCCAAGCGATATGTAGAGGAGAAAAGAAAACATTAAAAAGATTCCTTCTCCAGTCGAGCCAATGATTGATCTTGCGGTTACTATTGTTAATACGCAAAGACTGAAAAATATATTTCGCTTTAACTTAGAAATTTCTTCTTCAAAGATTCTATTAGCTAAATAAGCAATTGGAAAAAGCAAAACTACAAAGGAGTGAACCCAGCTTATTCCGCTAAAAATTACAGAAAGTATGAATAGGATTGAGAGGAGTGCGCCGTCAGAGATTGTATTTTTCAATCTGTATAAAAACGGAATTCCGATTAGAAGCGAGCAAAAATAAAACAAATACGTAATCGTCTTTGCTCCAAAACTTACGAAAGGCATTCCGAACAAAGCCTGGTTTAAAGGATCTGCGCCAATCATGAAATATTTTGCGATAGTTGCTATAAGGCTCTGGTTGTTTTTCCAGGACCGAAAGGCTGGATTTTTCATCGCGTTGTTAAATACAAGCTCATACCAATTTCCAAGTGAATGCATATTGTATTCATGAGAATAGACGGACGGAAGAATCGTCCAGAGAGTAGTGAATAAGAACGTGTAGCCGAAACGTTTAAATTGACGTTTGTATAAAAAGTAAAATAGGAAAATTGCAGGAGTAAGTTTGATTATGATTGCAAGAGATAAGAGTATGCCGGCTAACGCATCGCTTTTCACATAAACAGAGAGCAACATAAATAAGATAAGGATAAATGCTACCTGGTTATTGGAAACATGGCTTTCGAGATAACGGTAATTAATCGCTAAAGTAAAAAAAATAATAGTGAAGGGATTCTTTAAAGAAATGAGTTTTGTAATTAAAAATAAAGACGCGAGAAGACAAATGAAATTTACCAGGATAAAAATAGTTGCAGCCGTCGGATAGCTCAACCAACCAAGTG
Organism: Leptospiraceae bacterium; assembly: GCA_031368925.1. Taxonomy (GTDB): domain Bacteria; phylum Spirochaetota; class Leptospiria; order Leptospirales; family Leptospiraceae; genus UBA2033. The sequence continues at coordinate 24,126 of JANMOF010000149.1, forward strand.
GAATTAGAAGAAATGCGAATAGGGGAGGATAAATATAAGTTCCCACGTTTCCTTTTAAGCTCTCTAGTTTTTTTATATTCTCCGGTTTGAAAAGGTCTTCGAGTTTTATTTCTTCTCGCAGAGTTTGCACCGATTCAATATTGTAAAGATCTTTTTGTCCATAGAATAATTGGGAGGCAGTGTAGTAGTCGTGAAAATCACTTTTATTCGATGCGCGTCCGACACTCTGGACTAACAAAAGCAAAAGTAATAATCCAGTAAAATAGGGCATCGCCTGTTTGAATTTTTGAAGCATAACTATATGCAATTTCAAATATGTCGTTAAAAAATCAATAGGAAATAATTCATCTTACGCAGAAAGCGCCAGCGTTCCCAGCGCTAGGATTAGGGGTTTTACACCTAACGGTGGGTTCGCTACCGCGGGCTAACTAATCCTATTAATGCTTTAAATGAAATCATGGCAATGTTCCCATAAAAAATCGCTTTGTCCTAGAACTTCTTTTTTAATCATAGTCATGAAGTTACTTTAATTTTATCAATAAACTATGCTAAACCTATCCGAATATAATTTTCATCTTCCTGAAGAGTTAATCGCTCGTTATCCGGCAGAAAAGCGAGATGAATCGAGGCTTATGATTGTTAATCGTAAGACTGGAACAATTCATATTGAGCCATTCTTTAGAAATATAGAAAACTTTTTTGTAAGTGGAGATATACTCGTATTTAACCAAACGCGTGTGAGTAAACGAAGGGTGTATTTAAAAAATAAATCCGGTAGAGAGTTTGAATGTATTTTTCTGGAAAAGAATTTGCGGGAAGGAAAAGAAGCCTGGAAATGCCTGGTTAAAAATGTAAGAAAGTTAAAGCCAAATGAGAAGCTTTTCTCTAATCAAGATGAAATTTATTTTACACTCAATCGAAACGAAGCGGGTGATATTTTTTTATTGCCATCGGTTGCTATTTCAGAAGAAATTTTTGAGACAATTGGAACAATTCCGATTCCTCCCTATCTAAAACGCAAAGCAGAGGATGAGGATAATAAGCGTTACCAGACAATCTTTGCAAAGTCTCCCGGCTCTGTGGCTGCCCCGACGGCGGGGTTACATTTTACCGAAGATTTGAAATCCTCTTTGCAAAACAAAGGAATAATATTTACTGATGTGGAACTCTGTATTGGCTACGGAACATTTTCCCCTGTGACAGAAAAACAAATTCTAGAGAAAAAACTACACGAAGAAGAATTTAGAATTCCAGAAAAAACTCTTTCTATTCTAAATGAGGCTAAAGACAAACAAAGAATTATTTCTCTTGGAACTACAACCTTTAGAACATTGGAATCTTCTTATGATGCGAATACTATGCGTTATGTTAAGCAGGAAGGAATTACAAATCTATTCGTCCAACCAGGCGATAGAGTAGAGTCGATCGATGGACTCATCACAAACTTTCATTTGCCCGAAAGCAGCTTACTTCTATTAGTCGCAGCCTTCGCCGGTAAAGAACTAATTCTCGAAGCCTATCGTAAAGCAATTGAAAGTAAAATGCGATTTTATTCGTATGGCGATGCGATGCTTGTTATATAATGAGGAATTGGTAATGCGGAATTAGGAATGGCTGTCATACCCTAAAATAGTCTGAACAAGAATTGGATTCATATCTAAGAAGAAAAAACCTCTTTGAAAAAATTTTAGCGGTTAAGATTGGATTGCCACTGTTTGTGTCTTTTAACAGACTCGATTCTTTTACGATTGCTATTTAAAGATAAAAAGCGCTTAGTCTCAACTGGTCCAGGAGATTTCATTAATGCATTCACTGCTTTGTGAACTAGAACGTCTTCGTCTAAAAAAGTTTCTTCTAAAATGTGCTGTAAGCGTATCTTATCATTTTCGTTCATAGATAAGTTTCCAATCTTTTTGAATTAACGGAAATATGAGTGGAGAAATAGATGCGGGCGTTACTAAATCAATTTTCCTATGTAACTGATCTTCTAAATCCAATTTGTATTGTATTAGTTTCATAAAACCAATAGATTCACTTAGTTCGACTAATATATCTATGTCGCTTGTATCCTTTTCTAATCCCTTCGCAAATGAACCAAAGAGATACGCCTTGTTTACTTTTTTATCTCTAAAATAATCAGAAATAGTCTGAACAAGGATTGGATTCATAATTCATATCATTTGTATTCGAGAAGAAAAAACAATCTATTTTTGTTTCTTGGGTTTCTTAATTGGTTCTAACCAACCAATTGCACTAAAAGGTTTTTCTACAAGTTCTCCATACTCATTAGGATTGGCTGCATCTGCGAATCGAATCAATTTATGTTTATCTTTGTATACTAAGAAATAGTGTCCGGAATAGTTTTCATTGAAATACGCTGCAATCGCATAAGTAGCATTAGCCTGTTTAAATGCAAGAAAAGTATCAGACTCTTTTGGACGTTGCATCTCAAATCTACTTCCCGAATTTATATTTCATTACTATTTTATTTACCGCTTCGCTTCCTGGAATAAGAGCAAAGCCTGCTGGTACCTCTGCTGATTTTGTTTCTACAATATTTTCTTGATCGATTTCTCGAATATAAAAATCTTCAAAGGATCCTAAATTATCAGCACCAGAATATTTTAAAAGTAAAAAGTAAGTCGTAACGGCACATATTTGCTCACCATGATTTTCCGGTAATATTTCCAAAAACCTATTTCGAATATTTAGCTTTCTAATAAGTTGAGGATTCAAACGCACATTGTTTTGGGCATTCTCAATTTTCTTGTGTAATGATACTGAATGTTGGCGATAGGTATATTGCAAATCTACTTTCAGAGGTGTCATTGAAGAACGACAATATAAGAATAATAACAGGAGTATAATTAATGTTTGTTTCATATCGTTATAATATGTTATTCAAAAAAAAGATGCTAATCATCCCAATCAAAGTTCAAACTTTTTCCACCCTTCGATCACGGTTCGTTCACCGTTCGATACAAAGTGCCCTAGAGATCGAACGCTGAACGGGCACAGGTCTTATGTTGGTAAAACTTAACTTTATCTAAATCCCATCGGTGGTAATTTTTAAAAAGTCACAGTCTCATCCTTCAACTCTGATTTACCAATAGCGGATACTTTGCGTAATTCTCCAGAAGTATTCCTGATAACTACATCACCCTTTAAAACTAAGTATGTATCAAACTCTACCTCTCCTTCTACTTTAAGAGACTTGCAGTGAACGAGAGAAGGGGTAATTTTCAGAAGATTTTCAAAGGGTTTTAGTTTTTTATAATACTTGTCGTCGAGGCTAACAAGGTTTTCACTTAAGCCAGCCTTTTTTCGTTCTGGATTCATAGTAAGGGAAAAGTCTTCGTTTAAAACATACGCATCAGAGCGACGAATTAAATAGTCTTCGCATTTCTTCACAGGTGCGAAGCGATCGCGGGGGATGATGATCCCTTTGGTTTTTTGGAAGCTTCCAATGGCAGAGCCCATAGCGGTTTCTAGTTGTAATACGTCTTTGCCATCTACTACTTTTGGATTTACGATGAGGGAAAGAGAAGGAGTCCTGTCTTTCATGAGTGTGGATAATGCGCGTAAGTTTACCCATAGGTTGTTTGTCGAGAAAGTTCTAAATTTCCCCATTCCGGAAAATTCGGGCTCATTTTCTTTTGGGACTTGTGCTGTCTCTAAAAGTTCTAAGCCTATAAACTCCCCATCTTGCAGCTTACGATAAATTGCCCCACCTTTTGTATCGGCTAACGTCTTAGGAGTCATCTCCATTACAAATTCTAATCCTGCATCTGCCATGTATTCAAGAATTGCAGGCTCAATCGTTGCGCCTAGATTGTCCCCATTAGAAATAAAAGCGTATTCAAATCCATGTCCGAGTAATTTATCTAAAATTCCAGTCTCTTTCAACGAGAGGTAAATATCGCCATGCCCCGGCGGGCACCATTCTTCTTTTTTGTCGGTAAGGGTAATCGGTGTTAGATCTGATTGGTTTAACCGTGGAACTTTGTTTTGTAAAAAGGAAGTAGTAATTTCCTGTCTGAAGTCAGCATTTTTCAATTCTTCGAGTGAGTCGCTTTCGGTGTTATAGGAGTTCATCAAGATAAGTGGAATTTCCACTCCATATTTCTTTCTCATGAATGTTACTTGGCTTGCTACAATTTTTAGAAAAGACAACCCGTCTTTGATTGGAATAAGAGACTTTGCTTTTTCAAGTCCCATAGAAGTTCCAAGCCCACCGTTGAGTTTAATAACGACTAGCTTCGAGAGAGTTTCTTTTTTGATTTCGTATTTCTTTCGCAAGACTTCTAGATCAATTTCATCTTTCTCTGGATCTAAGTCGCCTATCGTTTCCCATTTGACTTTACCCGTTTCCCCTGTTCTAACTTTTTCTACTTTTGTAAGAAAATCCTTGATGAGTAAATCACTAAGACCTTCCTTTTTCATTTTCTCTGTGATTAAGATTTCGTGTTTCATTTGATCCATTTTACTACGTTCCCCTGGTAATATTTTTCTGAGAATTCTCCAAGCTCAATTCGATATGGTTTTTCGACATCGCTTGGATTGTGAATTAGCTTTACGATGATTTCCTTTCCGTCTTCGCTTTCTGTTTTTACTCCATCGACCATACTCACCCGCGCAATAAAAACTAAAAAAGAATACATGTATTCCAATTGTTTTTGCTTATTTTTTACAACCATAATTCCTTTGCCAAGTAAATCTTTTTTGACTATCTTTTTAAATTCAATTGGATAGGTATCATCCCATATTTTTTTAAATGTCTCGTCAATTTTTTTATAGGAAATAATTTCATTTGCTCGTGCTGGCAAACTAAGAAATAAAAATATAATTAGACTGCCAAGTAAAAATTTCTTCATAATCTTTACTTAGAATTGAGAGTTGTATTAGTCAATGATTAAAACTATTCAGACTAGGGAAAATTCCAGGATGCTGTTAATATGTAATAAATGGAAATTTTTTTAATTCTAGACGTATTACCCACATTTGAAAATACTATTACTAGGTTTCAAAAATGCTTTTTTTAAACTCATCACGGCTAAGAGCTATTAATTTCTTTCTATTCTTTGCAGTGTTCTATTTTGTTTTCAGCATAAATAATCAAACACATCCCCTTTATTCTAAAATTTCTTTTCAAGAAGTAGAATTTTCTATTACTATCTTAAATGATTCTAATAAAGAATTTTTTTTAGCAGAATTTGAAGAGGGTGAGGGAGAGTTTTTTTATTATGAAACAGTTTACCTGGCAAGTCTAGTTTCTCTTGCAGCACCGGTTTCTAAATTTTCCACTTCTGAATTTATATTTCATATTTACACCATCCAGGATCATCTTCTAAATTTACCTCCTCCTATTTCATAGGGAACGTGCATTTTGTAGGTTACGCATTTATGCGTAACCTACGTCGACATATCATAATTAACCACGTTATTATTTGTTCTAAAGGAGAACCATATATGAAGAAAATGTTAATATTATTTATTTTATCTATTACTATAGGCTTACCAATATTTGCCCAAGCACCTACGAAAGAAGTCAAAGAAGCAAAAGAAGTTGCGGAAGTAAAGGACTCGGAAGCAGATAAAAAGAAAATTTCTGAAATCGAGACTAATCTAAAAAAGCAACAACAAGAGCTAGAAGAATTAAAGAAAATCTACGGCGTTAAATCTACGGATAATAAAGATTCTGCGAAAGAAGGGACAGAGGAAGCTTATGTTTCTCCTTTAAAGATAAAGGGTTTAACTCCTGAATACAATCGCTCTATGTTTTTAGATCCCGACAACGCTAAGAAGTTTAACAAAGATCAAAAGCCCTGGCTAAATGATTGGGTGCGGGTAGGGGCAAATCTTCGCCCCCGCTATGAAGATAGATACAATCTTGGATTTGACAAGCAGGATAAGGGCTATATATCTCGCACGATCCAAACCTCTCAATTGTTTTTTATCATTGATCCGAGTCCTTATTTTTCTATGAAAGTAAATTTTCAGGATGCTAGGATTTGGGGAGGATCAACGCCGGCTAGTGTTGGGGACAACCGCGCGCAGACATTTGCTGGAGTGGGTAATACTGTTACTCCGGGACAGGGAACCACCATTCCTGCACAGACAACTCTCAGAGAAGGTTGGTTTATGCTGAAGAAGTTGCCATTAGACGCTAAGCTACAGGTAGGAAGACAAATCATTGCCTATGGAGACCAACGGCTATTAGGCGGAGCAAACTGGACTCCGAATGGATTATCTTTTGATGGTGCCCGATTGATGATTGACCACGATACTTACAATCTTCACTTCTTCGCGAATAAAGTAATTGGAAACCAATCCGGACCTAACGGAGTGTTATCGGCTAACGCACCGATTCTAAGTTCAAGTATTGATCCGAACACAGGTAAGTCAATTCCGTTAAATGCTGGTTTGCCTAACCAATACTTGGTCGGAACGTATGACACTCTGAAAATTAAAAATTGGTTTTTAGTGGATGCTTATTCGCTTGGGATTCTAACACAAAGAACTCCTGCTTATCCGGCAACAACTTTGACTAACCCTACGATTTCAATTCCTGCGACAACAGACTTTGATGCGTATGCAAATAATTGGTCGAAGCAAAGAAATAATCTCTGGACAACGGGGTTTAGACTGACTAACCGCATGGCAGGAAATAATCTCGCAGCCGATAGTCCATGGCAGGGATGGGACTGGACAGTGGAAGCTGCATGGCAATCAGGAACGACAGGCGCTAGAGTAAATAAAAATCCCAGTTTAAATTCAGCACTCAATACAGCTATCGGTCAGGCAAATGGAACTGCAACTCCTAATTATAACCTTCTAGGGCAAAATCAAAAGTATGCGGGAAATTTTTATGTATTCCAAACCGGTTATACCTTCTTTCAGAAACTTAGACTTGGCGCACAATTCTTGTATGCCTCAGGAGATAGCAATCGCACTGATGGAAGCAGCTCTACCTTTCAAACACTTCCGGGTCCTAGAGTCGGTGTAATCCCTTATTGGAATAACGTCGCAGGATTTTCCGAAAACATTGATACCAAGAATTTAATTAGTAAGACAGTCAACGTGTCTTACAAGACAGACAGTTTTGGAACTTTTTATGCTTCGTATTTTACAAATGATAAAGCTAAGACACAGGATGCCTGGTATGCAATTAGTGGAGCGGCTAATACGAATGCAACAGTAGAAGGTTACGCTACCGGTCAAACAAGTATTCGCCTAGCAAAATCAAATAGAAGAATTTATAATGAATTTGATTTATCCTGGATGTATAGCATGAATGAGTATCTTTCTGTGATGATCGGTGGAGGTATTCTTACTGCGGGTGATTCTGTAAAGAACCAAAAGAATGCGGCTTATACGTATAACGTGCAAACGGGTGCTATCACAACGAATACTGCTATTTTCCTAGGGCAGAGTGGGGCTGCATCGGTCGCACATATGTTCTTCTTTCAGTTCATGGCTGCTTTCTAGATTTACCTTATTCAGGCGAGTCTTTAGTATCATTTGAAGTCTCGTCTGTTTCCGGTTTCTCTGTCTTAGCCGCTTCTGGTTCATCTAAGCTAGCTAGGACAGAGTCTACTTTTGTTTTGGGCTTATTGGTATTATCCGGAGTGAGGGCAGATTCTTCTTGTTGACTATTTGGGAAGAATTTCTTCATTAGATCATCAATGACTTTATACTCATCTGACATATGGAAGAATTGGCAACCAATCCGAAATAGTTTTTCCAGAGGCTTGATATTTCGCACAACGCCTCTAAACGTTCCAAGGCTTTTATCTTCTTCATACATATCAAATAAAATAGTGCCACCAATAGAAAATAATTTTCCGAAGTGTTTGGATTGCGGATGAGAAAAACTAAATCCACTTCCACTGATGTCTAAGATTGCAGATTTGATCTTGGATTCATTAAATATATCAGACTCTTCAATCTCTTTGCAAAATTTATCTGCTACATGCAAGACTAGGTTATAATCATTTATAGTTGTTTTCTCTAAATGTAAAATTTGCAGATAACCATAAAGAATAATATTTCTATACTTTAAAGGTACGCAAATTTCTGAAATGAATCTACTTAAGCCTTTCCCCTGCCGCATTAGATGCACATGCTCACTAAAAGGAATAAATTCTTCTGAAACGCTGTCAGGAGATTTTGTATCAGGGACAAATATGTGTTTGCCTGTATCGGACATTAAGCGGGCTCGTGTATCCATTCTTTCATGCACAAAGAAATCTACTTCCGTAAATTTTGCTTTCAGTTTCTGGATATAGGGCTTTATCAAGCCTTCTACTTTTAATGCGTCATCCGATAGGTCATGAGGAATCATCGTTTGACTAATTACATTCGAAACATAGATAGGTGTCTTTGATATCTGGTAACGATTAGATGTTCGTGTCGCTGGCTTTATCGTAAGTGCAGTAGGGTTTAAAAGTTCAATTCCTCTTGGATCTTTGGTATTAACTTTAAATACAAAACGTAATAGATTTCCTGCATTAGTGAGAAGTAAAATTCTTTCCGTAGGATTTGGATTCTCATCTGGTGATTGAATGAGGACACCTAGATTTTTCATCGCAATGATTTTTATCTGCTTTGGTTTTCCATTTACTAACATATAGACAGGGAACTGCTTAAAAAGAGTTTCGGTCATTTTAAAGATAGAAGGAGGATCGGTAATTTCTTTTATATCCATAGTTTGTGGTGCAATGTATTTTTAATTCCTGTTTCCACCATCTACTTAGGAAGCTATTTTAAAATCAAATTGTTTCCTAAGTAACTTTAGGTAATTTTTATCATACGTAAGTGTGTATATTTCTATTTTCTTGGGTGTCTTTGGCTTTAGTTTTTTTAAGAATCTCAGAGCTATTCTTCCTTGCTGATTTTAGAATCATTTTTAATTTGTAAGTATGGCTGATTTAAAAACACTTGGAAAATTTTATCTTCTTTCCTCTTTACCTGTTCTTTATAGTCTATCAGATTCCGACAAAAGTTATATTGCCGAAAAAGCGACCATAAAGGATATTAAGCGACATGAATTTTTATATAAACAAGGTTCTCCTTGCGATTATTTTTATATTATTGTAAACGGGAGTATTGAATTACAAAATACAATCAAAGTAGGTGACGAAGAAAAACAAGTTTCTGTTGAAGTAATGCGTAAAGGAGATTTCCTTGGCATCGTTTCTTTGATGGGAGATAAGCCACATACTTTTTCTGCAATTGCACTCGGCGATGTAAAACTTCTTTTAATTTCACTAGAGGATTTCAATGATATAATTACTAAAATTCCTTCCCTGGGTGTTGTCATCAGTCGCGTTCTTACACGTCGTATGAAAGCAAGTCCCGATGAACTCAATCGAAAGATTATTGAGTCAAATGTTATTTCGGTTTATTGCAAGGCGAGCGATCATTTAGGTTCTCAATTTTCTATTGAGCTTTCAGAACATATCATCGACCAGACTTCTAAAAAATCTATCGTGCTACGATTTAATAAAAGTAAAAACAATGTTATTCGGTCTGCTTCCAAAATTAAAAATTACGATTTTGATGATATAACTGAAATCATTACGCAATATCGTAAGTATATGTATTCATATAACTTTATAATTTTAGATTTACCGGAAGACAAACAAGAATTATGCGAAGCATTGCTGCAAGAGTCAGATCATTGTTACCTGATAACAGAAAAAGAAGTAACTAATCCCCAAGAGTTTCTAGTGCAATACAATTTAGATAAAACAAATGATGCCAGTTTTGTGACGAATCTAGTTTTAAATGAGTCCGTTAAGAGTAGTGATTTGAATATCTTGACTCGAAAAATTGCGCGCAAAATAACAGGTATGCGCTTAGGAATTGCACTTGGAGGAGGGGCAGCGTTTGGACTCTCTCAGATTGGGGTATTAAAAGTTCTGGAAAGAGAAAATATTATGATCGATATGGTTTCCGGAACGAGTATTGGATCTCTAGTTGGTGCTCTCTGGGCGAGCGGGGTAAGTGCGGCTAATATAGAAAAGGCGACTGAAGAATTTGATTCCCTTTTTAATATGTTTAAGCTAGTTGATTTTTCTATGATGCCTACCAAGGGGTTAATTTCCGGGAATAATATCCGTAAGTTCCTGGAAGGATTTTTAGGGCATAAAACTTTTCAAGACTTACCAATAGATCTAAGAACTATTACCTGTAATATCAACACCAGAGAAGAAATTATCATGAAAGAAGGTTCCGTCGTAGATGCAATTATGGCAAGCACTGCGATACCCGGACTTTTTAATCCATTAGTAACGGATAAGGGCGTATATGTCGATGGTGGGGTTGTTAACCCATTGCCGGTAAGTGCGCTTACCATTGAAGGGATTCAGCGGATAATTGCTGTTAACGCTATGCCTTCCCCCGAAGATGTTGTCAAATCTAACAAAAAAGATCAATCTCTTATGGATATTTTTATCAATAGTTTTTATTCTCTACAATATCGCCTTTGCAAATATTCTTTTCAGAGTTCTGACATTTACATGAGTCCGATTTTGCCTAACTCATCCTGGTATGAATTCTATCGCGCAAAAGAATTCATTGCGCTTGGCGAAAAGGTCGCTGAAGAGAACATAAAGGAAATCCGTAACCTAGCATTTAAGAGTATTTAATTTAACAATCTTCATAAATTAAGCTTTACTTAAAAAGTAGAATAAGGTAGATGTATTATATATAAAAATGTCCATTCTGGTAGACATTTTTATATATAATACATCTACCTTAGCAGACGAGGTTGAAATCATGCAAGAACTTTTTAGTAATACTGCCAGAGTTGCAGAGGCTACTGATATGAGTTTCGTTCGTTCGATTTATCAAAAAGTTTCATGGAATTCACGTTTGATCGGAATTTTAGGGGCAAGAGGAACAGGAAAGTCTACTTTAGTTTTGCAATTTTTTAAAAAAGAATTTAACAATCCTGAACAATGCCTCTATATATCGGCAGATAATCCCCTCGTTCTAAATCGTGGAATTTATTCTATCGCAAGTGATTTTTTTCGTTCATATGGAAATACTATCATTATTGACGAGGTGCATAAGCAGGAGAATTGGAGTCTAGAAATCAAAGCTCTGTATGATGCGTTTCCGCGCAAACAGATTATTATCCTCGGAAGTTCTGCTATGAATATTTTGCATGGAAAAGGAGACTTATCGCGTCGAATGAAACTCTATACCTTGCCTATTTTATCTTTTAGAGAATTTCTTTCCATACGATATAAAAAAATAGTAGAGACTTACGATTTTGAGGAGATATTAAAAAAACATACAGAAATTTCAGGGAAGCTAATGTCTATTATCCCTGATATATTGAAAGAATTTAGGGAATACCTACAAGTAGGAAGTTATCCTTTTTTTATTGAAAATACTCAAAGTGATTATCTGCTACTTTTGGAAAATGTATTAGATAAAGTCATATATGAAGATATTCAAACTATTAAGAGTCTGAAAAGTTTCTCTGCTTTAAAACTCAAAAAATTACTTGGGTTCATCGCATTAAGCCCGATTCCACTTTTTAATACTGAGACTCTAAAAGATAAAATCGAAGTTACGAAAGATACCCTGTATGATTATTTTGATTTACTAGAAAGAACGGACATACTACAAATTATCCGCAAAGAGGAAAGGTCTACGGGTGGAGGTCTCAAGAACGTGAAAATTTTCTTTAAAAGTCCAAACTTTTATCATTGCATTGCAGAAAACTTTTGGAAACATTCTGCCGATACAGGGAATATTCGAGAATCATTCTTTGCATCTCAAGTTTCTTTTGTAAACCCAATCTATGTTTCTACAACGGTTGATTTTATTGTAAATGGAAAAGGGCGCAAAATCGAAATCGAAATTGGCGGGAAATCCAAAACAAAAAAGCAGCTTAAGAGTTTAAATGATGCCTACATTTTTAAGGAAGGAATTGAGACCGGTGCAGGAAATGTCATTCCATTGTATATGGCTGGCATGTTATATTAGTTTGAACTCAATCTTGCGGCAATTCGAGAATGCCTCTCTTCGCCTCCGTTTAGAAGTGCTTTTTGGAATAGGCTAAGTGATCCGATGAGAGTTACAGATTTTTTCGCGCGGGTAATGGCAGTATAGAGAATACGAATATTCAAAAGTGAATCTGGATTTTCTAGCTCGGCGGGGATTAAGAGACAAACATGATCGTATTCGGAACCCTGGCTTTTGTGAACTGTGATTGCATAGGCTGAATCAAAATATTGACGATAAGAACTAGAAATTGTTACTGCCTCTTTTCCTGCTGGAGTAAAAGAATAAGATTCATTTGCCGCTACCAAATATCCATTTTCCCCGTTAAATAATTTTAAATCATAAAGATTGCTATTTACAATAACTGGTAATTTAGTATTTGCCGATGAAATTTTTTCCATTTCTTTTTCTATGAATGTGTTTAGGTTTCTAACTCCAATCTTTGTTTCGTTATAAGGGGTGAGAATTTGACCGGAGTAACCGAGCTTTGCCAAATTCTGATACCACTCAAGCGCAATACTCACACTCTCTTCATCTTTTGTTGTTTCAATAAACATAACACCGGAAGAAATTTCTGTAATTTTTTTCTGAATAGAAATATTATTTAGGAGTATACCTAAATTATCCTCTGATTTTAAATTTTGAATTCTATTAGCAAGAGTTTTTATTTCTTCGCCTTCACTTGTTTGTCTAAAAGATTTACTTAGTTTAAATGTATTTTTACCCAGCAAAATAAAGTCTGAAAACACAGAGCCAGAATTCACTGATAATAACTGATCTGGATCTCCCACAAATATAATGCGCCTGTCAGATTCAGCAATCGGATAGGCTTCCAGTAGCGCCTTTAGAATAAATATGTCTATCATCGAAGATTCATCTACTATGATAAGTTTTTTGTGGATTGGATTTTCAGAGTTACATTTGTATTTGCCGCTCGAAGGATTGTATCCGAGGAAGCGATGAATTGTGCTCGGTTCTCCCAGTGTATCGTGTTTAGAGAGAAGTAAGTGGCAACTTTCCCGTAGACGCTTAGCAGCCTTTCCTGTTGGGGCAAGGATTGCGATAGACTCAGGCGATATGCCATTATCAATTCCAGAAAGCAAGATCGCCTGGATAATGGTTGTTTTCCCCGTTCCCGGTCCTCCCGACAAAAAAGAAATTGAATTTTGAAAGATAGAATTTACAATCGAGACTTGTTCTTCGGAAAGATTTTTGTCTTTATAGATTTTGAATTTTTCCTTAAAGCCTGACTCGAAGAATTTACGCAAATAATCACAAACCGCAACTTCCGTATGGTATAAGTGAGTCAGGTAAAGCATTTCACCATCTTGGAATAATAATGATTTTGCGTTATTTGACTCGAAATAGTTTTTCCAGGATGCGTCTAGATTTAAGTTAGGATTTTTTTCTAGAATAAATTTCTTTAGCTCAGAAATAGGAAAGCATAGACCACCGATTTCTTCTGCGTTAATTAATTTTAACACAGTCCAAAATAAAACTTCATCGGGTTCGGGTTCGCTAAAAAGTTTTAAAGTTTTAAAAAGAGCTGATCTGGAAAATTCTTTTTCCTTTAAGTTTAACTTTTCTAGGAATAAAAATTTCTTAGAGTTCTCGCGTCCAATCTTTTTGTTTTTATAAACTAAATCAAATTTGATCCTAGCTCTTCCCAGTCCGCGAATTACTCCCGGTAGTATTCCAGAACTCATATTAATTCTCCAGACCTTTTTTGAAATTTTGCATTTCTTCGTAGGTAGGCTTTATGAGGAGCGAACCTTGGTTATCCTCTTTGCTGCGCATAAATATAAAAAGCATTCCACCGAACTTTTTCTCCCAAAATTCTTTTTTATCTTCTTTCTTAGGAGTAATATTATCAATTAAGTTCATGCTATAGATCATGTATTGGTAGAAATACGAATCTTTTACTTTTTTCTCTAGATGTTCGTCTATCGTTTCGTTTTCGCTTGACTTAATTAAATTCGTTTTCCAATCGAGTAGGTAGTATTTGTCATTCCAATAAAACATTCCATCTCCGATTCCAACTAGAAAATCCATTTTGCTGGATTTTAATTTATAGAAGAAAGATTTTTCTCGTAGTAAATATTTCCAATCTTTGATGTTTGCAAATTCTGATTTTTCTTTGTTCATCGCATAAGACTTTGTAAGTGTAGCGAAGCAAAAGTCTATTGCATCTTTACTTGTATAATCCTGGATTTCATTTAGTCCTGTTGTCGGATAATACTCGTTTACCATTCGCTTTACTTCTGCTTCGATTTTTTTCTCGTCGGATAAAATTTTTAAATCAAAATTTTCCATCACCGCATGACAGAGAAGTCCAAAGGTAGTTCCTCTTTTTTCTGAGCTAAGAGTGATCGGAGAATTATCGTTATTCTCGGGAGCGACTTTTTTTTCGCTAGTAACTTTCTCTTTTACGTATTCTTCTTCTGGCTCTAAGTGTCGCGCTATGGAAGAATAGGATTGAACTTTGATTCCCGCTTTGCTATATATTTCCGCTACCGTTAGACGTGATAGTTGAATGGGTTCAATTATTGTAAGATTAGAATTTTTTTCAGTCGATATTTTTATTTCTTTTTTTGTCGTAACTCTTTCTTGACCGGTGAAGTTTTGAGCAAGTCTATCTTTGATCAAACTCGTAATATTTTCTACAGAAAAAGCTACTTCTACTAACTTTCGAAGGGAGGCTGAATTTCCTTTAGATTTGGATTCATAGTTAGACTTAGGTTTTGGCATTTGATGAAGCGGCAAAACAAGATAATCCCTTGCGCGGGTAAAGGCAACATAGAGTAAGCGATCTTTTTCATAGGTAAGCTCCCTTGTCTCTAATTCTTTTTGTTTATCAAAACCAGGAGTTTTAATTTCTGTATCATCTTGTAGTTTAATTTTTAATTCTATTGGAAGTGGATTCTCTCGTAAAAAACTATCTTTGCTATATAGAAAATTTTTATCGGGAACTGGTTTGGCTGCCAGGTCAAACAAAATACAAACCGGAAATTCCAATCCTTTAGATGCATGCATCGTCATAAGCTGCACTGAATTGAAAGAATCATCTTTTTTATCACTGTCGAGTTTTATTTCTTGGTCAACCGAATTTTCAACATCTCGCTTGAGGTTACGCACGATTTCCCCGAAACTTAGATTTTCTGTCAACTGGGTATAACTCAACATTTCGGAGAGGTGATAGATGTTCGCCAAATTTCGTTTACCCTCAAAACCAATGGATAGAACTTCTAGGATTTGATTTTCGCGTAAAATTTCATGGAGTGTATAAGCAATGTCCTTCGTATATCGATTCTCATGTGCCTTACGTAAAGATTCATAGATTACATTCACTTCTGAAATACTTGAATCAAATAAATAAGAAAGCTCCCCCGCTTCGGAAAGTTGATACAAAATCCGTTCAGGAATTAAAAATAAATCGGATGCGAGAGTTTTGTAGAGAGAAGAGGAATCGTTTGGATTTTCTACTGCGTGAAGCAAATGCGAAATAGCCTGCACAATTTTGTGACTATAAAAAAGATTACTTTTGTATACATTAGCTGAAATAGAATTTCTCGAGAATTCTCGCAGTAGTTTATTCAGGCTACTATTGGAATTTGCAAGAATAGCAATGTCAGAATACTTTATTGTTCTATAAGTTTTATCTTTATCTTCAATCAGGTAATCTTCATTATCCGTAATTGTCTTTATTACTTGAATGATTTCTTGTATAGACGCCTGACGTAATTCTTCTGCAGAGTAATCTTTGCCTAACTCATCCTGGTTCTTTGGAATGTTATTTTCGTCGAGTCCGAGTAGAATTAGGGGAGGTTTATTTTTTTCTGCTTTGCTATCCAGAGTTCGATTTGCATCTACTGGCTTATACAAATCTCCGAAACTTGCTAGCTGCGGAAAAATGATATTAAACGCGTCTATCAATCGCTTTGAACTTCTAAAAGACATGCCAAGTCTTAGTTCTTTTTTACCTACGAGTTTTTCTACTGCGCCTTTGTATGAGTTTAAGTCTGCTTGTCTAAAACGATAAATGGATTGTTTTGGATCCCCCACAAAAATAATTCCTTTAGTAAGACCCGAAAAAAGTTCCGTGACTAAATCAATTTGAACTGGATTTGTATCCTGGCATTCATCTAAGATAAGATAGCTAACAGTTTTTTGAATTTGTTTTTTGACCTCTGGGAAATCAGTAAGTAGTTTACGTGTCTGTAAAATTAAACCGTCTAGAGAAATACTGTCTTGAGAAAATAAATATTTTTCGTAGTCTTCAATTAATTCATTTGCATAATTGAAAATAGGATTTAGAATTTCGACTGCATAATTATTTTCTAAGCATAGTCGCATACCCTCAATAAGAGCTTCAAACTCACTTTCGGAAATAGAATTGCTGCTTGCTAAAAATTTTACCACGTCTTTAATCGGTGTTAAAGTTTTTGTGAAAAATGCTGTTTTAAGTGCGGTAAGTCGTTCGTAGTCGCTAGAAAATGTTTGTGATTGAAAATCTTGCAGTTTAATATTATAAACCGCTTTCTTAGAGGGTAAATCAGCATTATCCAGAAGTGATTTTAATTGTAAAAAATCTTTTTCGATACGAGAAGTATCTGATTTTTCTAAGAGATTGATTTTGTTTCCGCCGGATTTTTCGGTTAGTTCGACTAACGCTCCTTTGAACTTTTGAAAATCTACTTTCTGGAGAAGGGCGATTAGATCCTCGGAATCATCCTTCTCGATTTTCCCCCAAAATTTTTTGAAGTAGGTTTCTATTTCTTCACTTGCTTTTCTGATTTCTCCAAACTTGGCAGATAGTCCGAGAGTTAGAGAATGTTTTTTTAAAATGGATCTACAAAAATGATGTATGGTTCCAATATTCGCATTTGGTAATAACTCCAGAGCCTCTTCTAATTTATCTTTCCTGTCCTGTGTAAGTGCTGGGTTTAGGGTAGACTTGATTAACTGTTTTCGAATTCTATCTTGCAATTCAGCTGCTGCTTTTTCTGTGAATGTGAGCACTGCGATTTTTTCAATGGAGATGCTTGCTTCAATGAACTGAGGAATCATGTGCTCAATCGTATAAGTCTTTCCAGTGCCGGCTGACGCTTCTATGACGACATGATTATTCTTGTGCGTTTCAAATTTATATTCGTCGGCGCTCATTTTTCCCCCATTCACTTCACCAAAGATTCTATTGTTTCAGTTAAACTCAAACGTTTTTTTCTTCTAAAAATAGTTCAAAATACGAAATGGTAAATCAAAGTAAGAGTCTAAACTTACAAAGAGGCTATGTTGAAAAAACTTGCAATTATTGGAACAGGCATTGCGGGGCTCGGGCTGGGTCATTTTATCCATAAGGAATTTGATATTGTCTATTATGATAATGGCGACTATATTGGTGGACATACAAATACGGTCGATGTGGCGGAGGCTAATAAGCTTTTTCCTATAGATACCGGA
Organism: Leptospiraceae bacterium; assembly: GCA_031368925.1. Classification (GTDB taxonomy): domain Bacteria; phylum Spirochaetota; class Leptospiria; order Leptospirales; family Leptospiraceae; genus UBA2033. The sequence goes on from JANMOF010000149.1 coordinate 41,607, forward strand.
TTCATTGTGTTCAATGAAGTGACTTATCCCAATTTGACCCGTCTTTTTAAAGAACTTTCTGTTGAAATAAAGAATTCCTCGATGTCATTTAGTGTTCAGCATTTGCCAACCCGTTTAGAGTTTTGTGGCTCTGGGGTTAATGGTCTATTTGCGCAAAGAAGTAATTTTTTTAATATACCTTATTTGAAACTTCTGTATCAAATTAATCGCTTTAATACAGAGTCTCCTGCTATTCTCGATAATCCGAAGTATAAAAATTATACTCTAAGACAATACATTCTCGAAAAAAAAATGGGAACAGATATTCTTTACCGTTATATCATTCCTATGAGTTCCGCAGTTTGGTCGACAGAAGAGCGTGATATGTTAGAGTTTCCCGCTGTTACCCTCGTACGATTTTTTCATAACCATGGTTTTTTAGGGCTCAATACGCAGCATCAATGGAAGACGGTTGTGAATGGTTCAAGGTCTTACGTAAAGAAAATTATCGAACCATTTAAAGATAAATTTCATCTGAAAAATGGAGCGAAGAAAGTAGTTCGCGAAAGTAATCGTATTAAATTAATTTTACAAGATGGAAGCTTTGAATATTACGACAGACTAGTATTTGCCTGTCATGCGGATACAGCGCTTTCCCTTCTTGAAAATCCAACGTCGGAAGAAAAGAATTTACTACAACATTTTCGCTACCAGAAAAATATTGCTACACTTCATACGGATGATTCCATTATGCCACAAAAGAAATTAGCCTGGTCATCCTGGAATTATAGAGTAGAGGATAATAAGGAGTCTTCCGTTGTTTATTGGATGAATTCTTTACAGGGTATTTCGGATAAGCGTAATTATTTCCTGTCTATTAACGATCCTGGAAAAATCAATCCACAAAAAATTATCCGTAAGATAAATTATGAACATCCTGTTTTCAGTGTAAATACAACCGATGCGCAGGAAAAACTTCCCGCTTTAAATGAAGACCCGCTCATTAATTATTGCGGAAGCTACTTTCGATTTGGCTTTCATGAAGATGCATTTACATCTGGACTAAATCTGGCACGAAGATTGCTAAATAAGGATATATGGTCATAAATTCAAATCTGTATGAATGCAAAGTAGTGCATAATCGCATTTTGCCTAAGAAACATGCATTTTCTTATGGACTATTTACGTTTGCACTTGATTTAGATGAATTAGATATTTTGGATAAGAAATATTATTTTTTCGGAAATCAGAAATGGAATTTATTTTCCTTTTACCCGTCTGATCATTTTGAATATGGAAATTCGGATTTTAAAAATGGAATTATTTCTTATGCAAAGGAAAACGGCTGTAATGCGGAAATTTCGAGAGTCGTGCTCGTGACTCATCTCAGAATTTTAGGATATACATTCAATCCGGTTTGTTTTTATTATCTTTATGATAAGGATAATACTCCAGTATGTGCTCTAATTGAAGTGCATAATACATTCGGGGAAATGAAACCCTTCGTTGCACTGAATTCTTATGGCAACTATCGCTTTTATCTTAAAACTATAAAGCATTTTTACGTATCCCCTTTTTTTGAACTGGATACTGAGTTTGAGTTTAAGTTAAATCCTCCATCGGACAAACTCAAAATTTATATCGATGATTATAAAGGTGGAGATAAAGTATTCTTATCCGCATATATTGGTAATAAGGTGTCACTTACAGATTGGAAAATGCTATTTCTTTTTTTGAAGTATCCTCTTTTGACTTTGAAAGTAATCGTTCTTATTCACTGGCAGGCAATGCTTTTATATTTTAAAAAAATCCCGTTCATAAAAAAAATAGAAAACCCAGATTTACAAAAAGGAGTTTATCTTGGAAAAAACAGTTGAGAATGTTATAGAGAGCAAATCAGAATTAGCCAGTAGTTTACAGGCTAAAATGCATAAGCAGCTATTTGTAAGATCACTTTCTAAAATGAGAGTAGGTTGTTTAAAAATAGTAGACCCCGATGGAACTTTTATTCTGTATGGAGATACTTCTAAAGAGTATGATGCATTTAATAGCGCTCATGTGCATGTAAAGACTTACGACTTCTATCGCAAATGCGTATACTTTGGAGACATTGGATTTGCGGAGAGTTATTTGGAAGGCGATTGGGAAACAGAAAATATTTCAGAAGTAATCTCCTGGTTTATTCTCAATGTTGAGGATAGTCCTAATTTGTCGGGAACTAAAAAGTCTACCTTGCGGCTAAGATTATTTAACTTCTTTAATCGGCTTTATCATCTTAAAAGATCTAATACTGTTACAGGAAGTAAAAAGAATATAGTAGAGCATTACGATCTAGGAAATGATTTTTATAAATTGTTTTTAGATAGCACTATGACATATTCGTCTGCTTATTTTAAATCGCAAAAGGAAAGTCTTGACGATGCACAAATTCAAAAATATGATGCACTCTGTCAAAAAATTAAACTCGATAGCTCACACCATCTTTTAGAAATTGGAAGTGGTTGGGGAGGTTTCAGCACATTTGCCGCAGCTAAGTATGGCTGTAAAATCACTACAATTACAATTTCTGAAGAGCAATATAGATATGCTAAGGAATTGATTGAGAAAAGAGGTCTCTCTGAAAAAATCGAAATTAAACTCTGCGACTATCGTCACATCACCGGAACATACGACCGAATCGTTTCTATTGAAATGCTTGAAGCAGTCGGGCATAAATACTTTGAAACCTATTTTGCTAAATGCAGCGAGGTTTTAAAAAAAGATGGAGTCATGGGGTTACAGGTGATTACCTGCCCGGATTCTCGCTATGATGAGTTCAGGTCCGGCATTGACTTTATTCAAAAATATATTTTCCCTGGTTCTCTACTACCTTCAATAGGAAGACTCAACGAAGCAATCAATCGCTCGAGTAATTTTTTCTTATTTGATCTAGAGGACTTAGGGTTAAATTACGCGAAGACGCTCAAACTCTGGCTTGACAGGTTTGATAAAAATATCGGACAAGTTCGCGATATGGGATTTGGGGAAAAATTCATTCGCACCTGGAGATATTATCTTTCCTATTGCAATGCTGCTTTTAAAATGAGAAATATCTCTGTAGTGCAAGCCATTTACACCAGACCAAATAATACAAATATCTAGGAGAAATTTTATGATCATACTTTTGAAAATTATTTTTAGTTTTATTTTAGCGTCAATGCTTTGCGTAACTACCTGGGCTTCGCTTGAACTCAGTCTATTTACTCATTTACCCAAAATTATAACTGATCCGTGGGTAATAGCTACACTCTTCGATGCCTATTACGGATTCATTACTTTTTTTCTATGGGTATGTTATAAAGAAAATTCATTTATTGCAAAAATTTTGTGGTTTATAGCAATTATG